>NZ_JBTSWJ010000006.1:0-298858 GCF_054612375.1 Alsobacter sp. R-9 | reverse complement strand
GGTGGCGGTGGTGATGACCTGTGCCCCCTCGACGGCCTCGAAGGCGCTGCGGCAGATCGTCGAGGCGAGGCCGTGTCGCGCGAGGTTCCGGGCGCAGGTGGCGCTCGCCTGCGGGTCGATGTCGTAGAGGCGCACGTGGTCGATGCCGAGCAGGGTGCGGAAGGCCAGCGCCTGGAAGCCCGCCTGCGCGCCGTTGCCGATGACCGCCATGGTCCGCGCCCCCGCGGGCGCCAGCCGGCGCGCCGCCATGGCGGAGGTCGCGGCGGTGCGCAGGGCGGTGAGGATCGTCATCTCGGTGAACAGCACCGGGTAGCCGGTCGCCACGTCGGCGAGCATGCCGAAGGCCGTCACCGTCTGCAGGCCGGCCCGCATGTTCTTCGGATGGCCGTTGACGTACTTGAAGCCGTAGGTGGTGCCGTCGCTGGTCGGCATCAACTCGATCACGCCGTCGACGCTGTGCGAGGCGATGCGGGGCGTCTTGTGGAAGCTTCCCCAGCGGCGGAAGTCCTCCTCGATGAAGGCCGCGAGCTCGGCGAGCGAGCGCTCGATGCCGACCGCGTTCACCAGCCGCATCATGTTGTGCACGCTGACGAAGGGGACGACGTTCAGCTTCGCCACGGGGATGAGGGCGTTCACGTCAGTAGCTCCGGGTCGGACGATCGAGGACACGGCGGCCCATCAGGCTCGCGACGAGGTCGACGAGCAGCAGCGCGGTGCGGCCGCGCTCGTCGAGGAAGGGGTTGAGCTCGACGAGGTCGAGGCTCGTCACGAGGCCGCTGTCGTGCAGCATCTCCATGACGAGGTGGGCCTCGCGGAAGGTCATGCCGCCGGGCACCGTGGTGCCCACGCCCGGCGCGATGCCGGGGTCGAGAAAGTCGACGTCGAGGCTCACGTGCAGGAGGCCGTTGCGGCTGCGCACGAGGTCGAGGAACGGCGCCAGAAGGATGCTCAGGCCGTTCTCGTCGATGGCACGCATGTCGTGCACACGCACCGCGCCGTCGCGCAGGAAGCGGCGCTCCTCCGGGTCGACGCTGCGCAGGCCGATCATGCACACGTTCGACGGCTTCAGCGGCACGGGCAGCGGCGGGAAGAACCCGTCGAAGCCCGGCCGGCCCATGGCGTAGGCCACCGGCACGCCGTGCAGGTTGCCGCTCGTCGTCGACTGCAGCGTGTGCAGGTCGGGGTGGCTGTCGAGCCACAGCACGAAGAGCTCGCGCCCCTCGGCCGCGGCGCGGCGGCCGAGGCCGGCCATGGTGCCGGCGGAGAGGCTGTGGTCGCCGCCGAGGAAGATCGGCATCCCGGCCCCGCTCGCCTCGAAGGCGACGTCGGCGAGGAGCTTCGTCCACGCGGCGATCTCGCCGAGATGCAGGATGACCGGGTTGGGGTGGGAGACCGGCGAGAAGGCGGGCGGGGCAAGATTCCCGCGATCGTCGACCCGGTAGCCGAGGTCGGCGAGGGCCTGGCCGATGCCGGCGGCGCGGAATGCGCTCGGGCCCATGTCGCAGCCGAGGCGTCCGGTGCCCGACTGCACGGGCGCCCCGATCAGCACGCAGGTCTTGTCCATCCGGGGCTCCCTCCCGCCGGGCCGGCCGGGACTTCGGCCGCCACGGCCAACAGTGTAGCCGTCTTCGCCGGCGGTCTGAACGGAGCAAGCTGTCGAAAAGCGCGGTCTTTCTTGCCAATCCGGAGGGCCCGACTGTACAAACTGGTACCATGGACGATCTCGACGGCCGGCTGATCTCGATCCTGCGCCACGACGGGCGGCGCAGCCTCTCGGCCATGGCGGCGGAGCTCGGCGTGAGCCGGGCGACGGTGCGGGCGCGGCTGGAGCGGCTGGAGGCGACCGGCGAGATCATCGGCTACACCGTCGTGCTGCGGGCCGACGCCGTGGCGCAGCCTGTGCGCGGCCTCACCATGATCGAGGTCGAGGGGCGGATGAAGGACCGGGTGATCGACGCGCTCGCCGGCTTCGCCGAAATCGGCGCCGTGCACACCACCAATGGCCGCTGGGACCTCGTGGTGGAACTCTCCGCGCAGAGCCTGACGGACCTCGACGCGGTGCTGAGCCGGCTGCGTCTCGTGCCGGGGATCACCGGGTCGGAGACGACGCTGCTGCTGGCGACGCCACGCAGCACCCGCGCACGGCTCTGAGGCCGCGTTGGCCCCTGCGTCAGGTGCGGTGGGCGAGGAGGTCGCGGGCGATCGCCGCCCACTCGTCGGCGAGCGGACCCGAGGCGACGGCGCGGCCGGCGCGGCGGTACCAGTAGCCGGCATTGCCGAGGTCGCCCTCCTTGCGGTGGAGGTAGGCGTGCACCCAGGAACCGTCGGGCGTCTCGTCGTCCTGCACGCAGCGGTGGGCGCCATCCCAGTCCCCCCGCGCGTCGTGCCACAGGCCGAGGAGGGCCGGCGTCAGGTCGGCGGGCGGGATCGGCTGCGACAGGCTGTCCGCGAAGCCCTCGAGCGTCATGTCGGTCTCCCGTGTCAGGCGGCGACCGGCGTCCCCGCGGTTGCCTTGCGGACCTCTGGGGCCACGCGGGTCGCCAGCAGCTCGATGGCGCGGCAGAGGTCGGCGTGGTCGAGAACGCCGATCGCCATCTGGATCAGGATGCGGTCGAAGCGGAAGATCTCGTGGCAGGCGAGGATCTTGTCGGTCACCTCGGCCGGGCTGCCGACGAAGAGGGCGCCCGAGGGGCTGCGCGCGGCGTCGAACTGCGCCCGGCCGCCCGGCGCCCAGCCGCGCTCGCGGCCGATGCGGTTCATCACCTCGGCCTGCGCGGGATAGAAGACGTCCGCCGCCTGCTGGCTCGTGGCGCCGACGAAGCCGTGGACGTTGAGGGATGTGCGCAGCCGCTGCGGCGCGTGGCCGGCCTGCGCGGCAGCCCTGCGGTAGAGGTCGAAGAGGGGGGCGAAGCGGGCGGGCTCGCCGCCGATGATGGCCAAGGCCAGCGGCAGGCCGAGCGCGCCCGCGCGCACCACGGACTGCGGGGTGCCGCCGACCGCGATCCAGACGGGCAGGGGGTCCTGCACGGGGCGCGGATAGACGCCGCGGTCGGGCACGGCGGGCGTGTGGCGGCTGCCCGGCCAGCTGAGCCGCTCCTCCGCGCGGATCGCCAGCAGCATCTGCAGCTTCTCCGAGAAGAGCGTGTCGTAGTCGTCGAGGTCGTGGCCGAACAGCGGGAACGACTCGATGAAGGAGCCGCGCCCCGCCATGATCTCGGCGCGGCCGCCGCTGAGGTTGTCGACCGTCGAGAACTGCTGGAACACGCGGATCGGATCGTCCGAGCTCAGCACCGTGACGGCGCTCGTCAGGCGGATGCGCGAGGTCCGCACCGCGGCCGCGCCCAGCACGACGGCGGGCGCCGACACGGCGTAGTCCGGACGGTGGTGCTCGCCGAGCCCGAAGACGTCGAGGCCCGAGGCGTCGGCGAGCGCGATCTCGTCGACGAGGTTCGCGAGCCGCAGCTGCGGCGTCACGGCGTTCCCGGACTTCGGATCGAGGCCGACGTCACCGAAGGTGTAGAGACCGATCTCGACCGCCATGCCCGTGCTCCCGTCCTGCGCCGCAGGCCGACACCGTGGTCCGCGGCGGCGCCGAACGCAACGTGCCCGGCGCAAGCCGGGGCTTGCCCGTCCGCAAAGCGCCGCCGGGCACCGCGCATCAGCCGTCGACGAGGACCTCGAAGCCGCCGTAGATGACCCGCTTGCCGTCGAAGGGCATGGGGTTCGTCTCGGGCGACATGCGCGGGTCCTTCATCATCCGCGCCATGCCGTCATCGCGGGTCCGCTTGTCGGGCCACAGGACCCAGGAGAACACCACCGTCTCGTCGCCGTTGCGCTTCACGGCCATCGGGAACGAGGTGAGCTTGCCCTCGGGCACGTCGTCGCCCCAGCACTCGACCACGCTGAGCGCTCCGTATTCCCGGATGACGCCCGCCGCCTTCTCGCAGTGGGCCCGGTAGTCTTCCTTGCGTGCCGTCGGAACGGCGGCGACGAAACCGTCGACATAGGCCATGCCGTCTCTCCCATCATGCCTGCGATGTCAGAGCGAACGCGCAGTGGCCTCCAGTTGTTCGGCGGCCTTCCCCCACCCCTCGTGAAACCCCATGGCGAGGTGCCCGTCCCGGTCCTCCAGCGTCCAGTGTCGCACGAGCGCGTGGTACAAGGTCCGGCCGTCGCCCGTGTCCTCCAGCGTGATGATCCCGACCATGAAGGGCTTCCCCGACGGGGCCCACGCCTCGCTGAAGGCATCCGTGAAGACGAGCTTCCGCTCCGGCACCACCTCCAGGTAGACGCCCGTATGCGGCGCCTCGGTCCCGTCGGGGCCACGCATCACGACCCGGTTGGTGCCGCCGGGGCGCAGGTCGACCTCGGCATGGATGGTCTGCCACGGTGCCGGCGTGAACCAGCGCTTCATCAGCTCGGGCTCGGTCCAGCAGCGCCAGACGGCGGCGCGCGGTGCGTCGATGACGCGGGAGAACACGAGGTCGCGGTCGTCGCCGGCGGAGGGTGCGGTCGACATCGGCAGTCTCCTGTGGGTCGTGGCATCGAGGGGACCCGGACGGTCGAGCGTCAAGTCCTTGACGGGGGGCCGGGTTCCACCGGCGGGATCATCGTCGCCTCGCCACCGTCGCGCCAGTCGGTTTATCGTGCCGCCGTCGACAGCGAGGAGGTGGCCATGCGGATCGAACCGTTCGGCGTCGAGATCTGGATGAACGCCTACGAGACGCGCTGCGAGCTCAACCTCGCGGAGACCTGCGTCGAGAGCCTCACCATCGGGGCGCTGCTGGCGCTCGCGGGCCGCAACCACGACGACCTGTCCGAGCTCCTCGCCCTGAAGATGACCTATGGTGCCATCGAAGGGTCGGACCGGCTGCGTGACGCCATCGCCGCCCTCTACGAGCGCCAGCACCGCCATTCCGTCATCGTGGCGCACGGCACGGCCGGCGCCAACGCGCTCGTCCACCAGGCGCTGGTGTCGGCCGGGGACCGCGTGGTCGCCGCCGTGCCGACGTACCAGCAGCACGTCTCGATCCCCGAGAGCCTCGGCGCCGACATGCGGCTCCTGCGGCTGCGAGAGGAGAACGGCTTCATGCCCGATCTCGACGAGTTGCGGGCGCTGGCGACGCCCGGCACGCGCCTGATCGCCTTCACCAACCCCAACAATCCCACGGGGGCTCTGATGGACCGGCCGATGCTGGAGGCGATCGCCGCCATCGCCCGCGATGCCGGAGCCTACGTGCTCGCCGACGAGGTCTACCGCGGCACGGACCAGGAGGGCGGCGGGATGACGGCGTCCATGGCCGACCTCTACGAGAAGGGGATCAGCACGGCGGGCATGTCGAAGGCGTTCTCGCTCGCCGGGCTCCGGCTCGGCTGGGTCGCGGGGCCGCGCGAGGTGCTGGAGGCGGTGTCGATCCACCGCGACTACAACACCATCTCGGTCGGCATGCTCGACGACCACTTCGCCACGCTAGCGCTGGAGAACCGCGATGCGGTGCTCGCCCGCAGCCGGGCGATCACGCGCGGCAACCTGGCGCTTCTGTCGGAATGGGTGGAGGGCGAACCGCTCGTCTCCTGGGTCAGGCCCCGGTCGGGCACGACGGCGCTGCTGCGGCTTCACGTCGACATGCCGTCGCGCGACTTCTGCGTGGCGCTGCTGGAGGAAACGGGCGTGATGCTGACCCCGGGTTCGGCCATGGGCATGGAGGGGACCGTACGCATCGGCTACGCCAACGCGCCGGAGATCATCGCGGCCGGGCTGGAACGGATGTCGGCCTTCCTCAGGCGGTTCGAACGGGCCCCGGTTCGACGGGTCGAGGAGGTCGCGCCGTGACGGCGTTCAAGGCGATCCTCGCACGCGCCGAGGCGCGCAAGGGCGGCGCGAAGGCGCTGCGGGCGCTGCTGCCGAAGGCGCCGTCGCGTGACGCGGTGGCGGCGCTCGCCGACGACCGCGTGCTGGCGGAGATGGCACGCCGCGTGTTCTGCAGCGGCTTCGCGTGGAGCGTCATCGACGCGAAGTGGCCGGGCTTCGAGGAGGCGTTCCTCGGCTTCTCGCCCTCGGCGCTCGCGTTCCAGCCCGACGAGTTCTGGGACGACCTCATGCGGGACCGGCGGATCGTGCGCAACGGCGCGAAGATCCTCTCCGTCCGCGAGAACGCCGGTTTCGTCTCCGCGGTGGCGCGCGAGCACGGCAGCTTCGGCCGCTTCCTCGCGGCTTGGCCGGCCGACGACGAGGTGGGGCTGCTGCAGGTGCTGGCGAAGAAGGGCAGCCGGCTCGGAGGCAACACCGGACAGATGCTGCTGCGTTTCCTCGGCTGGGACGGTTTCGTCCTCTCGCGCGACGTCGTCGCCTGCCTGCGGGACGCCGGGCTCGACATCGCCGAGCAGCCGACATCGCGCGGGGACTTCGCGAAGGTCCAGGCACAGTTCAACGCGTGGGCGAAGGAGACCGGACTGCCCTACGTCCACCTGTCGCGCATCTGCGCCCTGTCGGTGGGCGAAAACAGGGCGGCAGAGGCGCTTCTGGCGCGGCCGGACGGGGAGGCTTGAGCGGGGCCGCTCAAGCGTTTGTGTGCTGACGAAGCCGGGCGCGGGCGACGGCAGCGCTTGCCGCGGCGCGTCTACCTGCGGCAGTCTGGCCGTGCAACAGTCGGGGCACCGCCATGGCAATGAGGCAGTGGCTTGCGGGCCTGGTCGGCCTGGCCCTCGCAGCCGGGTGGACCCCCGGTGCCCGCGCGGAGACGGAGGTGGACCTCGCCCTCGTGCTGGCCGTCGACGTGTCCCGCTCGATGGATCTCGAGGAGCAGCGGCTGCAGCGGGAGGGCTATGTCGAGGCGTTCCGCTCCGAGGTCGTCCACAACGCCATCCGCAACGGGATGATCGGCAAGATCGCCGTCGTCTACATGGAGTGGTCGGGGCCGGGGCAGCAGACGGTCGTGATCCCGTGGACGCTGATCGACGGGCAGCAGGGCGCGATGGACTTCGCCGGGCGGCTCGAGAAGGCGCAGATCGGGCGGATCTTCTCCACCTCGATCTCCGGGGCGATCGACTTCGGCGTGGAGCTTCTGGAAAAGAGTGGCGTCAACGCGCTGCGCAGCGTCATCGACGTGTCGGGCGACGGGCCCAACAACACGGGCCGGACCGTGACGCAGGCGCGGGACGAGGCCATCGGCAAGGGCGTCGTCATCAACGGCCTGCCGTTCATGGTGAAGCAGCCGACCGGCTTCGGCGACGTCGAGAACCTCGACCACTACTACGAGGATTGCGTCATCGGCGGGCCCGGCGCGTTCTCGATCCCGATCCGCGACCGGCAGCAGATCAGCGAGGCCACCCGGACCAAGATCGTGCGCGAGATCGCCGACCTCGGGCCGCCGGAGCCGCTGTTCCAGAAGGCCCAGGGCCGGGCCCCGGCGAACTGCCTGATGGGCGAGCAGCAGCGGCGCCAGCAGTGGGGTCCGTGACCCTCGCCTGACCCATCCCCGAGCAGATCGACGCGCTTCGGCTTTCCGGTCGATGCACCCGCTCTGCGGACGTCGCCCTGGCGTCGCAGAGGCCTGCGGCATCCTTGGCGGGGTTTCGTTTTGACTTTCGGATCGTCGCTGTGCGAAATGGACTGCGAATGCAGGCCGTGGCCATCGCTTGCCCGAACGGCCGGCCACAGGGGACGGACGACCAACGGGGACCGCGGACGTGGGCACTCCCTTCGACATCGCCATCATCGGCGGCGGCGTGAACGGCTGCGGGATCGCCCGCGACGCGACGGGGCGCGGTGCCTCTGTCATCCTCTTCGAGCAGCGCGACCTCGCCAGCGCGACATCCTCCGCCTCCACCAAGCTCATCCACGGCGGCCTGCGCTACCTCGAGCACTACGAGTTTCGACTGGTGCGCGAGGCGCTGCAGGAGCGCGAGGTGGTGTGGGCGATGGCGCCGCACATCGTCTGGCCGCTGCGCTTCGTGCTGCCGCACCACAAGGGGCTGCGGCCCGCGTGGCTGCTGCGCCTCGGCCTGTTCCTCTACGACCACCTCGGGGGCCGGCGTCTGCTGCCCGGCACGCGCAATCTCGACCTGACGCGCGACGCGGCCGGCACGCCGCTGGCGCCCGGCTACAGCCGCGGGTTCGAGTACTCCGACTGCTGGGTGGAGGACAGCCGCCTCGTCGTGCTCAACGCCCGTGATGCCGCCGAGCGCGGGGCGGTCATCCGCACGGGTTCGCCGGTCGTCTCGGCGCGACGCGAGGGCGGGCTGTGGCACGTCACCGCGCGCACGCCGGACGGAGGCACGGAGTCGGTGACGGCGCGCGCACTGGTCAACGCCGCCGGCCCGTGGGTGGCGGAGGTGGTGTCCGGCGTCGTCGGCGCCAACGCCTCGGCGGGCGTTCGCATGGTGCAGGGGAGCCACATCGTCGTGCGGCGGCTCTACGACCACGACCGCTGCTACATCTTCCAGAACGCCGACGGCCGCATCATCTTCGCCATCCCCTACGAGGGCGACCTGACGCTGATCGGGACCACTGACAAGGACTTCCGGGGCGATCCGAAGACGGTCGCGGCCAGCGAGGAGGAGATTGCCTACCTCTGCGCGGCGGCGAGCGAGTACTTCCGCCAGCCCGTGCGGCGCGAGGACGTCGTGTGGACCTATTCCGGCGTGCGGCCCCTCTACGACGACGGGGCCAGCAAGGCGCAGGAGGCGACGCGCGACTACGTGCTCGTGCTCGATGCGCCGACGGGCGAGGCGCCGCTGCTCTCCGTCTACGGCGGCAAGATCACGACCTTCCGCCGCCTCGCCGAGGCGGCACTGGCCAAGCTCGCGCCCTCGATGCCTGTGCTGGACAAACCATCGTGGACGGGCACGGCCCCGCTGCCGGGTGGCGACTTCCCGGCCACCGGGTTCGACGCGCTGTTGCGCGAGCTTGCGGCGGCCCATCCGTGGGCCGACGGAGGGCTCCTGCGCCGGCTCGCGCGCGCCTACGGCACAGACGCGAGGCGCATCCTGGAGGGAGCCCGCGGCATGGACGACCTCGGTCGCCTCTTCGGCTGGAACCTCACCGAGCGCGAGGTCCGCTGGCTGATGGAGCACGAGTTCGCCCGCAGCGCCGACGACGTTCTCTGGCGCCGCTCGAAGCTCGGCCTGCGACTGTCTCCGGACCAGCGCGAGACGCTGGAGGCCTTCATGGCGTCGACCCTGCAGCGCGCCGACGTGCCCTCGCAGGGGGCGGCCTGAGCCGGCCTCCGGGTTTCTCCGGAGGTCGCAGCAAGCGTCGCCTTAAGCACTTCGATACGCCGACGTCGTAAATCCCGTCACACGACTGTGAAAATGACGGGGTGAGGCCATGAACCGGCTCAATCTGCGAGCGATGCTCTTCGGCGCGTTCGGGCTCCTGACCCTCATGATCGTGGGGCAGGGCGCCGTCTCGCTGGTCGGTTCCGTGGCGATCAGCCGCCAGCAGGAGGCGGTGGCCAAGGATCTCCTGCCGTCCGTCGTGAAGCTCGGCGAACTCAACTACGACATGATGCTGTACCGCCTGCGCGTCGCGCGGTTCGTCGCGGCGCTCACGCCGGAGGCGCAGAAGGAGGCGCTCGTCGCCGTCTCGGAGGCAAAGGCCCGGTTCGACGCAAACGCGGCGGCCTTCGAGACGCTGCTCTCGCACCAGGAGGACCGGAACCACTGGGAGACGTTCCGGCAGGCCTGGGCCGACTATCTCGCCATGGAGAAGAAGGCGATCGACGCGGCGCTCGGCGAGGAACTCGACCTGGCCTCGGAGACCCTCAACGTCAAGGCCGTCCCGCTGGCGCGCAAGGCGCAGACGCTGCTTGCCGAGACGGTGGACCTTCACAATCGCGCGGCCCAGGCCGAGGTCGCGGCGAGCCTCGCGGCGGCGCAGCGCAGCGTGGTCCTCAACGCGATCGCCATGGTGCTGGGGCTGGTGCTGTGCGCCGCGATGATCTTCGCCGTGCGCTCGCGCCTCATCCGACCCATCGCGGACCTGACCGAGACGATGAAGGCGCTGGCCGGCGGGAGGCTCGGCGAGGCCGTTCCCTACGTCGGCCGGGCGGACGAGATCGGCCACATGGCGGACGCCGTGCAGGTCTTCAAGGACAGTTCGCTCCGCGTGAAGGCGCTGGAGGAGGAGGAGCGCCGCACGGCGGCCGAAAGGCTGCGCCGGAGCGA
Source organism: Alsobacter sp. R-9 (assembly GCF_054612375.1). Classification (NCBI taxonomy): domain Bacteria; kingdom Pseudomonadati; phylum Pseudomonadota; class Alphaproteobacteria; order Hyphomicrobiales; family Alsobacteraceae; genus Alsobacter; species Alsobacter sp. R-9. The sequence continues at coordinate 288,691 of NZ_JBTSWJ010000006.1, read as the reverse complement.
GGCGATGGTCGTGGTCGTCGGCGAGGTGGGCGAGGTCGTTCGACGCGCCGCCGAGGGCGACTTCTCGGCCCGCCTGCGCAACACCTCGGATGACCCCGACATGCGGCGCCTCGTGGACGGCATCAACGCCATCAACACGGTCGTCGACGAGGCGACGGGCGAGTTCGCGCGGGTCCTCGGCCTGGTGGCGGAAGGCGACCTCACGGAAACGATCCGCGGCCAGTATCGCGGCCGCTTCGCGACCCTGCAGACGGCGCTCAACGATACGGTTGGACGCCTCGCGGAAACCGTCGCGACGATCCAGCACACGGCCGGCGACGTCGCCTCGGCCGCCCGCGAGATCAACGCGGGCGCCGACGACCTGTCCCGCCGCACCGAGGAGCAGGCCTCCTCGCTGGAGCAGACGGCCGCCACGACGGAAGAACTCGCCGCATCGGTGAAGGCCTCCGCTCAGTCGTCCCGTCAGGCCGTCGACCTTGCCGAGGAGGCGATGAAGGTCGCCGAGAACGGCGGCTCGATCGTGACGCAGGCCGTCGAGGCGATGACCCGCATCGAGCAGGCGAGCCAGAAGATCTCCGACATCACGTCCGTCATCGACGACATCGCCTTCCAGACGAACCTGCTCGCCCTCAACGCGGCTGTGGAAGCGGCGCGTGCGGGTGAGGCGGGGAAGGGCTTCGCCGTGGTGGCATCCGAGGTGCGCACGCTGGCGCAGCGCTCGTCCGATGCCGCCAAGGACATCACGGCCCTGATCAACTCGTCGACCACGGAAGTGTCGCAGGGCGTGAAGCTCGTGCGCTCGGCCGGCGACGCCCTGGGCAAGATCGTCCAGGCCTCGCAGAAGGTGGCCGGGACGGTGAGCGAGATCTCGGCGGCGACGAGCGAGCAGGCCAACGGCATCGACGAGATGAGCCAGGCCGTGGCGCACATGGACGAGATGACCCAGCAGAACGCGGCGCTCGCCGAGGAGAGCGCGGCTTCCGCCGGCTCGCTCTCGAGCCAGATCCAGCGTCTCAACGACCTCGTGGCGACGTTCCGCATCCTGGACACGCGGAGGCGCGGCAGCGCGCCCGGTCGGAAGGCCGCCTGACGACGGCCGGGCCACCATGGTTGACGGGAGCTGAATCCGGTCCCCGCCACGTCGTGTGTGCTGGCGCACATCCGTTAACCGTGGCCCGGTGCATCCTCTCACCATCGACCGATGGGAGGTCACCATGGACGAGTTCAAGCAGATCCGCCGCCAGAAGCATACCCGGATGGCCATCGCTTTCGCCGTGTGCACCTATGCCACCCTGTGCATCGCCACCGCGATGGCGCAGCTGGTGAACACCTGAGAAAGCCGCCGGCGCACGATCGCCCTCGCATCGGGGCGCCGGCGCGAAGAGACGGGTCCGGGTGCCCGCATTGACAAGCCCGAGGCGTCGGTTTCCGGTGCGGACCTGCCCCACCGAGTCGACCGATGGCCATCGAACAGGTTCGTTCCTTCCTTGCCGCGCGGGCGCCCGACGTCCGCATCATTGAACTGCCGCAGAGCACGGCCACCGTTGCCGAGGCCGCCGCCGGCCACGGCGTGGCACCGGGCCAGATCGCCAAGACATTGTCCCTGCGGGTCGGCGACCGCGCCTTCCTCGTCGTGACCCGCGGCGATGTCCGGCTCGACAACCGGAAGATCAAGGACACGTTCGGCGGCAAGGCCACGATGCTGCCCGCCGAGGAGGTCGTGCGGCTGACGGGGCATCCCGTGGGCGGCGTCTGCCCGTTCGGGCTCGCCACGGACCTCCCCGTCTATTGCGACGTCTCCCTGCAGTCCTTCGACGAGGTGCTGCCCGCAGCCGGCTCGGTCAACGGCGCCCTGCGGATCGCACCGCGGCGGATGGCGGAGCTCGTCGGCGCGCAGTGGGTGGACGTCTGCCAGCCGCCGCAGCCCTGACCGACTGCACGGCCCGGCGCGGCCGGGTAGCCAAGGCTGCCGGAGCATGCCACCGTTCCCCGCAGGGGGACCGAGATCCCGCCGGTGGGGAGGACGGACATGCGCGTTGCGTGGGTGATGAAGCTCAAGCCGGGCTGCGAGGAGGCCTACAAGAAGAAGCACGACGAGATATGGCCCGAGATGCTGGAGCTCCTGCGGCGGCGCGGCATCCGCAACTACTCGATCTACCGCTACGGCCTGCTGCTCTTCGCCTACCACGAGCGCGACATCGACGCGCCGGACCCCGTGCCGGGGGAACGCGATCCCGTCCTGCACCGATGGTGGACGATGATGGCCGAGTACATGGAGACCAATCCCGACCTCTCGCCGGTGATGGAGCCGGTCGACCTCGTGTTCCGCATGGACTGAGGCGCTGCCATGGATCCGTTCGCGCTCCGCCCGCTCGGCCGCAGCGGCGTCTCGCTCCCCGCCCTCGGCATGGGGGGCGCTTCGCTAGGCAACCTGTTCCTCGACATCCCGGACGTGCAGGCTGCCGACACGCTCGACGCGGCGTGGGAGGCGGGCATCCGCTTCTACGACACTTCGCCCTGGTACGGGCACGGCCTCAGCGAGATGCGCTTCGGGCGGGGCCTCTACCGGCGGCCGCGCGAGGAAGTGATCCTCTCCACCAAGGTGGGGCGCGTGTTCAAGGCGCCGGCCGACCCTGCCGCCTTCGCGAGGTCGCCACGCAAGTGGCCGCGGGGCCTGCACTTCGTGCCGCACCACGACTACACCTACGACGGCATCATGCGCTCCTACGAGGACAGCCTGATGCGGCTCGGGATGAACCGGATCGACGTCCTCGTTATCCATGACCTCGACATTGAGAACCTCGGCACGAAGGCTCTGGTCGACGCCCATCTCGTCCAGCTGGCGACGAGCGGCTGGCGCGCGCTCGCGGAGCTGAAGGCCGCGGGGCTGGTGAAGGCGGTGGGGGCCGGCGTCAACGGGCTGGGGACCATCCCCCGCTTCGTCGAGCTGATGCCGCTCGACTTCTTCCTCGTCGCCATACCCTACACGCTGGCGCAGCAGCCGGCCCTCGACGCGGAGTTCCCGCTGTGCGAGCGGCACGGGATCGGCGTGGTCATCGGCACCGTCTACGCCTCGGGCATCCTGGCGACGGGGCCGGTGCCGGGCGCGAAGTTCAACTACCGGGACCCGGCCGAGGCCGAGGTGGCGCGCATCCGCCGGATGCAGGAGGTCTGCGCCTCGTTCGACGTGCCGCTCGCCGCCGCGGCGCTGCAGTTCCCGCTGCACCACCCGATCGTCGCGTCCGTCATCCCCGGCGCCTTCGCGCCCGAGCACGTGCGGCAGACCGTCGAGACCATGCGCCACCCGGTGCCGGATGCGCTCTGGGCCGCGCTGAAGCGGGAGGGGCTGCTGCGGGAGGATGCACCGACGCCGTGAGGGCGTTCAGTCCGGCGCAGCGTCTCTCCCGGTCGTCTCGATCTCGTCGAGCACCGCGTCGGGGGCGACATCGCGCTCGATCTCCCGGATCTCGCGGTCGACATGCGTCTCGACCTCGAGCCGCGCCGCGATGGCGGAGACCAGCGTCACCAGCCGGGTCACCTCGTGCTCGGAGAGCAGGCTGATCTGCAGGTCGAGGTCCGCCCGCTTGTCGGCGGCAGCGGCCATGCGGTTCTGCGTGATCATGACGAAGGTCGACAGGAAGATCGCCTCGACCGACGCCACCATGGCGAGAACGACGAAGGACGGGTCCCAGCGCGGGATCACCGGGATCCAGCCGAGGTTCACGACGATCCACAGGCCGAACACCGCGAGGTGCAGGTAGACGAAGGGCATGCTGCCGGTGAAGCGGGTGATGGCGGCGGCGAGCCGCTCCTGCGCTGTCGCCTGTGCCTCCTCCCGCAGCCGCCGCTCCTCCAGCGCGCGGATGTTGCGCGCCAGCACGGAGGACAGCGCCCGGTTCCCGTCTTGCCCGTCGTCCGAGTGCTTCGCCATGGGCCGGTAACACCGCAGCCGGGGCGGCGGTTCATGGGGCGGGCCGGCGTCTTCCCTGCGCGTTCCTGCATGGGCGTCCTTGCCGAAACGCCGATTTAAGCCGGAGCGCGTTGTCGCTACATGGCATGAGGGCGCCTTGGGCGCCCCGTCTCGAACCCGCCGGAGGGCTCCCATGAGCACGGCCCACGCCACCCGCCCCAGCGCGGTCCCCGCCGATTTCGGTTCCCCCGTCCTCGCCGCCGCGCCCCACCGCATCGGCGCGGTGACGCTCGTCGTGCGTGACCTCGACCGTCTCGTCCGCTTCTACGAGGAGGTCGTCGGGCTGCGCGTGCGCAGCAAGGGGAATGGCGAGGCGCACCTCGGGACGGCCGCGGCGACGCTGCTGGTGCTGCGGCACGACCCCGCCGCCCGCGTCCGCTCGCCGCGCGACGCCGGGCTCTTCCACACGGCGTTCCTCCTGCCCAGCCGCGCGGACCTCGGCGCGTGGATCGCGCAGGCGTCGCAGCACCGCTTCCCGATCCAGGGGGCGTCGGACCACGGCGTCTCGGAGGCGCTCTATCTCGGCGACCCGGAGGGCAACGGCATCGAGATCTACATCGACAAGCCGCGCGCCCAGTGGCCGATGCAGGGCGACGTACTGGCGATGACAACCGACCCGCTCGACGTGCAGGCGGTCTACGAGGCCGGCGCCGGGCGTCGGTGGTCGGGCTTCCCCGAAGGGGGCATCGTCGGGCACATGCACCTGCAGGTGGGAGCGCTGAACCCGGCGGACGACTTCTACGGCTCGCTCATCGGCTTCGACATCATGTGCCGCTATCCCGGCGCGTCGTTCTTCGGCTCGGGCGGCTACCACCACCAGCTGGCGACCAACATCTGGAACAGCCGCGGCGCGCCGAAGCGCGAGCCGGGCGGAACGGGGCTCGCTTCGTTCGAGATCGTCTGCTCCGACGCGGGCGTGGTCGTAGCGGCCGCCTCACGGCTGCAGGCCGCCGGCATCCCGGTCACGGCGGCTGACGGGCGGATCGAGACCGCGGACCCGTGGGGCACCGCGGTCGTGCTGACGACGGCGGCCTGACCGCCGGAGAACGGACCATGCTCGTCGACGGGAAGTGGACCGACGCCTGGCAACCCGTGCAGGCCAAGGACGAGAAGGGCGGCTTCGTGCGCCAGGTCTCGTCCTTCCGATCGTGGGTCACGCCGGACGGCACGCCGGGGCCAACGGGGGAGGGCGGATTCGCCGCCGAGGCCGGCCGGTACCACCTCTACGTCGCGCTGATCTGCCCATGGGCGTCGCGCACGCTCATCGCTCGGGCGCTGAAGGGGCTCGACGGGGCGGTCTCCGTCAGCGTCGTCGCGCCGGAGTTGACGGACCAGGGCTGGCGGTTTCCCGAGGGGGGCGATGCGGTCAACGGCGCGACCTACGTGCACCAGCTCTACACGCAGGCTGCGCCCACCTTCACCGGGCGGGCGACCGTGCCCGTGCTGTGGGACCGGCATCGCGGGACGATCGTCAACAACGAGTCCGCCGACATCGTCCGGATGCTCAACGACGGGTTCGGCGCCCTCGCCGATCCGTCCGTCGATCTCTATCCTGCCGACCTGCGGCCGCAGATCGACGCGCTGAACGAACGAATCTATCCCGCGCTCAACAACGGCGTGTACCGCACCGGCTTCGCGACGACACAGGCGGCCTACGAGGAGGCGTTCGCCGAGGTGTTCGCGGCGCTCGACGAGATGGAGGAGCGGCTCTCGGGCCGCCGCTTCCTTTTCGGCGACCGGCTGACCGAGACGGACATCCGCCTGTTCGTGACGCTGGTGCGCTTCGACGCGGCCTATCACAGCCTGTTCAAGTGCAACCTGCGCCGTGTCGCCGACTACCCCGCACTGAGCCGCTTCATCGAGACGATGCTGGCGGTGCCCGGCGTGCGCGAGACGGTGTCGATCGACCACATCAAGCGCGGCTACTACTCCATCCGCAGCCTCAACCCGACCGGCATCGTGCCCGTGGGGCCGCTTCTCCCGTTCGCGGGGCTGCTCTGAGGCCTCAGGCCGGCATGCGCAGGCCGAGCAGCGCGCGGGCCTCGCGCCACGTGGCGACGGGCCGCCCGTAGCGCCCGCACAGGTCCGCGGCGCGCTTCACCAGCGCGGCGTTGGAGGGTGCGAGCGTGTGGCGGTCGAGCCGAACGTTGTCCTCGAGCCCGGCGCGGGTGTGGCCGCCGGCGGCGATCGACCACTCGTTGACCTGGAGCTGCGCGGCGCCGATGCCGGCGGCGCACCACAGCGCGTCCGGCGCGAGGCGCTTCAGCGTCTCGATGTAGAAGTCGAAGATCGGCTTGTCGGCCGGCATGGCGTTCTTCACGCCCATGACGAACTGCACGTAGAGCGGCCCCTTGAGCCGACCGTCGGCCGCCATCCGCGCCGCCTGCACGATGTGGCTGAGGTCGAAGGCCTCGATCTCCGGCTTCACGTCGTAAGTCAGCATCTCGCCCGCGAGCCAGTCGACGAGGTCCGGCGGGTTCTCGTAGACGCGGGTGGGGAAGTTGTTCGACCCGACCGAGAGCGACGCCATGTCCGGGCGCAGCGGCAGCATGCCGCCGCGGGCCTTGCCCGCACCGGAGCGCCCGCCGGTCGACAGCTGCACGATCATGCCGGGGCAATGCTTCTCGATGCCCTCCTTGAGGCGGGCGAACCGCTCCGGGTCCGAGGTGGGCTTCCCCTCGTCGTCGCGCACGTGGCAGTGGGCGATGCTGGCGCCGGCCTCGAAGGCCTCGTGGGTGCTCTCCACCTGCTCGGCGACGGTGATCGGCACGGCGGGGTTGTCGGCCTTCGTCGGGACCGACCCGGTGATGGCGACGCAGATGATGCAGGGGTTGGTGTTCTCGGCCATGGATCCCGGCGACTCCCGATGCGGACATTTCCGATAGCGCAGCTTGCCGCCGCGCCCAAGAGCTTCGCTCAGGGAACGAGCCGGACCGTCGCCCCGGGGATGTCGATGCGGCCGAGCCGGGTGCCCCAGCGCTCGCCGGGCTCGACGGGAAGCGCCCGCGTCAGCGTCCCCGTGGAGACGATCTCCCCGGCCTCGATCGGCAGCGCCTCCGGGTCGCCCGCCACGACCTCCACGAGGTGGCGCAGCGCCGCGAGCGGCCCGCCGCCGAGCACGTTGGCGGAATGGCCGCGGTCCATTTCCACGCCGTCGCGCAGCAGCACGATGTCGAAGTCGGCGAGGCGCTCGCGCCAGCGGTCCCGGTCGGCGGGAGCCACCGGGACGGGAGGACCCACGTGCAGGGCGCCGTGCAGGGCGAACGCCGCGACGGTGTCGGCGGCCCTGAAGCGCCAGCCGGCGAACAGAGACTGCACGATCTCGAAGCCGTGCGACACGGCGCCGATGCAGGCCATCAGCGCATCGTCGTCCATGTCCGGACGGGGCGCGGCAGCAAGGTGGAGCATGAGCTCCGGCTCGATCCGCGGCTCCACGAGGTGGCCGACCGGCAGGTCCGGGCCGTCGGCCGCGAAGCGGACCGTGCTGTCGTAGACGTGTCCCCAGATGGGGGCATGCACGCCGTACTCGTCCCAGATGGTGCGGTTCGTGAAGCCGACCTTTCGGCCCACCGGCCGCTCGCCGCGCGCCATCCGGCGGCGCCGGACGGCGGCGTTGACGCGGTAGGCCTGCGCGACGTCGAAGGCCGCGTCGCCCGCGGTGAAGGGCGGCAGCTGGCGGCGGTCGGACAGCGCGGAGAGGATCGCGTCGGCGCGCTCTTCGATGGTCGGATCGGCAGGCATCGTCCCCTCGCGCTCGTCGCGGTCTCTCAGGCCCGGCTCCCGTCCCAGTGCAGCACCTCGCAGTTGCGCAGCCAGCGGCCGGTCAGGGCGTGGAAGAAGGTCCCGTGGCCGACGACGGCGATGCGTGCCGAATCGTGCGTCCGCAGCCATTCGTCGAAGTGGTCGACCCGACGGGTGAACAGCCCGTGCGGCTCGGTCGCAAACGGACCCTTCGCGTCGGGTTCGTGGTGCCACCACGGGTCGTCGAGGTGGTCGAAGTCGAGGTGCGGGAAATCCGCCTTGAGGGCGGCGGGGGAGCGGCCGACGTCGCAGCTGCTCTCGAGGCGTTCGCGGTGCCGGCAGGTGACGTGCACGGGCACGGACCGATGGCCGAAGATGAGGTGCGTCGTCTGGAGGGCGCGGGTCAGCGGCGAGCAGACGACGATGTCGAACTCGTGCGACGCGAGCTCCTCGCGCGCCGCCATGGCCTGGCGCTGACCCAGTTCGGTCAGCCGCGCGTCGATGTGCCCGGGGTCCTCGCGGGTCCGCTCGTAGTGCTCGTTGAAGGTCGATTGGCCGTGACGGATCAGGACGAGGGTCTTCATGGGGCGGTCTTCAATTGGACGGTCTTGCGGGGCTCGCCCGGCGGATGCCTCGGTCGTAATGCGTCGCGTCACGCGACTCAACCTGTCGTCGTGCAGCCCCGCCCTGCTCAGACGTCCTCCCAGCGGCCGCTCGCGCCACCGCGCGCGATGGCGTCGATGATGCGCATGTTGAGGATGGCGTCCTCGATCCCCGCCGACAGGGGCGCGACGCCCCGCACCGCTTCGCCGAAGGCTTCGGCCTGGAGCTGGTACTGGTCGACGGCGGGGAACTCGATCTCCCTTGCGCTGCGTCCGCCCGGCTTCGAGCCGTCGTCGAGGAAGATCCGGCAGGGCTGGTCCGGCGGCGCGTTGAAGGGGATCTCGATCTCGATGCGCCCTTTTGTGCCCAGCGCCTGCACCCGCTGGAACGGCACGAGCTGCGTCGAGACGGTGAAGCCCAGGTGGCGGCCCCGGCCGAAGTCGAGAAGGCCGCTTGTCAGAACGTCGGTGCCGAACGCGGCCGAGCGCTCGACCAGCGCCGCGGCGCGGAGCGGGTCGGCGCGGAAGAGCAGGCGCCCGGACATCACGGCGTAGCAGCCGATGTCGAGCAGGCCGCCGCCGCCAATGTCGGCCCGGTTGCGGATGTTGGCGGGATCGTCGTTGAAGTAGCTGAACAGGACCTGCACCGACCGAAGCTCGCCGACCGCGCCTTCGGCGACCAGCTGCGCCGCACGTTTCCACTGGGGGTGGTGGCGGATCATGAAGGCCTCGGCCACCAGCACCCCGGCGGGGACCTGCCGCAGCGCCTCCGCTTCGGCCGCCGTGATCGCGACCGGCTTCTCGCACAGCACGTGCTTGCCGGCGCGCGCGGCGGCCAGCGTCAGCGGCACGTGGAGATGGTTGGGCAGCGGGTTGTAGATCGCCTCGACGTCGGGATCGGCGATGAGCGCCTCGTAGCTGGCGTGCGCGCGCGCCGCGCCGCATTCGGCGGCGAAGGCGGCGGCTCGGTCGGCGTCGCGCGAGGCGACGGCGACGATGCGCAGCCTGTCGCTGCGCAGCATGCCGGGCACCACCTTCTGGCGGGCGATCCGGGCGGCGCCGAGGATGCCCCAGCGAACGGGTTGGGTCGGTGATGTCACGGCGGTGTCTCCCGGGCCCGGACGGGCACGGCCCATTCAGGCCCGGAAGCCGTCGTCACGCAAGCCGAAGTCTCCTCAGGACATGGGGGCGCCGAGGCGCTCCAGCATCCGGGCGTGGCCGCGCAGGGCCGGCAGCGTCCGGGACGCGAAGCGGCGCAGGCCGGGGTCGTCGCCGCGCCGGGCGTAGTCGCCGAACAGCGCCAAAGCCTCGCGATGGGCCTGCGCCTGCATGGTCAGGTAGGCGTCGTCGAAGGCCGGCCCGGACGCCGCGCGCAGGCTCGCCAGCATGGCCGCGTGCCGGGCATCGAGCTGCATCGGCGGCGCCGCCATGCCGCTGCGCTCGAGGACAGCCATCATCTGCTGGGTCGCGCGGGTGTGGTCGCGGATCATCCGGTCGGCGAAGCGTCTCACGGCGGGGTTCGAGGCGCGCTCCATGGCGACGCGGCTCGTCTCGATCTCGAACAGGTTGGCACCGGCCGCCATGGTGGCGAATTCCGCCGCCGACGAGGCGGTGGTGGCGGGTGTCGCCGACATCATCGGGGCGAGCGGCATCGGCGCGCAGGCGGCGGCCGAGAGCGCCAGCGCCACGGCGAGCATGGGAGGCCGCATGGTGTGCGGGAGGGTGGACATGGGCGTCTCCTTGGAGGGGATGAGGAGACCCGGCAATGCGGGGGCTGCCCGCGTTGTTCCATTTCGCTGCCGTGACGACCGGCACCGTGGCGTCAGGCTGCCTCCTCGCCCGGACCGAGGGGCGGCTCGTCGCTGTCGGAGGCGGGATCGCGGGCGCGCAGGGTGGCCAGCCCGATCAGCTGGTCCAGGAGCACCGTGGCCGTGGGATCGGCTCCGGGGGGATCGCGCAGCACGCGGAACGTGGAGACCACGACTCGGCCCCGGCCGTAGGGGCGTTCCAGCGACAGGGCGACCGGCTTGTGGATCCAGCCGATCACGAGGCCGGCATGCACGCGCGACTGGAAGTCGAGCAGGTTCGGCCCCGCGATCACGTGGTCGGGGATCACGCGGTCGAACGTCTCGTCGATCATCGGGCCACCCGGCAGGGCCGCGAAGGGGCCCCGGCGGACCAGCCAGGCGAAGGTCGAGGCCCAGTCGCCGGCCCAGAGCGTGTCCTTGCGCGCCTTCACGGCCACGTTCTGCCAGTGCGGGAAGAACGGATAGAGGCTCATGGGCGCAGCCGGCAGCAGGACCAGCCGCCCGCCGCGGCGCACCGCGTCGGCCAGCGGCTTGTCGAAGGCCTGTGCCACCACGACGTCGGCCGTCTGCAGGTCGTCGGCGAGGCGGTGGCCGATCGCGGCGAGCCGCTCCCGCACGGCAGGATCCGGTGACCAGACGAGTCGCCGGCCGTCGCCGGCCGGGTCTCGGCGCGGGTGGAGCGCGGTCTGGATCCGGTTCGTGGCGAGCAGGCGGTGGCCGTCGTCGCGCAGCGTGAACGCCACCTCCACCATCCGCGGCTCGGCTGTCTCCGGCAGCCCGACGTCGACGATGCCGGACGCCGCGCCGGCGAACGGCATGGAGACCGGATCGGCGCCGTCGACCGACATCTCGACCACGCCGGGGCCGAGTGCCGGACCGGCGCCGTGCGCCACGGAAAGGTCGATCCGCATCGTCTCGCCCGACCAGTGGGAGAGCCGCTCCCAGCGCGGGATGACGACCGTGTCGGCGTTGATCTCGGCGAACACGCGGTGGAACACCCGCGGGTTGCGTCGCATGTCGAGCAGGCCGTTCGCCTCCCAGTGGACGTCGGTGAACTCGGTGATGACGTAGCCGGCGATGCCCGGGCGGCGGCGCATCGTCTCGATTTCGTACTTCAGCGCCCGGTACTGCTGCCACTGGCAGGCCATGACGAAGCCTCGCATCGAACCGAAGACGCGGCCCAGGCTCCAGTCGTTGAAGCGGTTTTCGACGCCGTGGGCGTACATGATCCCCTCGCCCCAGTCGTGGCCGGTCTCGAACCACCAGGGTTCCTCGCCGTTCTCGTCGCGCAGGTCGGCCGGGTCCGGCAGGCCCCAGTTCCCGAACTCCGAGCACATCAGGGGCTCGTCACCGCGGATCACGGCGTCGCCCTCGGGGCTGAACAGCCAGTCCGGGCGGCTCGCCAGCTTCTCCACGAAGTGGTCCCAGGCGCGGCGGTTGTCGGGATAGGCGGCATAGTAGTGGATGTCGGCGATGTCCGTCTCGACGTGGAAGGACGGGGCCAGCGGCGAGTTGTCCACCACGAGGCGCGTGGGGTCGTACGCCTTCAGCCAGTGGTAGGTCTGCTTGAGCCACGCGCGGTGGTCGGCGTCGTGCACGAGGTCGACGCCCCAGTTCTCGTTGATGATCGTCCAGATGACGATGGAGGGGTGGTTCCCGTCCCGGTCGACGATGCCCTTGAGCAGGCGTTCCTTGCGGGCACGGGAGCGTTCGGTGGAGAGGCCGCCGTTGGGCAGCTCCGTCCAGATCAGCAGGCCCATCCGGTCGGCCACCTCGTAGTACCGGGGATCGGGCGCCTTGATGTGGCAGCGCAGGCAGTTCAGGCCGAGTTCCTTCGCCTTGCGGAACTGGTCCTCCAGGAACGCAGTGGAGGGAACGGTGCAGATCGTGTCGGGGTAGTAGTCCTGATCGAGCGCCGCCCGCAGCACGATGGGCTCGCCGTTGAGATACAGGCGCCCGTTCCGTGCCTCGATGGTGCGGAAGCCGAAGTGGTCCGCCGTCGTGTCGATGGGGTCGCCGCCCTGCATCAGCGAGACGGACAGCGCGTAGAGGTTGGGCTTGTCGGGCGACCACGGCCTCGCCTGGGGCACGTGCAGCACGACGCAAAGCTCCTCGTCGCCCGGAAGCACCGTCTCCGTGGTGGCGGCCACGACCTCGCCGTCGGGCGCGGTGATCATGAAGCGGAGCGCGTGGCCGTGGTTCAGGGGCGCGAAGAAGTGGGCCGTGGCGCGGACCTCGCCCGTCGCGAGGTCCGGAACGATCCGCAGCCGCGACACGTGGTCGTGGTGGCGCTGCTCGATCCAGACCGACTGCCAGACGCCGGAGAGCGGCCCGTACCAGCTCTGCTTGCCAAACGGAATCTCGGCAAAGGGGGCGTCGGGGTAGAGGGTGGGATCGTCGGTGGGGCTCTCGACGCGGAGCTTGAGTTCGTTCTCGCCCTCGACGAGGTATTCGCTCACGTCGAAGGCAAAGGGCAGGAACCCGCCTTCGTGCCGCCCCACCGGGATTCCGTTGAGCCAGACCCGGGTGTGGTGGAACACGGCGCCGAAGTGCAGGACGAGCCGACCGTTCTTGAAGCCGACCGGCACGTCGAACACGCGGCGGTAGATTCCGGTGCCGGCCCGGGTGCGCAGGTCGCGGAACTGCGCCTGCCACGGCCCAGGCACCGTGATCGAGCGGACCTGGATCGGCTCGATCTGGCGGTCGTCGGCCACGTACAGGAACTCCCAGACGCCATCCAGCGCGATCGTCGGTCTCATGCGCGGGCCCTTGCTTGCCGGTGTGCGGGACGCATCGTGGGGAAGGGGATCGGTTCGCGGGCGCCAGGGCGGCGCGGGCGTTCAGCGGGCGCGGCCGGCTCCGGGAGGAGCGGGGGCCAGGGCACGAGCGAGCATCGGCGTGATCATGGCCGCCTCCCTTTTCTCCTCAACTGCAGCGATGCCGATCCGGTTCCCCGTCGTGGTCCGCCGCGTGCCGGAGCGGCGTTGACGGCGCGGGAACCAGCACCCGCGTGCCACGTTGCAGCAGCAGCCCTCTCCGCGGCGTCTCCCACGTTTTCAACGGATCCCGCCGTCACCCACGGTTGATCGGACCGGCCGCGGAGCCATGCCCTCTTGCAAGGACGGTCCGGCCATGCCGCAGACACCGCCGCTTTCCCGCCATGCCCGCAGCCTTGGCCGACCCCAGACGTCGACCGGCGGCTCGCCCGCCTCGATGCTCGCCCGCGCCGCCACGACGCTGGTCGACGGACCGGGACCGGCCGCCGCGTCGAAGCCTTTGCTGATCTGCTTCTCCCACCTTCGGTGGAACTTCGTCTTCCAGCGGCCACAGCACCTCCTGACGAGGGCCGCGCGGCACTACCGCGTCGTCGTCTTCGAGGAACCGGTGTTCGGCGCCGTCGAGAGCCCGTCGCTCGACGTCTCTTCGTCTCCCGAGGGCGTGACGGTGGTGGTGCCGCAACTGCCCGACGGGATGAGCGAGCGGGCCGGGGCGCTGGCGCAGCGGCACCTGCTGGATGCCTTCGTCGCCCGCGAGGGCGCGCCCCAGATCCTCTGGTACTACACGCCGCTCGCCATGCAGTTCTCCACCCATCTCGCGGCGCCGGTCCGGCTCTACGATTGCATGGACGAGCTGAGCGGGTTCCGGAACGCGCCCGCCTCGCTGCCGCTCATGGAGCGGCGCCTGATGGCCCGGGCCGACCTCGTCTTCACCGGCGGCATGAGCCTCTACGAGGCGAAGCGCGGGCGGCACCCCAGCGTCCATGCGTTCCCCTCCAGCGTCGAGCAGGGCCACTTCCGACGCGCCAGGGCACCCGACCGGACCGACCCGCAGGACCAGGCCGGCCTGCCCCGGCCGCGGCTGGGATTCTTCGGAGTCGTCGACGAGCGGATGGACCTCGGCCTCGTCGAGGCCGCCGCGTCGCTGCGGCCGGACTGGCAGTTCGTGATGCTGGGGCCGGTCGTGAAGATCGACGAGGCGTCCCTGCCGCGCCGGCCGAACCTGCACTGGCTCGGCGGCAAGGCCTATCGCGACCTGCCGGACTATCTCGGCGGCTGGAACGCGGGCATCATGCCCTTCGCCCTCAACGAGGCGACCCGCTTCATCAGCCCGACCAAGACGCCCGAGTTCCTCGCGGCGGGGCTCCCCGTCGTCTCGACCCCCGTGGCCGACGTCGTGCGGCCCTACGGCGACCGCGGGCTCGTCGCGATCGCGGCCGACCCCGGGGCGTTCGTCGCAAGGGCGGCAGAGCTCATGGCGGGGCCGCCGGCGGGATGGCGGGAGGCGGTGGAGAGGCATCTCTCGACCATGTCGTGGGACCGCACCTTCGACGCCATGCACGCGCTCATCCGGCGGGTGGCGGCAGACAAGGCGCGGACCGACCGACCCGCCGTGGCCGTTCCGCCGCGGGTCGCCTCGGAGGGCGCCCATGTTTGACTGGCTCGTCGTCGGGGCTGGCTTCGCCGGCAGCGTCCTGGCCGAACGCCTGGCCAGCCAGCGCGGGGAGCGGGTGCTGGTGATCGACCGGCGCAACCACGTGGGCGGCAACGCCTACGACCGCACGGATGATCACGGCCTGCTGATCCACCAGTACGGGCCGCACATCTTCCACACCAACGCCCGGTCGATCGTCGACTACCTCTCGTCGTTTACCGCATGGAGGCCCTACGAGCACCGGGTGCTGGCGGAGGTCGACGGGATGCTGGTGCCCATCCCGATCAACCTCGACACGGTGAACGCGCTCTACGGCCTCTCGCTGAAGGAGGACGAGGTCGAGGCCTTCTTCGCACGGCAGGCGGAGGCCGTCGAAACGATCCGCACCTCCGAGGACGTGGTCGTCTCCCGGGTCGGCCGCGACCTCTACGAGAAGTTCTTCCGCGGCTACACGCGCAAGCAGTGGGGGCTCGACCCATCCGAGCTGGACAAGTCGGTGACGGCACGCGTCCCTGTCCGCACCAACCGGGACGACCGCTACTTCAACGATGCGTTCCAGATGATGCCGCTGCACGGATACACGCGGATGTTCGAGCGCATGCTCGACCACCCCAGGATTCACGTGATGCTGCAGACGTCGTTCGAGCAGATCCGCGAGGTCATCCCCTACCGACGGTTGATCTACACCGGCCCTGTCGACGCCTTCTTCGATTACCGGTGCGGGCCGCTGCCGTATCGCTCGCTGCGCTTCGAGCATGTCGCGCTCGACAAGACGTGGCACCAGCCGGTGGCCGTGGTGAACTACCCGCAGACGCAGGACTACACCCGCGTCACGGAGTACAAGCACCTCACCGGCCAGCGCCACCCGATGACGGCTCTCACCTCCGAATACCCGAGCGCCGAGGGCGATCCCTACTACCCGATCCCGATGCCGCGGAACGCCGAGCTCTACCGGCGCTACGAGGCGCTGGCGCGGGCGACGCCGGACACCTGGTTCGTCGGCCGGCTCGCGACCTACCGCTATTACAACATGGACCAGGTGGTCGGGCAGGCGCTGGCCACCTTCCAGAGGATCCAGCAGGGGCTGCCCGCGTCGGCGGCCGCCGAGGCGGCGGAGTAGCGGCAGGGGAGGCGCCCGCGCGGCGCCTCCCCTGCCTGACCGCGGCCGTGCGCAGAGCGACGGTGCGCCCGGCGCAGGGCTTTTCGCACCGCACAGTGCCCCGACTTCCAGTATCAAGCGGGGATGACGCTTCGCGAGCTCATCCTGCGCCACGGCGGGACCGTGGCCTTCGGCTACGGCCTGGCCCTGAGCTCGTCCTTCGGCCAGACCTTCTTCGTCTCCCTCTC
Source organism: Alsobacter sp. R-9 (assembly GCF_054612375.1). Taxonomy (NCBI): domain Bacteria; kingdom Pseudomonadati; phylum Pseudomonadota; class Alphaproteobacteria; order Hyphomicrobiales; family Alsobacteraceae; genus Alsobacter; species Alsobacter sp. R-9. The sequence continues at coordinate 272,792 of NZ_JBTSWJ010000006.1, read as the reverse complement.
GGGGCCGGGCATCCGGGAGGCCTTCGGGCTCTCCCACGGCGGCTTCGGCGCCGCCTACTCGCTCGCGACGCTGTGCTCAGGGATGCTGATGATCTGGGCCGGCGGCGTCCTCGACCGCGTCTCCACGGAGGCCTACGCGGCCGTCTCCGTGCTCGGCCTGGCGCTGGCGGCCCTGTCGATCTCGCTGGCCCCGGGCGTGGCCGCGCTGGTCCTCTCGCTCTTCGCGCTCCGGCTGTTCGGGCAGGGCATGCTCGGCCACGCGGCCATTACCAGCACCGCGCGCCTGCCGCAGGCCATCCGCGGCCGCGCCGTGGGCATCGCCACGCTGGGGTTCTCGACGGGCGAGATGGTGATCCCCGGCATCGGCCTCGCCGTTCTCGCATCCTTCGGCTGGGAGGTCCTGTGGCGCGGTGTCGCCGGCGTGCTGGCGGTCGTGCTGCTGCTCATCCTGTTGAAGGCCTGGCGCGACAAGACGGTGGAGGTCCGGCCGGTCTCCACCGTCCCGGACGCGGCGTCGCCACCGGCCGGCTTGCTCCAGCGGAGGCGGGACGTGCTGCGCGACTGGCGGTTCCTCTGCTACGTCCCGGCGATGATCGCCCCGCCTGCGATCGTGACCGGCTACTTCTTCCATCAGCGGTTGATCGGCGAGCAGGTCGGCTGGGGCCTCGAGGCGCTGGCACTGGGCGTCCCCTCCTATGCCGTCTCCGGGCTCATCTCGACCATGGTGGCCGGCTCCCTGGTCGACCGGTTCCGCGCGGTACGCATGTGCCGCTTTCACCTCAGCGGGATCGCGGTGGCGTCGCTCGCCCTGGCGCTCTGGCCCGGCACGCCACCCGCGGTGCTCCTGTTCCCCCTGATGGCAGTCTCCGCCGCCGGCAACGGCGTCGTCACGCCGGCCCTGCTGGCCGAGCTCTACGGCACGGCCCGCCTCGGCACGATCCGGGCGCTCGCGGGGGCGATCATGGTGGTCGGCTCCGCCACGACGCCCGTTCTCTTCGGCATGCTGTTCGATGCGGGCGTCGGCATCGGCGCCATCGGCATCGGCAGCGCGCTGTACCTTGCGGTGGCTTCGGCCTTGACCATCCCCATCGGCCGCGGGGTCCGTGTCAATCCAAATTGACGCTCTGCGGTGTGAGGTCTAGCGTTCGGGCATGTCCGGCCGGCCTCTCACCTATCCTGCGCCCTCGGCGGTTCTCGAACTGCTGAAGCCGATCACGTGGTTCCCGCCGATGTGGGCCTTCGCCTGCGGCGTGGTCTCGTCGGGCGTCTCGATCTCGGCGAACTGGGGCGTGGCCCTGGTAGGGGTCCTGCTGGCCGGCCCGCTCGTTTGCGCCACCAGCCAGGCGGTCAACGACTGGTACGACCGGGAGGTCGATGCCATCAACGAGCCGCAGCGCCCCATTCCGTCGGGGCGCATCCCGGGGCGCTGGGGCCTGTGGATCGCCTGTGCGTGGACGGCGCTCTCGCTCGCCGTCGCTGCAATGCTGGGGTCGTGGGTGCTCATCGCGGCTGCGCTCGGCCTCGCGCTCGCCTGGGCCTACAGCGCCCCGCCGCTGCGTCTCAAGCGCAACGGCTGGTGGGGCAACGCGGCCTGCGCCGTGTCCTACGAGGGGCTTGCATGGGTCACCGGAGCCGCCGTGATGCTCGGCGGCGCACTGCCGCCGGCCCCGGCGCTCTGGCTCGCGGCGCTCTACAGCATCGGCGCACACGGCATCATGACGCTCAACGACTTCAAGTCGATCCGCGGCGACACGGAGATGGGCATCGACTCGCTGCCGGTGATGCTCGGCGCGGACGGCGCGGCCCGTGTGGCGTGCGCCGTCATGGCCCTGCCGCAGGTGGTGGTCATCGCGCTGCTGCTGAAGTGGGGACAGCCGCTGCACGCGCTGGGCGTTCTCGCGCTCCTCGCCGGGCAGGCGGTGCTCATGCGCCGGTTCCTGCGCGCGCCGGTGGAGCAGGCGCTCTTCTACAGTGGCTTCGGCGTCCCGCTCTACGTCAGCGGGATGATGGTCGCGGCCTTCGCCGTGCGCGGGTTCTGACGCGGCACTAGCCTCCCGCGCGCTCCACCCGCAGGGTCCGCCACCGCGACCGCGCGCCGGCGCCGTCCAGCAGCACGAGCACCATTCCATAGACGCCGCCGCCCACGGCCATGCTGGCGAGGAGCCCGGCCGCGGGGTGGCCGATGCCACGCAGCGGCCAGACGGCCGCGGTCATGGCCACGAGCGCGGCGACGATTCCCGCGCATTGGCTCCAGGGCACGGGCACCGGAGCGCGGGCGGCCACGAGCACCGCGGCGAGGAGGAGCGCTCCTCCCATCGCGAGGCTGAAACCGACGGCGTAGCCGATGGGACCGAGAGCCGGGGCCAGCCCCATGCCCAGGGCGACGGTACCGCCGAGCCCGGCCGCATGGGGAAGCAGCATCGGCAGCGTCCGGCTGCGGATCTGGAAGGCGGGAGACAGGGCGAACTGGATCAGCGCCCATGCGGCGAGGCCCGGGAGCAGCGCGAGCGAGTAGGCGGCGAAGGCGCCGCGGAACGCCTGCGGCACCAGGAGCCCGTCGACGTGCGGGAGGACGAGGCCATAGCCCAGTGCCGTCGGCAGCAGCACGGCGAGCACGACGACGAGGTTCTCGCCGACCTGCCGGCGGGCGGCGTCCTGTCCGTCCGTCGTCTCCTTCCGCACGGCGAGTTGGAACAGCAGCACGTCGAGGGCCGTGGCGGTGACGGCCACGACGCGGATGCCCATGTCGTAGGCGAGGGAGAAGCGCCCTGCCTCGGCCAGCCCGGCGTCCCCCGCCACCGCGGCGCGTGTCCAGAAGGCCTGAACCATGGCGAAGCCGCCGGCGGCCATCAGTGGCACGCCGTAAAGGGCGAAGCGGGCGACGAGATCACGGCGGGCGAGGGCGAGCCGGGCGCCGGGGTCGCGCAGGCCCCGCCCCCCGAAGCCGAGGCAGGCCGCGAGCGCTGCCGTTCCCGCCGCGAGCGTCGCGGCGGCGTCGTGGGTGAGGGCGGCCGCCGGCACCATCAGCCCCAGCATCAGGCCGTTGCGGAGCAGGACGAGCCGGGCGTAGTGCGCCTGCAGGAACCGGGCCCGGGCAAGGGCCGAGACGTAGTCGAAGAGTGCGTTCAGCGTGCAGAACAGGATCGCCAGCGCGGCCACGCCCGGGTGCGCGAGAACCGCCTGTCCGGCCACAACCGCTACCAGCGCGAGTGCTCCGAGCACCCCGGCGGTCGCGGCGACGGCGGCGTCGAGCGCGGCGCGCACCGCGGGGTCCTGCCCGTCCCGGCCGGCGTGGCGGGTGGCGGCGTGGCGCAGCCAGTCGAGCGCGGGTGACGCGAGGGCGCCGGCTCCCGCGACGCTGACCGCATAGAGGCCGAAGGCCGACGGCCCCAGCGCCGCGGCCAGCAGCAGGCCGAGCGCGAAATTGCCGAGCGAGTTGACGAGGAAGCTTGCGATCAGGCCCAAATCGGCGTCCGGAAGCGGTGGCGCGGGCCGCCATCGGCCCGCCTCGTTCGCGTGCGACGGTAACCAAACCGGGTGGCGGATCGATTAAGACGGCGCGCCGCCGTGTTTTGGCGATGCGCTCGGCCTTGACAGCGCGATGGGGCCTGCCTATCTCCGCAACGCCTTTGGCACTCGCTCAGACTGAGTGCTAACAGGTCCCCGTTCAGGATCGCTTCAGCGCCGTTGGGCGCGTCGCCGAGAGGAAAGAGACACCATGAAGTTCCGTCCGCTGCACGACCGCGTCGTCGTCCGCCGCCTCGAGTCCGAGGAGAAGACCAAGGGCGGCATCATCATCCCGGATTCCGCCAAGGAGAAGCCCCAGGAGGGCGAGATCATCGCGGTGGGCTCGGGTGCCCGCGACGAGACCGGCAAGCTCGTGCCGCTCGACGTGAAGAAGGGCGACCGCGTCCTGTTCGGCAAGTGGTCGGGCACGGAAGTGAAGATCGACGGCCAGGACCTCCTGATCATGAAGGAGTCCGACATCATGGGCGTGATCGGCAAGTAAGGCTCCGGCCTGCTCGCACACGCCACCCCGTAAATCCCTGCATTAGGAGCTAAACGTCATGGCTGCCAAGGACGTACGCTTTTCCTCCGACGCCCGCGACAAGATGCTGCGCGGCGTGGACATCCTCGCCAACGCGGTGAAGGTGACCCTCGGCCCCAAGGGCCGCAACGTCGTCATCGAGAAGAGCTTCGGCGCTCCCCGCATCACCAAGGACGGCGTCACCGTCGCCAAGGAGATCGAGCTCGAGGACAAGTTCGAGAACATGGGCGCCCAGATGGTGCGCGAAGTGGCCTCGAAGACCAACGACGTCGCCGGTGACGGCACGACGACGGCCACGGTGCTCGCCCAGGCGATCGTGAAGGAAGGCGCCAAGGCGGTGGCCGCCGGCATGAACCCGATGGACCTGAAGCGCGGCGTCGATCTCGCCGTCGCCGCGGCCATCAAGGACATCTCGGCCCGCGCCAAGAAGGTGAAGTCCTCGGCCGAGGTGGCCCAGGTCGGCACGATCTCCGCCAACGGCGACTCGTCGATCGGCGAGATGATCGCCCAGGCGATGCAGAAGGTCGGCAACGAGGGCGTCATCACGGTCGAGGAGGCCAAGAGCCTCGAGACCGAGCTCGACGTCGTCGAGGGCATGCAGTTCGACCGCGGCTACCTCTCCCCGTACTTCATCACGAACGCGGAGAAGATGGTCGCCGAGCTCGAGGACCCCTACATCCTCATCCACGAGAAGAAGCTGTCGTCGCTGCAGGCGATGCTGCCGATCCTCGAGGCGGTCGTGCAGACGGGCAAGCCGCTGCTGATCATCGCCGAGGACGTCGAGGGCGAGGCCCTCGCGACGCTCGTCGTCAACAAGCTGCGCGGCGGCCTCAAGGTCGCGGCGGTGAAGGCCCCGGGCTTCGGTGATCGCCGCAAGGCGATGCTCGAGGACATCGCGGTCCTTACGTCGGGCCAGATGATCGCCGAAGACCTCGGCATCAAGCTCGAGTCGGTGACGCTCAACATGCTCGGCCGCGCCAAGAAGGTGCGCATCGAGAAGGAGAACACCACGATCGTCGACGGCGCCGGCAAGAAGAAGGACATCGAGGCCCGCGTCCAGCAGATCAAGGCGCAGATCGAGGAGACCACCTCGGACTACGACCGCGAGAAGCTGCAGGAGCGTCTGGCGAAGCTCGCGGGCGGCGTCGCGGTGATCCGCGTCGGCGGCGCGACCGAGGTCGAGGTGAAGGAGAAGAAGGACCGCGTCGACGACGCGCTCAACGCCACCCGCGCTGCGGTGGAAGAGGGCATCGTCCCCGGCGGCGGCACCGCTCTCCTGCGCGCCAAGGGCGCCGTGTCGAAGCTGAAGTCGGACAACGCCGACGTTCAGGCCGGCATCAACATCGTGATGAAGGCCCTCGAGGCCCCCATCCGCCAGATCGTCGAGAACGCGGGCGTCGAGGGTTCGATCGTCGTCGGCAAGATCGGCGAGAACAAGTCGCAGACCTTCGGCTTCAATGCCCAGACGGAGCAGTACGTCGACATGCTCGACGCCGGCATCGTCGACCCGGCCAAGGTGGTCCGCACGGCTCTCCAGGATGCCGCTTCGGTGTCCGGCCTGCTGATCACGACCGAGGCCATGGTGGCCGAGCTGCCGAAGGACAAGCCGGCCCCGGCGATGCCGGGCGGCGGCGGCATGGGCGGCATGGACTTCTGATCCACCGTCCGGTCACGGAACACAGAAAGGGCGCCGCGAGGCGCCCTTTCTCGTTTGGACGCATCCCGGGAGGCGTCGGCAGCCACCGCGGCGGACCAGGTTCGCGCGCACGCGCATCCTGCCGGCAGGCGGTGCCGGAGAACCCCTTCAGTCGGAGAGATTCGAGAGTGCGGGCGCCGGCGTGCGCGCCGGGCGCCTCAGAGCGTGCGGTCGAAGCGCAGTTCGCCGTTCTGGCCGGTGATGACGAGCTGGCCGTCCTTCACGTCCCACGTCGCGGCCGTGCGCAGGATGACCAGGAAAGCACGCTCGCGGTCCATCAGGGCCTTGTCGCAGGCCTTGCGGGTCACGGCGAGGGGGCCGACTGCGAAGCGCTGCTGCGCCAGCGGGTAGGCGGACGCGGAATAGGTATTGCAGCCGGCGAAGCCGCGGGCGCGCAGGGACTCGTCGACGATGATCGTCGGCTTGTTGTCGGCAATCGGCTTGCCGGCGAAAGTCTGCAGCGTCCACTGAGAGCCGAAGGGGAACTGCTTCGGCTTGGCGCCCTGGGCGAGGGCCGGCGCGCCTGCGGCGGCGACACCGGCTGCGGCGGCAAGGCCGAAGAGGGCGGCGCGGGCGGACGACGAAAGGCGCAGGGGCATGGTCGCGATGGACTCCGTGAAGCGGCGCGGAGAATAGACATGTCGCCCCATCGCCGCAACGCCGGGTGGCATGCTCCGCGAAGGAACATTTTTTCTCAGGCTGTCGTGATCCGGGCCCGACGACAGGGCGTAGATCAAGCCGACGTCCCCCGACGTCTCTCCCCGGCAGGCGGCATACCCCCCGTAAGCTTGCCTGCCATCTTCGCCGAGGCCGCCCTCTCCCCCGGGGGCGGCCTCTTTTTTGGGCGGAGGACCGGTGCAAGGACCAGATCCCTTCCCCGTCCTCAGCCGATTCGCCGCTCCAGCCGCTCGATGAGCGGGTTGGACGCCGTGAAGACGTAGTCGGCCTCCGCGACCGAAACGCGGGTGGCGCCCTGGCCGACGAGCCATTCCGCCAGCGCGAAGACGGTGTTCCGCGGGCACTCCAGCACGATGCGCTCGCCGAGGTCCGTTCCTGTCCACAGGCCGCGGGCACTGAAGCGCGCCTCGGCCGTCGCGATGTCGGCGGGAGTCGCCCCGGGCCACAGCGCGCGGACCTCCCGCGAGGTGCGGGCCTGCTCCTCGGCGGCGATGCGCGCGAGGATGGAGGTGACGGCCGCGCGGGCGCGGGTCCCCCACGGCGCCGTCACGGAGGCGACGAGGTTCGCCTCGCTGCGCAGCATGATGCCATCCTCCACCACCTTCAGCGCGTTGGCGGCGAGCGTGGCGCCCGTCGTGGTGATGTCGACGATGAGCTCGGCCGAGCCGGACGCGGGGGCCCCCTCGGTGGCGCCGAGGCTCTCGACGATCCGGTAGTCGGCGACGCCATGGCTGGCGAACCAGGCGCGGGTCAGGTTCACGTACTTCGTCGCGACCCGCATCTTGCTGCCGTGGCGGGCGCGGAAGGCGGAAGCCACGTCCTCGAGGTCGGCCATGCGGCGCACGTCGATCCACGCCTGCGGCACCGCCACGACCACGTTGGCATGGCCGAAGCCGAGCGGCGTCAGCAACTCCAGCTTGCGGTCGGCGTCGGGGATCGACTCACGGATGAGGTCCTCGCCGGTGATGCCGAGGTGAGCGCCGCCCTGCGAGAGCTCTCGCGCGATCTCGGAGGCGGAGAGGAACAGGACCTCGACGTCCGCGACGCCGGCGATGGTGCCGCGGTAGTCGCGGCTGCCGCGTCCCTGCACCAGCGGCAGGCCGGCGCGGGCGAAGAAGGAGAAGGTGTTCTCCTGCAGCCGGCCCTTTGAGGGGACGGCGAGGGTGAGGGGGGCGTCCAGCGACACGCTCATCGCACGGCCTCCGCGAGGCGTTCGAGCCAGATCGAGCAGCCGACGGCGGGAACGGCGCGGTCGGCGCCCAGCGTCTGCAGCAGGCGGTCGTAGCGGCCGCCGCCCACGAGCGGCGGGGCAGCGGGGCGGCGGGCGTCGCGGATCTCGAACACGGCGCCCGTGTAGTAGTCGAGGTTGCGGCCGAACGCGGCGGAGAAGGCCAGCGTCGTCACGTCGACCCCCCGTGCGGCGATGAATCCGGTGCGGGCGTCGAAGGCGTCGAGCACCGCGCCGAGGTCGAGCCCGGCCTCCGCTGCGATGGCCCGCAGGGCCGCCGATGCGGCGTCGGGGTCGCCCCGGACGGCGAGGAAGCGCGCCAGCACGGCCCGCGTCTCGGCGGGAATGCCGCCGTCGGCCTCGGCCGCGGCCTGCGCGAGGAAGCGCTCGGCGATCTCGGCGGCCGTGCGCCCGCCGACCGACGCGATGCCGGCGATCTTGAGGACGTCCTCGACGAAGGCGCGCGCCGCGCGAGGATCCTGCCCCTGCATGGCCTTGAGGAGGCCGGCATGTTCGCCGCCGGCCGCGCTGGCGTCGGCGAACTGGTCGAGCATGGCGGCGTCGAGGGTGCCCTGCGCATAGGCGCGCTTCAGCTTGCGGGCACGCGCCGGCGGCAGGTCGAGGGCGTCGAGCAGGGCGGAGAACAGTCCGACGTCGCCGAGACGGATGTCAGGCCGGGCAAGGCCCGCCGCCTCCACCGCCTCGAGGGCGAGGGCGAGGACCTCGGCGTCCGCGGCCTCGACGTCGGAGCGGCCGAAGGACTCGATGCCGACCTGCACGAACTCGCCGACCTCGCCGGGCCGCAGGCGGAACACGGGGCCGCAATAGCTGAAGGAAGCGCTGTCACCGGCGCCGGCCGCCAGCCAGGCACGGGCGACGGGGATGGTGAACTCGGGCCGCAGGGTCCATTCCCGGCCGTCGGCGTCCGTGGTGACGAACATGCGGCGGCGGATGTCCTCGCCCGACAGGTCGATGAACACCTCCGCCGGCTGCAGCACGGGCGGCTCGATGCGCGTGTAGCCGGCCTCGGCGAAGCGCGCGAGCAGCGCCTCCGCCCCGTCCGGTGTGCTCGTCTCAGGTCCCACGTCTCGTCCCCTGCGTCCGGGCGCCTCGTGCTGGCGGTCGCATGCCGTTGCCGAACAAGCCGGAATCCAGCTTTGCGCGGCATGCTCTAGCAGGCTGCGCCGTCTCGCGCGACCCCGCGCCGCCGATCGGCGCGCAAGAGCGCGCGAAGACCGCGGAGGCCGCCGCCGATCCCTCTAGCACGGCGAGTGTGAACGAGCGGTCAGCGACCGGCAGGGTGATCAGCCGTCGATGCGGACGGTGAAGGTGTGCGAAAGGACCGGCTTCTGGTCCCGCAGCACCTCGTAGAGGGCCGTGTACTCCCCGGCGGGGAACCCGGAGGGCGGGCGCTTGCGGCCGGCGAAGATCATCGACTGGGCCTGGTCGCGCGGCAGCGGCTTCAGCGCGGACTGCACGACCTGCCGGCCGTCCGGGCCGGTGATCGTCATGCGCTGGACGTCGCCCTGCTTGAGGCCGATAGCCCGGGCGAAGGCGACCAGCGCCTCGCTGTCACGAGAGGGCGGCGTCGCGCCGGCCGCTCCGGCCTCGATGGCCGGCATGTCGACCGGTCCTGCGGCAAAACCGGTATTGAGGACCGCGCGCGGAGCGTAGGCGAGGGCCTGCGCGACCGCCGGCGACCAGGCCACCCGCTGCCCGCCCGTGCCGCAAGTGCCGGGCGCGGCGTCGAGGGCGAAGGGATCGACCACCGTGTCGCCGCGGCGGACGGTGAAGTGGAGGTGCGGGTACTCGGTGTTCCCGGAGAGCCCGACGAGACCGAGCCTGTCCCCGGCGCCGACGGTGTCACCCGGCTTCACGGCGATGCTGCCGCGCGCCATGTGGCAGTACTGGGTGGTCCAGCCGCCGCCGTGGTCGATGACGAGGCCGTTGCCGCATTCCCGGCCGGCGACGGCGGCGAGCGTCCGCTCGCGGACGGAGATGTCGGGCTCCTCGTCCCGGATGGCGCGGACCTTCCCCGGCGCCGCGGCCAGCACGGCGACGCCACGCTTCTGGTCAGCCATGGAGAGGACCCGGATGTCCGTGCCATTGTGCTTGTCGTAGGTGCGCGTGCCGCAGGTGAAGTCCTTCGCCCCTTCGCCGGGATCGGCGTCGACGTAGTTCTGCACGAAACAGCTCGTGCCGATCCGGCAGTCGATCGGCAGGACGAAAGGAACCGGCGGCGCTGGGGACTGGGCGAGCGCGATGGCCGGCGTCAGGAGGAGCATGAGCCCAAGCCCAAGCCCGGCCATGGCATTCCGGGGGCCGGCGAAGGGCAGCGGGCAGAGCAGGGCGGAGGGGGCGTCGTCGCGGGTCATGGCCGCAGTCTACCTGCGATCGCGGCGCCTTCGCGACGAACCGCCGGTGGTATCGTCACCGGAATCCTTCCGGCGTTGCATTCAGGGCAATGTCTGCGCGCTCCGTTCACTTCGCCGGCAGCATCAACACCGTCATCCCCGGCAACCGCGAAGCGGTTGGGAAGGGGATCCAGACGCTGAGCACGCGTCCTCGCGGCCTCCCCTGGATCCCTTTCCCCTCCGCGGCCTTGCCGCTCCGGCCGGGGATGACGCCGAGGTTGAACGCTTCGTCGCGTGACTGCCGCCCCTCAGCGGTGCCGGGCCAGCACCTTGCGCACCGCCTCGACCAGCCCGGTCTCGGGCACGGCGAACTGGGCCTCGGCCTGCTGGCGCAGGTAGGTCTCGCGGTCGGGGGCGGAAGACAGCGTGGCGCCGAGCACGAGGTCCTTGATCGACACGGTGCCCTCGGCGCGCTCGTTCGAGCCCTGGATGACCGCGCAGGCGGCGTTGCGGCGGTTGGCATACTTCAGCTGCGCGTTCATGCCGCCGGCGCCGCCGAGGTAGAGCTCGGAGCGGATGCCGGCGTCGCGCAGCGTCTTCACGAAGCCCTGCAGGCGGGCCATCACGGCGCTGCGGTCCTCTGCCTTGTCGACGAGCGACAGCACGACGACCGGGCCGGCCTCCTCCTGCGCGCCGACCTTGCCGAGCACCTTCAGCGCCGCGAGCAGGCGGGAGACGCCGATGGAGAAGCCGGTCGCCGGCACGGGCTCGCCGCGGAAGCGGGCGACGAGGCCGTCGTAACGCCCGCCGCCGGCCACGGAGCCGAAGCGCACCGGGCGGCCGTCGTCGTCCTTCACCTCGAAGGTGAGTTCGCCCTCGTAGACCGGCCCCGTGTAGTACTCGAGGCCGCGGACGACCGAGGGGTCGATGGTGACCCGGCCGTCGTCGTAGCCCGCCGCCGCGACGAGGGCGGCGATCTCGGCGAGTTCCGCCACGCCCTCGGCGCCGCGCTCCGAGCCCGTTACCACGCCGGCGAGGTTGGCGACGGTGGCCGCTGTCGTGCCGCCACGCGCGGCGGTGAAGGCGAGGACGCGCTCGATGGCATCCGGCTCCAGCCCAGCTCCCTTGGTGAAGTCGCCGGACACGTCCATCCGCCCGGCGCCGAGCAGGGCGCGGACGCCCTCCGGCCCCACCTTGTCGAGCTTGTCGATGGCGCGCAGCACCGTCAGGCGGCGGCCGGCGTTGGCGTCGCCGGCGAGGCCGATGGCCTCCAGCACGCCGTCGAGCACCTTGCGGTTGTTGACCTTCACCACATAGTCGCCGCGCGGGATGCCGACGCGCTCCAGCGTGTCGGCCATCATCATCGCCGCTTCGGCGTCGGCCGCGACGGAGGGGGCGCCGACGGTGTCGGCGTCGAACTGCATGAACTGGCGGAAGCGGCCGGGGCCGGGCTTCTCGTTTCGGAACACCCAGCCCACCCGGTAGCTGCGGTAGGGCTTGGGCAGCCGGTCGAAGTTCTCGGCGACGTAGCGCGCCAGCGGCGCGGTGAGATCGTAGCGCAGCGACAGCCACTGATCGTCATCGTCCTGGAAGGAGAAGACGCCCTCGTTCGGCCGGTCCTGGTCGGGCAGGAACTTGCCGAGCGTCTCCGTGTACTCGACGAACGGCGTCTCCACCGCCTCGAAGCCGTAGAGCTCGAAGATCTCGCGGATGCCGGCCAGCATGCGCTCGGTGGCGGCGATGTCGCCCGGGCCCCGGTCGCCGAAGCCGCGGGGCAGGCGCGCCTCCACCTTGCGGGGCTTGTCGGTGCCGTCGTTCGCCATGGTCCTGCCGTCCTTCGGGAATGTGCGGGGGCGTGGTAGCGCGGCGGGCCGGCAGGGGCAAGCGTGCGGGCTCAGCCGCCCGTGGCCTCGTCGTGGGTCTGCCGGGCGTCGGACGCGATGCGCCCGTCGACGAGATGCACCCGCCGGTCGGCGCGGGCGGCGAGCCCGAGGTCGTGCGTGACGACGCAGACCGCCTTGCGCTCCTCGTCCACGACCCGGCGCAGGATGGCGAGGACCTGCTCGCTGGAGGCCGTGTCGAGGTTGCCGGTCGGCTCGTCGGCGAGGATGAGCGGCGGGTCGTTGGCGAGCGCGCGGGCGATGGCGACGCGCTGGCGCTGGCCGCCGGAGAGCTGGTCCGGCCGCTTGCGGATGTGGGCGGCAAGGCCCAGCGCGTCGAGGAGGGCGGCGGCACGCTCGCGCTGGCGCGCCTCCGGCAGCCGGGCCAGCGCCCGCATCGGCAGCATGACGTTGTCGAGCGCGCTGAACTCCGGCAGCAGGAAGTGAAACTGGAAGACGAAGCCGAGATGGGCGAGGCGCAGGGCGGCCCGCTCGTCCTCGTCGATGCGCGTCGTGTCGCGCCCGTCGATGCGGATGATGCCGGAGGTCGGCACGTCGAGCAGGCCGAGCAGGTACATCAGCGACGACTTGCCGGAGCCCGACGGGCCGGTGATGGCGACGAATTCGCCGTGATGAACCGCGAGGTCGATATCGCGCACGAGGGTGGTGGGGATCTCCCCGCCCAGGATGCGGGTGGCGCCGACCGCCTCGACCACCGGCGCGTCGGTCACGACGCCCCCCGGATGATCTCGACCGGGTGCACCCGCGCCGCCTTTCGCGCCGGGAACCAGCCGGCGATGACGGACGAGGCCAGCGCAACCCCGCCGGCGAGCGCATAGTGGCGCCACGTGTAGAGGACGGGCAGGCGCGTGGCGTCGGTGAAGCCGGTCCGGAACTCGATCAGCCCGAGGGCGGTGCACATCAGGTACCCGAGCACCCATCCGATGACGGCGCCGACGACGCCGATCACCGTCGCCTCGAGCACGAAGATGTTGCGCACCGTGTGCTCGGGCAGGCCGAGCGACTTCATGATGGCGATGTCGCGCGCCTTCTCGTGGGTGATCGTCGAGACGATGTTGAAGGTGCCGAACGAGGCGACGAGGAGGATGGCGCCGACCACCATGATCATGATGGCGTTGCGGATCTGGAAGGCGGAGAGCAGGTCCTCGTGCGCCTCCTGCCAGGACACGGCCTTGTAGCCGGTCTGCGTCTCGATGCGGGCGGCGACCTCGCGGGCCGCCATGGCGTCGTCGACGCGCACGCGCAGCTCGTTCACGAGCCCGGTCTGGTTGGCGAGGATCTGGGCGGTTCGCACCAGCGTGTAGGCCTGCGTGTCGTCGACCATGCGGCTTCCCGAATGGAAGAGCCCCACGACCTGCGCGTAGAGGGGGCGCCCGTCCGCCGCCGTCACCGACAGCGTGTTGCCGACGCGCACGCCGATGCGGGTGGCGAGCCGGTCGCCGAGGATGATGGCGTTCGACGCCTTCCAGAGGTTGTCGAGCGAGCCCTGCTGCATCTGCGAGGCGAGCTGGGAGACGTGCTTCTCGCGCCGCGGGTCGATGCCGATGACGGTGGCGGCCGTGTCTCGACTGCCGAAGCGGATGATGGCCTTCGACTGGACCGAAGGCGCCACCGAGCCTGGGATCCAGCCCTCCAGCGACGCCATGATGGCGTAGGGGTTCTTGATGCCGCGCCGTTCCGCCTCGGTCGACAGGCTGCGGATCTCGACCGCGGCGTAGCGGTCCTCCGCGGGCTGGCGCGTCGCCTCGCGGCGGTCGTCCTCGACCGAGATGTGGGGCAGGCTGTCCACGAGCTGGCGGATGAAATCGTGCTGCGACCCCTCCATCAGCGCCGCCATCATCACCGAGAAGCCGACCCCCGTCGCGACGCCGAGCACGCCGACCACCGTCTGCCGGAGACGCGAGCGGACGTGGGTGAGGGCGACGTCGAGGACGAGGTTCATGGCTGCGGGACCCGAACGCGTTCGCCGTCCTGCAACTCGGCGGCAGGGGAGACGATCCGCTCGCCCTCGGCCAATCCTTCCGTCACCTCGACCATGCGCGTGCCGCGGATGCCGAGGGTGACGGGGACGCGCGTGACGCGCGGGCTCTCGAGGCGGAACACGGCGCCGCCCGCGACCGCCTCGGATGGGATGACGAGGGCCGACGGCGTCTCGCGCACGACGATGTTCGCCTCCACGCTCATGCCGATCAGCAGCGGCGTATCGTCGGGCAGGCCGAGATAGACGCGGAACGTCTTGGCGACGGGATCGCCCTTGGGCGTGATGTCGGAGACCGTGGCGGTGAGGGTGCCGGCGCCGAAGCCCTCGTTGCGAAGCAGCACCTTCTGGCCCGGCTTCACGCGGGGCACGTCCTCCTCGTTGACCTCGGCGACGATGCGCAGCGGCTTCGGCTGCCCCACCCAGAAGACGACGTCGCCCTGGCCGACGATCTCGCCCAGCGAGAAATCCTGCCGCAGCACCACCCCGTCCATGGGCGCGCGCAGGATCAGCGCCTCCATGCGCTCCTTCACCACGGCGATGCGGGCGGTGGATTCCTTGAGGCTGGTGTTGGCCTGGTCGACGGCGGTCGCCGAGGCGGCGTTGCGCTCCAGGAGCCCGGAGAGGCGCTGGAACTCCTTCTCGATCAGCGCCCGGCGGGCCTCGAGCTCGGCGAGGCCGGCGCGTTCCTCGGCGTCGTCCTGGCGGGCGAGGATCTGACCGGCCGTCACCGTCCGGCCCTCGCAGTCGCACATCTCGACAAGGCGCTTGCGCTGCAGCGGCACCACCTTCGCCCACCGCACCGGCTCGACGGTGCCGGTCGCGTAGACCACCTCGGCAACGGAGCCGCGCGTCACCTGGACGACACCGACGAGCGGGCCGCGGCCATACTCCCACCACGCTGCAGTGGCCGCCGCCACCACGGCGATCCCGCCCAAGACCCACCGACCGATCGCCACGCCGTCCACCCTGATGACTTCGACCCCAGACTAGCAGGAACCCGGCTGCGGTGGCGTCAGGAAGAACACCGGGACCCCGGCTCCGGGACCGTCGGGTGCGCGCAGGGCAGGTGTGCGCGCGTTCGTGCGACGAACCGGGCGGAAAGTCGCACAATCTGCGAGTCTGCGGTCGGCGCCGGCCGCAGACTCGCAGAGGCTTCGAACCGCGCCAACTTCCTTCGTGGAGGGGCTCCTGCTACGCTTTCATTCCGTTGCCTGTCCCTGCGAGGAGCTCCGCGCCATGTCGGCCGCCCAAGATGCCTTTTCGAGCCGCTCGGCGGCGCCCAACGATCTCGAGGCCTTCTGGCTGCCCTTCAGCGCCAACCGGAGCTTCAAGAAGAACCCCCGGATGATCTCCGGGGCGAAGGACATGCACTACATCACCCCGGACGGCCGCCATGTGCTGGACGGTGCCGCGGGCCTGTGGTGCTGCAACGCCGGGCACAACCGCAAGCCGATCGTCGAGGCGATCCAGCAGCAGGCGGCCGAGCTCGACTACTCTCCGGCCTTCCAGTTCGGCCACCCGAAGGCGTTCCAACTCGCCTCGCGCATCGCCGCGATGGCGCCGGGCGACCTCGACCACGTCTTCTTCACGAACTCGGGCTCCGAGGCGGTCGACACCGCGCTGAAGATCGCGCTTGCCTACTGGAACGTCCGCGGGCAGGGGCAGAAGACGCGCCTGATCGGCCGCGAGCGCGGCTACCACGGCGTCGGCTTCGGCGGCATCTCGGTGGGCGGCATCGTCAACAACCGCAAGTTCTTCGGCTCGCTGCTCGCCGGCGTCGACCACCTGCCGCATACCTACAACCGCGCCGAGCAGGCCTTCTCGCGCGGCCAGCCGGAGTGGGGCGCCCACCTCGCCGACGACCTCGAGCGCATCGTGACGCTGCACGACGCCTCGACCATCGCGGCGGTCATCGTCGAGCCGATGGCGGGCTCCACCGGCGTGCTTCCGCCGCCCAAGGGTTACCTCGAACGGCTGCGCGCCATCTGCGACAAGCACAACATCCTGCTCATCTTCGACGAGGTGATCTCCGGCTTCGGCCGGCTCGGCACGCCCTTCGCGGCCGACCGCTTCGGCGTGCAGCCGGACATGATCACCTTCGCCAAGGCGGTGAACTCCGGCACGGTCCCCATGGGCGGCGTGATCGCCCGCAAGGGCATCTACGACACCTTCATGAAGGGGCCGGAGCACGTCATCGAGCTGTTCCACGGCTACACCTACAGCGGCCATCCGCTGGCGGCGGCGGCGGGGCTCGCGACGCTCGACCTCTACCGCGAGGAGAAGCTCTTCGAGCACAACGCCGCGATCGAGGAGACCTGGTACGACGCGGTGATGACGCTGAAGAGCCTGCCCAACGTGCTGGACATCCGCACCATGGGCCTCGTCGCGGGCATCGACCTCGCCTCGCGTCCGGATGCCTTCGGCCAGCGCGCCTTCGACGTCATGGACCGGGGCTTCCGCGAGTTCGACGTCATGATCCGCATCACCGGCGACACGCTGGCGCTGTCGCCGCCGCTGATCATCACGAAGAACCAGATCGACGAGCTGATCGACAAGGTCGCCAAGGTGATCCGCGCCGTCGCCTGAGGGCAGGGCGCAAGGCTGGCCGTTCCGTCGCCCTCCCGGAAAGAAGGGGGGCGTCCCTCCTGTAGAGGCGGCGCGACCCGCTCCCCCATGTGGGGAGGGGCAGGGGCAGGGGTGCGGGGCCAAGATGCAACGCTGCCGGACCCCGTCCCGACAGAGCCGTGCGGATCGACGCGCCCCCCACCCTCGATCCCTCCCCACGAGGGGGAGGGCGGCGCGTCGTGCCGGTGGCTGGCGATCGTGGCAGGCGCCTTAGCCCGCGGCCGCCCCGTGCCGACCGTGTTCCTTGACAGGCGCGGCCGCGGCCCTTACCGCCCCGGGGTCCTCCACCGCCCGGAACCCTTCATGACCGCCACGCCCGTCCCCGTCCTCCACGGCTTCGCGCCGCTGGCGTCCCGCTACGACGTGATCCTCTGCGACATCTGGGGCGTGCTGCACGACGGCCTGAAGGCCCATGCCGGGGCAGGGGACGCGCTGCGCCGGTTCCGCGCCGGCGGCGGCACCGTGATCCTCGTGTCGAACGCGCCGCGCCCGTCCGAGACGGTGGTGCCGCACCTCGATCAGCTGGGGGTCATCCGCGAGGCGTGGGACGGCATCGTTACATCCGGCGACGTCACCCGGGCGATGCTGTCGGAGACGGACGATCCCTATTTCTGGCTCGGGCCCGACCGCGACGGGCCGCTGTTCGACGGCCATGCCGAGCGCTCGGTGGCGTTCGAGGCGGCGCGGATGATCGTCTGCACCGGCCTCATCGACGACCGGACTGAGACGCCCGCCGACTACGCCGACGTGCTGGCGCAGGCGAAGTCGCGCGACATGACCTTCCTCTGCGCGAACCCCGACCTCGTGGTCGAGCGGGGCAACGAGATCATTTACTGCGCCGGGGCGCTGGCGGAGGCCTATGCCGACCTCGGCGGCCGGGTGCTGTGGGCGGGAAAGCCGCACCGGCCGGTCTACGAGGCCGCGCTCAACGTGGCGGAATCGATGCGCAAGGCGGTGACACCGCTGACGCGGGTGCTCGCCATCGGCGACGCGCTGCGCACCGACGTCGCCGGTGCCAACGCGCTCGGCGTCGACTGCCTGTTCTGCGCCCGCGGGATCCACACCCATGAGTTGGGGCTCGCCGATGGCCCGCTCACCGACGAGCGCCTGTCGCGGTTCCTCGCCGCGGCCCCGCTGCGCCCCACGGCCGCCATGGACAAGCTGGTCTGGTAGACCGCATCCCGCCGGCCTTCACGGGCGGTGCGGCGTCGCTTGCGCAGGCGCCCGCGATCGTGACGGGCTGGGCCAAACCTTTCGAAGGGTTCATTTTGGCGGGCCTGCCGCCCCATGCTAGGGGTGTCGCGACGCTCCGCCGGGTCGCCCGGCGGCACCCCCGTTGCTGAAAGGCCACCGCATGTCCGACACCCCCGCCCGCGCTTCGGGCCCGATGCCGGTCATCCCCGCGCTCGTCGTCCTCGCCTTCGCCCTCCTCGCCGGTGCTCTCGGTGCAAGCTGGGGCGACAAGATGATCATCGGCATGGGCGTCGTCGGCGTGCTCTTCGCCGGGGCGCTCTACCGGTCGGCGCCGGTCTCGTCGTTCCTGCGCATCTTCCTCGGCATCTTCGCGGTGGAGTACGTCGCCTTCGGCGCCGCGCTGCTGCTGGTCAAGGCGAAGCTCTGGCCCGAGGCGCTGGCGGACTTCTCGCCGCCGGCGAGCCTTCCGGTGACGGTCGGCATCTTCGGCCTGCTCGTCTTCGCGATCTCGCACGTGCCGGTGATCCGCACCATCATGCGCATCGCCGACCGCTACTTCGACACGCCCGAGATCGGCGTCGCCCGCATCTGGCCGTTCGGGACGGTGCGGATGCGCGAGGCGACGCTGGCGCGCATGGCGGTGGTGTTCCTCGTCGTCGTCAACCAGGCGCAGGTGGCGATCAACGTGCGCCTCTCGTTCTTCAACCGGGACTGGTTCAACGCCATCCAGGAGAAGAACGCGGACCTATTCTGGTCGCTGCTCTACACCGTGTTCCTGTTCTGGGCGGCCATCTACATCGCCAGCGCGATCATCGAGTTCGTGGTGAAGTCGGGCCTCACCATCCGCTGGCGGCAGTGGCTGACGGACCGCTACGCCGGCGAGTGGCTCGGCGACGGGACCCACTACCGCATGGCGCTCGGCGGGAACGACACGGACAACCCCGACCAGCGCATCGCCGTCGACATCGACCGCTTCGTCGAGTCGACCTACGGCTTCTCGATCACCCTGCTCGCCACTGTGAGCTCGCTCGTCTCCTTCTCCATCATCCTGTGGAACATCTCGTCGGCCTTCACGATCCCCGGCACGGAGATCGTGGTTCCAGGCCTGCTGTTCTGGACGGCGCTCGTCTATGCCGGCGTCGGCACGCTGATCACGCACTGGATCGGACGGTCGCTGGTGGGGCTGAACTTCGCCCAGCAGCGCTACGAGGCGGATTTCCGCTTCTCGCTCGCCCGCCTGCGCGAGTACGGGGAGCAGGTGGCGCTGCTCGACGGCGAGAAGGCCGAGCGCCAGATCGTCATGGGCCGCTTCGGCAACGTCATCGGCAACTTCTGGCAGATCGTGAACCTGCGCAAGAAGCTGATGGCCTTCACCGCCAGCTACGGGCAGATCAGCCCGATCATCCCCTACGTCATCGCGGCGCCGTTCTACTTCCTCGGCAAGGTGCAGCTCGGCACGCTGACGCAGACGGCGGGCGCCTTCGGCCGCGTCGAGGGGGCGCTCAACTTCTTCGTCGACTATTACGTCTCGCTCGCCGACTACAAGTCGGTCATCGACCGCCTGACAACCTTCAACGACGCCATCGACCGGGCCCGCGCGCTCGGCCAGACGCCGCCGCGCATCGCCATCGACCAGGCGGCCCAGGACGGGGTCGGCGTCGAGCGGCTCTCGCTCTCGCTGCCGGGTGGCCGGCGCATCGTCGACGTGGAGGCGCTGGAGCTGAGGCGCGGGGAGTCGGCGCTGATCACCGGCCCGTCGGGCTCGGGCAAGTCGACGCTGCTGCGCGCCATCGCGGGAATCTGGCCGTTCGGCGAGGGACACATCCGGGTGCCGCGGGGAGCCAGCGTCATGCTGCTGCCGCAGCGGCCCTACCTGCCGCTCGGCTCGCTGCGCGGCGCGGTGACCTATCCGGGCGTCGCCGGCAGCTATTCCGACGACCAGATCCGCGAGGCGCTGGCTGCGGCGCGGCTGCCGGACCTCGTCGACCGGCTCGACCAGGAGGACGCGTGGTCGGCCCGCCTCTCCGGCGGCGAGCAGCAGCGCGTCGCCATCGCACGCGCCCTCCTCGCCAAACCCGACTGGCTCTTCCTCGACGAGGCGACGTCGGCGCTCGACGAGTTCACGGAGGCCGCCCTGTACAGGATGCTGGCGGAGCGGCTGCCGGGCACGACGATCGTGTCGATCGGCCATCGTTCGACGCTGCTCGGCATGCACGCGCGGCACCTCGAGATGCAGCCGCGGCCCGACGGCACCTTCGGCCCGGCCGACGCCGCGGCCCGCGCCACCGCCTGACGGTGCGGAACCCGGGGCGACTCGCCTTCGGCCGCGTTTGCGGCTTGAATGCAGCCGCCCCGAACGCCGGACCCCCGCGATGCGCCTACCCCCGCTGCTCCTTGCCCTGTCTGCCGCCGCCGCGATGCTGCCGCTCGGCCCTCCGGGCGCCATGGCCCAGGAGGATCGTGCCTGGGAGGAGTGCAAGAGGAACCCCGAGCCGGACTGGGTGATCTTCAACTGCACCGCCGTGATCGACGGCGGGATGCCGCGCAGCAACACGCGCAAGGCCCGCGCCCATGTGCTGCGCGCCGGAGCCTACGAGCGAAAGAAGACGATCGAGACCGCCCGCGCCGACCTGAACCGGGCCGTCGAGCTGGCGAAGGCGAACGCAGACATCCTCATGGCGAGGGCCGAGTTCCGCATCCGCCAGGGGGAACTGGAGGCCGCCACCGAGGACGTCGAGGCCGCCTTCGCCGTGGCCCCCAACGCGGCGCGGGTGTGGTTCGGCCGGGCCACGATCGCCCGGCAGCGCGGCGACATCGCGGGCGCCGTCGCGGCACTCGACAAGGTCATCGCCCTGGACCCTCGCTATCCCCGCGCCCGTACCTTGCGGGGCGAACTGGGCAGCGCGACGCCTGCCACGCCCGGCACGGCGCGCACCGGCAGCTGACGTTCAGTCCTCGCGGACGGCCTCGCCCTCGATCTCGAACAGGAAGGCCGGGCTCGCGAGCCCGATCGCCTCGATGTAGGTGCAGGCCGGCGCGTGGCCCCTGAGCCGACGGTCGCGCACGGTGCGGAACGCG
This sequence comes from Alsobacter sp. R-9, assembly GCF_054612375.1. Lineage (NCBI taxonomy): Bacteria > Pseudomonadati > Pseudomonadota > Alphaproteobacteria > Hyphomicrobiales > Alsobacteraceae > Alsobacter > Alsobacter sp. R-9. Next base: position 252,009 of record NZ_JBTSWJ010000006.1, on the reverse strand, counting down.
GCGACGGAGCCTGCCGGCACGCACAGCCCGGTGATCTTGACGAGGTCGTGCACGGTCATCCCCGCATGGGCGAGCACCGCCTCGAGGTTGTCCCAGGCGACCTCCATCTGGGCCTCGAGGCCGTCGGCCACGGTCCCGTCCGGGCGCACGCCCACCTGGCCCGAGATCAGCAGCCGCCGACCCTTGGCGGCGTGGAGCGCTCCCTGCGAATAGCGGGAGGCCGGGGGGACGATCCCCGGCGGGTTGAAAAAGTCGGGCATGCCGCGTCGAAGCCTCCTGTTCCCGGTTGCCGCCGGCGTCGGCGTCACTTTACTGGACGACAGGCGGAAGCGAAGGCGATTCGGCATCGGGACGACCGGCGCCGTCGAGCCGGGTTTGGATGGGCGACGTGAGGCGCAGGAACGACGCCATCGTCATCGGGATCGCGATCGTCACGGTGGCCCTCGCCGTCGCCGCGACCGTCTGGGCCGGGCTGCGCGTGTCGTGGACCACGGCTGCCCTCGCCGGCATGGCGGTCCTGCTCGTCGAACTCGCCATCGCCGCGCGCTGGTTCCGCGGGCCGCGCCCCGCGGCCGGGAGTTCGCGGTTCCCTTCGCCTGCGCCATCCTTCACGGCTCCACCGGTGCCTGCCCCGGCGCCTCCCGATGACGGCACGATGGCCGCGCGGCTGGAGTCCATCGAGAACGGCCTGCGCACGGTGGCCCGCCGCTGCTTCGAGCTCGACCAGCGGATGCAGGAGCTCGAGCGCAGCGCTGCCCAGCGGGACCACGCGACGCTGAAGGCGGTGAGCGTCGAACTCGGTGTCGTCGGGACGTTGGTGCGGGACTTGGCCGAGGTCGTGGCGTCCCACGAGACGGAGCTCTTCGGGGACGGCGAGCGGCGGCGGCCCGATCCCTCGGCGGCAGGACGGCGCGAGGCGCCGATCGTGGAGCCGCCCACGGAACGGATCGTGCCCAACGCGCCGGTCCGCAAGCCGGCCAGGGCCAACGTGCCGGTGGCCGAGGCGGCCGACTCCATCGCGCCGATGGACGTGCTGAAGGACCTGCCGAGGGAACTCGTGCCGGACGCTCCCGAGCCCGCGCCGGAGGCGCCCGTGGCCGCCCCGGCGCCCGCAACGCCCGCCCCAACGCCCGCGGCGGCATCGCGCCCCGCCGCGCCCGCCGAGCCTGCGGCCGCCAGCCAGGCGGTCCGGCGGGCGCTGGTCTCGGGGGCCATCGACCTCTTCCTGCACTCCATCGTCTCCCTTCCCCAGCGCAAGGTGCGCATCTACGAGGCGCTCGGCCGGGTGCGGGAGCCCGACGGCAGCTTCGCCGAGTCGGACACCGTGGCGCAGGCCGCGGCGCGGCTGGGGCTGACCGTCAAGCTGGAGACCGACCTGTTCCGCGCCGTGTGCAAGGTCGCGTCCCATCTCGCCGCCCGCGAGCGCGACGTGCCGGTGATGTGCCCGGTCAGCCTCACCACGCTGTGCGAGCCCGGCTACTTCGCGGTGCTCTCCACCGCGGCCGAGCAGGACCGACAGGTGGCGGTCCGGGTCGTGCTGCGGCTGCGGCAGGCGGAACTCGCCCGGGCCGGCGTGCTGGAAGGCGAGGCCATGGAGGCGGTGCGGGCGCTCGGCTTCCGCTTCGCGCTGGACGGCGTCAGCGACCTCAGGCTCGACGCCCGCGACCTCGCGGGCCGCGGCATCCGCTACGTGAAGGTGCCGGCACCCCTGATGCTCGCCGCGTCGGAGGGCGACGTGCCGACGGAAATCCATCCCGCCGACCTCGCCGATCTCCTCGCCCGCCAGAGCGTCACGCTGGTCGCGTCCGCCGTCGACAGCGAGGCGATGGTTCTGGAGGTGCAGGAGTTCGCGGTGCCGCTGGCGCAGGGCCCGCTGTTCTCGGGCCCGCGCCCTGTCCGCGGCGAAGTGCTGACCAACGACGCCCCGCCGCCCCGGGAGCCCGCGGCTCCGTCGCAGCCTGCCGCCGCTGCCGCGACCGCGCCCGAGCCCGCGAAGCCGCAGCGCCAGCCGCTGCGGGCCTTCCTGCGCCGCACCAGCGCCTGACGCGTCAGGCGACGAGGCCGCGCATCGGCGCGAGCGCCTCCGTCTCCGGAAATACGACCCGTCCGAGCGTGGCGGCCGACAGGCCGAGCTGGTCGGCAAGCACGCCCTTCATCACGGCCCGCAGGTCCGTCGTCGGGCGCAGGTCGCGGCCCTCGTGCAGGTCGGCCGGCTTCAGGCCGGGCCAGTCGGCGATGATGCGGCCTCCGGCGACGGCGCCGCCCACCAGGAACGCGACGGTCGCGGTGCCGTGGTCGGTGCCGACCGTGCCGTTGACGCGGGCGGTGCGGCCGAACTCCGTCACGACGAGGATCGTGGTGTCGGCCCAGGCCGGGCCCAGCGTGGTCTCGAAGAGCCCCAGCGCCGCGTCGAGGCCGGACAGCAGCGTGGCGAGCCGGCCCTTGGCGGCGCCCTCGTTGGCGTGGGTGTCCCAGCCCTCGAAGGCGAGGGCGGCGACGCGCGGGCCGTCGGGCTCCGCCAGCAGCCGCGCAGCGCCGGCGGCGACCTGCTTCATGCCCTCCACCGTGTCCGGTCCGCCACGCGGTCGCGCCGCGTCACCGGAAAGGCCCGACTTCATGGCGAGGCGGTCGGTGTCGAGGCCCTTGCCCAGCGCGTCGGCCAACGCCGGGTCGCGGTGGCGGTAGAGGTCCATCACGCGGGCGGCGAGGTCGTCGCCGGCCTTGGGCAGGCTCTGCGGCGCCCAGCCGAGGACGGGCACGCCGCCGCGGATGACCAGTGGCGCCACCGCGCCGACGCCGACGCCGCCGCGCGTCGCGACGCGCTCGCCGGAGGGGAGGGCGCCGAGCGCGCGGTTCAACCAGCCCGAGTCGAGGCGGCCAGGACCCGGCTGGCCACTCTCCAGCACGTCCTGCCCGTCGAAGTGCGAGCGCTCGCGGTAGTTGGTGGCGGCGGCGTGCACCACCAGAGCCTGCTTCGCCCGCCACAGGCGCCCGAAGGTCGGCATGGCGGGGTGGAGCACGAAGAAGCCGTCGAGGGCGAGGCCGGCATTGTCACCGTCCCGCGCCAGCGCGATGCCCTCGCGCATCGCGACGTAGTCGGGATCCCCGACTGGCGCCACGGCGGACAGGCCGTCGAGCGCGCCGCGCAGGACGATGGTGACGACGCGTGGGTCGCGGGTGCCCGCCGCGGAGGCGAGGCGCGGCAGGAAGGCCCATGCCGTGAGCATGCCGCCCATGCCGAGGACGGCGCGGCGGGACGGCGTCAGCGCTTCGCAGAGCGAGGATTCAGACATGGCGGACCTCACCGGCGCTGGAACTCGGGCGACATGAAGAGCAAAGCGAGGCCCTGCGGCCGGCTCTCGGCACGGGCCACGGCCTGCCGGGTCTCGGGGGAGGCGGCCGGACCCAGAACCTGCTCCAGCAGGTCGCGCGGGTTGAGCTGCGCCGACTGGCGACCCCACTGGGCGGCGAGGTCGAGCCGCGCCGCCATGCCTTCGGGCGAGGCCCAGCTCGCGACGCGATCCGGAAAGCCGTTGGGGCCGGGCGGCTGCCACAGCGGCTGGCCGAGGGCGGAGAGCCAGCCCAGGGCCTGCGGCGGCTCGGGCACGCGGCCCGTGGCGCGAAGGCCCGCGGCGAGAAACTCGACGGGGCTGCGAAGCTTGCCGGGCGGCGTCGACCATGCCTCGGGCGCCGTGACAAGGGCCTTGGTCACCTCGAAGAGGTCGCCGTCGGTGTCGCGGAAGCGCTTCTCCAGCACCTCGACGAGTGCCGGCGGCGGCTCGTCGGAGACGAAGTGGCGAGCCAGCTTGCGGGCGACGTGGCGGGACGTCGATGGGTGACGCGCCAGCGCGTCCAGCGCGGCCATGCCCTGCTCCAGCCCGCCCTCGGCATAGCTCGCGCGCAGCACCTCGTGGGCGCCGGGCTCGTGGCGCGCCGGCGCGAAGGTGAACCGACCGCCGTGGAGGAGGTCCTCGTCCGTGCTCGTCACGGTCCAGCCGGTGATGATCCGGGCAAGCGCCGTCACGTCGGCCTGCGTGTAGCCGCCGTCGACGCCCAGCGTGTGCAGCTCGAGAATCTCGCGCGCGAGGTTCTCGTTCAGGCCCCGCCGGCTGTTGCGGCCGTTGCGGGAGTTCGGACCGATGGAGGCATTGTTGTCGAGATAGTAGAGCATTGCCGGATGCGTCTCGACCGCCTTCAGCATGTCGGCGAAGCGGCCGAGCACGTGGGGCCGGATGGCCTCGCGCTCGTAGGCGCCCGCGCAGGCGCGCAGGTTGCCGCCCTTGGCGACGGACACGCAGAAGTGGTTCGACCAGAACAGCGCCAGCCGCTCCAGGAGAGGCGTCTCGGTCTGGGCGAACTGGGCGAGGCGCGCGCCGGCCTCGGCGCGGAACAGCACCTGCTCCACCTGCGGCTCCGGGCGCGGGCCCATCGGCTTCGGGACGGCGGCGGCCAGCGGCCGCTGGTCGGCCATCGCCATCGGGGCGGCCGGGCCGCTCCCGGACGATGCCATCGCCTGCCGCTCGCGCTCCCGCTGCATCTCGGCCAGCCGGTTGGCGCGCAGGGCCTCCTGCGAAGACGCCAGCCCGCCGGCCTGAACCTCGGCCGCGGCGCCCCGCTTCAACTGGGACGACACGGCCCCGCGCGGGTCGCCCGCGATGCGCTGCGCGTCGCCGGGACGGGCGCCGAGGCCGAAGCGGTTCAGCGCGTGGAGCAGGTCCTGCGAGCCGGCGGCCATGGCGCCTCCTGCAATCTTCGATTGATATGCATCATTTGCCGGGACTATGACTGCACCGCGGCAAAGATTGATAAAACCCGATGTTTCGGGGGCTGATCACAAGCTAAGCGCGAACACGCCCTGCAGAGACAAGCGTTCCTTTCTTATCCGCTTGCAAAGTGGTGAACCAGCAACCGGAAGGCGAACGAACGTCGAACGAAGCGCTTGCCGGAGCCGGCGAGTCGTCCCATCTTCCGGCCATGGCCAGATCCCCGAAGTCCCCGTCGCGGCCGACGCGCGCCAAGGCGTCGAAGCCCGAGCTGAAGCCCCTCGACGAACACCTTGCGGCGCTCCTCAACCCGGCGATCAACCGCGAGCGCGGCGGCTTCGGCGAGGGGCCGCAGGCGCCGTTCGATCCGGGGTCGGCACAGCCGGCAGACCCGGCGCTGGCGCGAAAGCTCGGCCTCGGCAAGGGGGCGCCGGTTCGCGGCAAGGGCACGGACGAGGCGCCGAGCCCGGGCTCGCGCCGGCGCGATGTCGGCCTGTCGCGCGACGACATCCTGAATGCCGCGCCCAAGCGCGTGCGGCAGGGCAACGTGCTGCGCGACGATGACGAGGACGCGCAGCTCGTGCGCAACGGGATGACCGGCGCAACTGCGACGGTCGACTCGCTGAAGGCGCTGCTCGAGCTCGGCGACCCCAACCTGCGCGAGCGCAGCGTGTGGGCGCCGCACCGGCCGCCGCGACCGGAGAAGTCCGAGGGCGGCATTGCCTTCAAGCTGGTCTCGGAGTTCGAGCCGCGCGGCGACCAGCCGCAGGCCATCGCCGAGCTCGTCGACGGCGTCGACCGCCACGAGCGCGACCAGGTGCTGCTCGGCGTCACCGGCTCGGGCAAGACCTTCACGATGGCGCAGGTGATCGCCCGGACGAACCGTCCCGCGCTGATCCTTGCGCCGAACAAGACGCTGGCGGCACAGCTCTATGGGGAGTTCAAGAGCTTCTTCCCGGACAACGCGGTCGAGTACTTCGTCAGCTACTACGACTACTACCAGCCCGAGGCCTACGTCCCGCGCACGGACACCTACATCGAGAAGGAATCGTCGATCAACGAGCAGATCGACCGCATGCGCCACGCCGCGACGCGCGCGCTGCTGGAGCGGGACGACGTCATCATCGTCGCATCCGTGTCGTGCATCTACGGCATCGGCTCGGTCGAGACCTACACGGCGATGACGTTCTCGATCCGGGCGGGCGAGACGCTGGACCAGCGCCAGCTCCTCGCCGACCTCACCGCGCTCCAGTACAAGCGCTCGATGGGCGACTTCCAGCGCGGCACGTTCCGCGTGCGCGGCGACGTCGTCGAGATCTTCCCGGCCCACTACGAGGACCGCGCCTGGCGCGTCAGCCTGTTCGGCGACGAGGTGGAGTCGATCCAGGAGTTCGACCCGCTCACCGGCACCAAGACGGCCGACCTCGAGTTCGTGAAGATCTACGCGAACTCCCACTACGTCACGCCCAAGCCGACGCTGCAGCAGGCGGTGAAGAGCATCAAGGAGGAGCTGAAGCAGCGCCTCGAGGAGCTCTACCGCATGGGCCGCCTGCTGGAGGCGCAGCGGCTGGAGCAGCGCACGCTCTTCGACCTCGAGATGCTGGAGGCCACGGGCTCGTGCGCCGGCATCGAGAACTATTCGCGCTACCTCACCGGCCGCAAGCCGGGCGAGCCGCCGCCGACGCTCTTCGAGTACCTGCCGGACAACGCGCTCGTCTTCACGGACGAGAGCCACGTCACCGTGCCGCAGATCGGCGGCATGTACCGCGGCGACTTCCGCCGAAAGGCGACGCTGGCCGAGTACGGGTTCCGCCTGCCGTCCTGCATGGACAACCGGCCATTGCGCTTCGAGGAGTGGGACGCGATGCGGCCGCAGACCGTCCACGTCTCGGCGACGCCGGGCAACTGGGAAATGGAGCGCACCGGCGGCGTCTTCGTCGAGCAGGTCATCCGTCCTACGGGCCTCATCGACCCGGTGGTGGACGTGCGTCCGGCGCGCGCGCAGGTCGACGACCTGCTCGGCGAGGTGCGCGCCGTCTCGGCCGCCGGCTACCGCACGCTGGTGACGGTGCTGACGAAGCGCATGGCCGAGGATCTCACCGAGTACCTGCACGAGAACGGCGTGCGCGTGCGCTACATGCACTCGGACATCGACACGATCGAGCGCATCGAGATCCTGCGCGACCTGCGGCTCGGCGCCTTCGACGTGCTCGTCGGCATCAACCTGCTGCGCGAGGGCCTCGACATCCCCGAATGCGCGCTGGTCGCCATTCTCGACGCCGACAAGGAGGGCTTCCTGCGCTCCGAGACGTCGCTGATCCAGACCATCGGCCGCGCCGCCCGCAACGTCGACGGCCGGGTCATCCTCTACGCCGACCAGGTGACGGGCTCCATGGAGCGCGCCATCGCCGAGACCAACCGCCGCCGCGAGAAGCAGCAGGCGTGGAACGAGGCGAACGGCATCACGCCCGAAAGCGTGAAGCGCAACATCGGCGACATCCTCGAGAGCGTCTACGAGCGCGACCACGTCCGCGTCGACACCGGCGTGGCGAAGGAGGGGCAGCTCGTTGGCCACAACATGAAGGCGACGCTGGCCGACCTCGAGAAGCGCATGCGCGAGGCCGCCGCCAACCTGGAGTTCGAGACGGCCGCGCGGCTGCGCGACGAGATCAAGCGCCTGCAGGCCACCGAGCTCGTGCTGGCCGACGACCCGCTCGCCACTCAATCGGACGTGGACGAGAAGACCGGCGGCTACCGCGGGCCGCGCAAGTACGGCGAGGCCGCGAACCTTCCCGCCAAGGTCCCGGACACGCGCGCCCGCAAGCCGACCCTCGACGAGATGGGCCCCCACAACCTCGGCGGCGGCACCGGCCGCCCGCTGGGCGCCGACGCCGCGGCCCGCAGCAAGGCGGGCCGGCCGGGCACGCGGGCGTTCAGGGGGAAGAAGGGTGGTTGAGCAAGGCCGGGACAGTTAATCCCGGTTGAGGGCATTTGTCAGAGCTGTTTCACTGCCGCTTCAATCGTTCGAATTATATCGACTTCCATTGATCTGTTCTTTTTCCGGAGGCTCAGCGCATGGTCCGCGCCTTTTTCGTTCGTGTTGTTGCCGCCTTTCTTGGTCTGGGGGTGATCGGCAGCGTCGCGGGCGCTTCGGCTGAGGCCCAGGAAACCCGGACAGCGCCCGTGCTCGCATACGTCGCGCCGCCGGAACTCTTCCGGCTCGATGGCTCCGCGCCCGCTGATCCGAAGATCGTTGTCCCGCCGTTCGGTCCCATGCCGGCATATGATCGGCCTAACGGGAAAAGGATCGGGACGTTCGCCGGCAGGTTGACAACGTCGGGCGGAGATGAAGGAGGCGCTGGCCCTATTCGGCTCCAGATCGGGTTTCCTGTGGTCAAGCGCGAGTTGCACCTTAATCTCGGGGAGTCGGGCTACATGATCCTCGGGCTGACCACCGAAGACGAGCCTGTCGTCGAGGGGGATGTCACCTGGTCCCGGATCGTTCCCTGGATGGACGGCAAGCGCGTTCCTGCCGACGCGGTCTGGATCAGGACGGCGTCGAAGGACGTCCTCTCCTATTTCGACAAAGCCACGACCCTGCAGGGGGTCGAAGTCTGGTGCGAACGCCCGGGTGCCTGCCGGAAGGCGCCTCAGAAGCTGAAGGACTTGTTGGCGGAAATCAACGACTCGCAGGAGCCGTTCAGTTATTCGCTCAAGGCGGTGAGGGCGTCGAGCGGCGTCTATTATCGGTTGGTGGTGCAGAAGCGACCGGGGCTCATCATCCCCAAGGACATCCTGCCGTACCTTGACGGCTACTTCCCAGCGTTTCGCCCTGACGGCACCCACGTCGGTCAGTTGGAGGGCCAGGGTTGCTGACGGGATTGCGTTTCAACCTTTGGAGTTATCGCCGCGGTCCGCAGCAAGACGGGCCGGCCGGGGACGCGGGCGTTCAGGGGGAAGAAGGGTGGTTGAGCAAGGGCGGGATGCTTAACCGGCGTTGAGGGACATTTGCGTACGGCCTTCATCGGCGCTTCAGTCGTTCGAATTATACCGAAGGTCATTGATTTGTTTCTTGCCGGACGCCCAGCGCATGTTTCGCGCCTTTTTCCTTCGTGTGTTTCCAGTCCTTTTCGGCCTCGCCGCCACGGGTTCCGTCGCCGGCGCTTCAGCCCAGACCCCCGAGGCCCGGTCGGCGCCCGTCATCGCCTACGTGGCCCCGCCCGAGCTGGTCCGGCTCGAACTCTGGAGCCAGGGCGAGCCGCAAACCTATGTGTGGCCGTTCAAGCCCATGCCCGCCTACGACCGGCCCAACGGGAAGAGAATCGGAACGTTCATCGGCAGCGACCCCCCTGCGACCGAGAATGGCGGTGGTGGCATGGGTGACGTCAGGCTCCAGATCGGCTTCCCCCGCGTCAAGCGGGAGCTGGGCGTCAACCTCGACATGTGGAGCTATGACGTCTACGGGCTGACGACCGAGGACGAACCGCTCGTCGAGGGCGAGTTCACCTGGTCCCGGATCGTCCCGTGGCACGAGGGCAAGCGGGTTCCCGCCGACGCCGTCTGGATCAAGACGCCGACGAAGGACGTCCACTCGTACTTCGACAGGGCCACCTATCTGGAGGGTATCGACGTCTGGTGCGAACGCCCGGGGGTCTGCCGGACAGCGCCGCAGAAACTGAAGGACCTGATCGCGAAACTCAACGACGACTTCGGAGCCTACACACTCAAGGCGATCAGGACGTCCAGCGGCATCTACTATCGAATGGACGTGCGGAAGAACCCGGCGCCGACCATCCCCAAGGACATGCAAACCTTCGTCGAGGGCTTCTTCCCGGCTTTCCGTCCCGACGGCACCCATGTTGGACAATTTTACCCCAAGGGCTGCTGACGGAGGCGCCCCCCGCCCAGACGAGCGCCGCGCCTTGGCTCCGGGCAGGCATCCGTGTTCTGCCCGACGCCGGGCCGTTCCGGCTCCTGCTATCGTCGTCGCATCCGACCGGGGGGAGACGATGAAACGTCATGGCAAGGCCCGCGAGGCCGCGAAAAAGCAGGGCAAGGGTCCGGAGGTCGCCGACGCCGGTGCCGGCAAGCTCTCGCGCAAGGACTACGAGAAGCATCTCGCCAAGCTGCATGCGGAACTGGTGGCGCTGCAGCTCTGGGTGCAGGAGACGAAGGCCAAGGTCTGCATCGTCTTCGAGGGGCGCGACGGGGCCGGCAAGGGCGGCACGATCAAGGCCATCACCGAGCGGGTGAGCCCGCGCGTGTTCCGCGTCGTCGCTCTGCCGGCGCCGACCGAACGCGAGAAGACGCAGATGTACGTGCAGCGGTACCTGCCGCACCTGCCGGCGGGCGGCGAGATCGTGATCTTCGACCGCAGTTGGTACAACCGCGCCGGCGTCGAGCGGGTGATGGAGTTCTGCACGGAGGAGCAGGCCAGGAAGTTCCTCGCCGTGGTGCCGGCCGTCGAACGCGCGATCGTCGAGAGCGGCGTCATCCTGCTGAAGTACTGGCTCGACGTCTCGCCGGAGGAGCAGACGCGGCGCATCCGCCAGCGCATCGACGACCCGCGCAAGGTGTGGAAGCTGTCGCCCATGGACCTCAAGTCGTACAGCCGCTGGTACGACTACTCCCGGGCCCGCGATGAGATGTTCGCGCGCACGGACACGGCATGGGCGCCGTGGTTCTTCGTCCAGTCGGACGACAAGAAGCGCACGCGCCTCAACATCATCGCGCACCTGCTCAAGCAGATCCCGTACGAGCGCGTGAAGCGCGAGAAGGTGGTCCTGCCTGACCGGCAGAAGGCGAAAGGCTACGTCGAACCGGATTATCCGTACCGGCTCGTGCCTGCGGCATACTGAAGCCTGCCGTCGGCTTCACGTTGACGGCGGGAGCCGAAGCGGCCGTGGTCGCGTTGTGGGATTTTCAGGAGAGCCCGCCATGCGACTGCCACCCCCCGTTCCCGATCCCGTCGGCCCCGGCCAGGAGAGCGTCTGGACCTATCCGCGCCCGGCGATCATCCGGCGGTCCACCCGGCATGTCCGGATCGTGTTCGGCGGGGTCGTGATCGCCGACAGCCGGAGGGCGTGGCGGGCGCTGGAGACCAGCCATCCGCCGACCTGGTACATCCGCCCCGACGACGTGCGCATGGAGTTCTTCCACCGCTCGCCGGGCTCCGGCAGCGTGTGCGAGTGGAAGGGCCCGGCGATCTACTACGACATCGACGTCCCGCCCGGCGGCGGCCATTCGGGCGGCTCGGCGAAGCGGGCGGCATGGTCCTACCCGCGGCCGACGCCCGGCTTTGCCGAGATCACCGACTACATCGCCGTGTACCCCGCGCTGATGGACGCCTGCACCGTGGACGGCGAGACCGCGCGTCCCCAGGAAGGCGGCTTCTATGGCGGCTGGATCACCAGCGACCTCGCCGGCCCGTTCAAGGGACCGCCGGGGACCGAGGGCTGGTAGGGAGCGGGGCGGCCTGCCGCTCGCGTCCCGGCCCTTCCGGCGCATGCTCGGCCTCCGTCCAGGCTGTCATCCCCGGCGACCGGCGCAGCCGGTCGGGAAGGGGATCCAGACCTCCCGGACGATCCTTCGGCTGGATCCCCTTCCCGCGCCTGCGGCGCGCCGGGGATGACGGCGGGAAGGGGCAGCGCAAGGGACGCCGGGAGGCGCGGCGCCCCCTTCACCGTTCCCCTCAAGGCTTCAGCCGCAGGATGCGCCCGTCGGGGTTGTCGGTCACCAGGTAGACGAACCCGTCCGGGCCCTGCCGGACGTCGCGGATGCGTTCGTTGAGGCCGGTGAGGAGCCGGTGCTCGCGGGCGATGCCGTCGCCCTTGAGTTCGAGCCTCACGAGCATCTGCCCGCGCAGGGCGCCCACGAGGAGGCTGCCCTTCCAGCCCGGATAGGCGTCCGACGTGACGAAGGCCATGCCGGACGGCGCGATGGACGGGTCCCACACGTAGACGGGCTGCTCCATCCCCGGCTTGGCCGTGCCCTCGCCGATCTTCGCGCCTGAATAGTCGACGCCGTAGGTAATGACCGGCCAGCCGTAGTTGCGACCGGGCTGCGGGATGTTGATCTCGTCGCCGCCGCGGGCGCCGTGCTCGATCGTCCACAACTGGCCCGTCTGCGGGTGGATGGCGGCCGACTGAGGGTTGCGGTGCCCGTAGGACCAGATCTCCGGCAGCGCGCCGGCCTTGTCGAGGAACGGGTTGCCGGGGGCCGCGCCGCCCGTGGGGCGGATGCGGACCACCTTGCCGAAATGCGTGCCGAGGTCCTGTGCCTTCTCGCGGGCCGAGAACCGCTCGCCGAGCGTGACGTAGAGCATCCCGTCCCGGTCAAAGGCGAGGCGCGAGCCGAAGTGCATGGAGGAGCGCAGCGTCGGCATCTGCCGGAAGATGACGCTCACGTCCTCCAGCGACCGGTTGTCCGGCGAGAGCCGGCCGCGCGCGACCGACGTCCCGCTGCCGTCCTCGCGCGGCTCGGCATAGCTCCAGTAGACGAGTCGGTTGGAGGCGAAGCCGGGGTCGACGGCAATGTCGAGGAGGCCGCCCTGGCCCTGGGCCTGAACCGGCGGCACGCCGGCGAGCGGAGCGGAGACGACGCCGTCTTTCACGAGGCGAATGCGGCCGGGCCGCTCGGTGACGAGCATGGTGCCGTCGGGGAGGAAGGCGAGGCCCCAGGGGTTGGAAAGGCCGCCCGCGACGGTTTCCACCTTGGGCTGGGCCGGCTGGGCGACCGCGTTGCCGGCAGGAAAAGCGAACGCCGCCGCGAAGGCGGCGGCGGCGAAAACGTGTCCGATGCGTTCCGTCATGGTCCTCTCCGGCCCCGGCCTCGCGGCACGTAGGGTCGGGGAGGGGAAGGTTCAACGGGGCGCGACGATCGGCGCGGCCGGATCGAGCGTCAGCGCCTCGGCCGGGCGGGCCATCAGCACGGTGACCGTGGCGACCGCCATCATGGCCGCCAGCCAGAGCGACAGGACGAGGTGCCGGCGGGCCTCGACGCGCACCTCGGTGGGGCGGCGGGTGGCGGTGCGGGGCATCGTCAGGGGGGCGTAGCAGTCGGTCATCGGTCTTCTCCGGGGGCGTCATCGCCTGTCGTGAGAGGACCATGCCCGAGGTCGCGTCCCGCGGATGTGCGAAAACGCACACGGCGCGCGGCGGTCGGCGGGTGCCGGGGAGGCGGCGAAAGCATCGACTTTCTCTTGCCTCCCCGGGGAGCGGAGACTACGGTCCCGCCGCCCGCGAGCCGAGCCGCGGCTGCATCGACCTTCGTATCCGCCGAACTCTCCGGAGCCCTGCCATGGCCTTCCTCGCCGACGCCCTCAACCGCGTGAAGCCCTCCGCCACCATCGCGGTCACGCAGAAGGCGCGCGACCTGAAGAACCAGGGGCGCGAGATCATCAGCCTGTCGGTCGGCGAGCCGGACTTCGACACGCCCGAGAACATCAAGCAGGCCGCCATCGACGCGATCCGCCGCGGCGAGACGAAGTACACGCCCGTCTCCGGCATCCAGCCGCTGCGCGAGGCGATCGCGAAGAAGTTCAAGCGCGAGAACGGCCTCGACTACAAGGCGAGCCAGACCATCGTTTGCACCGGCGGCAAGCAGGTGCTCTACAACGCCTTCCTGGTGACGCTGAACCCCGGCGACGAGGTCATCATCCCGGCGCCTTACTGGGTGAGCTACCCCGACATGGTGCTGCTGTGCGGCGGCACGCCCGTGTTCGTCGACTGCCCCCTCGAGAACAACTTCAAGCTGAAGGCCGAGGACCTCGACCGGGCCATCACGCCGAAGACGAAGTGGCTTGTGCTGAACTCGCCGTCGAACCCGTCGGGCGCCGCCTACACGCGCGACGAGCTCAAGGCCATCACCGAGGTTCTGCTGAAGCACCCCCACGTGTGGGTGCTGACGGACGACATGTACGAGCACCTCGTGTTCGGCGACTTCGTCTTCACGACGCCGGCGCAGATCGAGCCGAACCTCATGGACCGCACGCTGACCATGAACGGGGTCAGCAAGGCCTACGCCATGACCGGCTGGCGCATCGGCTACGCCGCCGGGCCGGACAAGCTGATGAAGGCCATGGACATGGTGCAGGGCCAGCAGACGTCGGGCGCCTGCTCCATCGCCCAGTGGGCCGCCGTCGAGGCGCTCAACGGCCCGCAGGACTTCATCCCGATGAGCCGCAAGGTGTTCGAGGAGCGCCGCGACCTCGTCGTGTCCATGCTGAACCAGGCGAAGGGCCTGAAAACGCCGGTGCCGGAGGGCGCGTTCTACGTGTACCCGTCCTGCGCCGAGCTGATCGGCAAGACCGCGCCGTCGGGCAAGGTGATCCAGACGGACGAGGACTTCGTGTCCGAGCTCCTGGAGGCCGAGGGCGTCGCGGCGGTGCACGGCTCGGCCTTCGGCCTCGGCCCGAACTTCCGCATCTCCTACGCCACGTCCAACGCCCTGCTCGAGCAGGCCTGCGCCAAGATCCAGCGCTTCTGCGCCAGCCTGCGCTGAACCGCCCCAGGCCGACCGCGGCGTCGCTCCTCATCCGCCTCCGCTGACGCGGAGGCGCCTTCTCCCCGTGCGACGAGGAGAAGAGACGGCTCCGCACGTTCCGGGGACGCTTACGGCCTGCGTCTCCCTGCGGGCATGGAGGGTGACGCGGTCGGACCGTCCGGGCACTTCCTTCTCCCCGCCCGCGGGGAAGGTGGCCCGAAGGGCCGGATGAGAGGGGGCCGCCCCGCCTCGTTGCGAGCCATCCGAGTGGCCGACTGCGGAGGGCCCACGAGCTCCTGCGGCGCCGCTCCCGCATCCGGAAGAGCCCTCATCCGATTCTCCTTGCCATCGCTCCGGGAGGGGCAGAGCATCGGTCCTGCCACAGTGGCCAGACCGTCGGGAGACGTTGGCCGTCACGTCCGGCCAGCGCCCTAGCTCCATGGGAGGAGATGATGGGTTCTACAGGCTCGGAGCGTGCTCAATCGGCAAGAGGATCGAGGGGTCCGCGGTGCATCGCCATCGTCGGGCCCTTCCAGAGCGGCAAGACCACGCTGCTCGAGGCGATCCTCGAGCGAACGGGCGCGGTGCAGCGCGCCGGCCGGGTGCCTGATGGCACCAGCGTCGGTGACGGCAGCGCCGAGGCGCGGGCCCACGGGCACGGCGTCGAGCTGAACGCCGCCACGGTCAGCTTCATCGACGACCGCATCACCTTCCTCGATTGTCCCGGTTCGGTGGAGTTCTCCGCCGAGGCACGGCCGGTGACGCCGGCCTGCGACGCCGCGATCGTGGTGTGCGAGGCGGACGAGCGGAAGCTGCCGGCCCTGCAGGTGATCCTGCGGGAGCTCGAGGAGGCCGGGGTGCCGCGCTTCCTCTTCCTCAACAAGATCGACACCCATGCCGGGCGCGTGCAGGAGACGCTGCAGATGCTGCAGACGGCGTCGCGCACGCCGCTGCTCCTGCGCCAGATTCCGATCTGGAAGAACGGCATCGCCGTCGGCTTCATCGACCTGGCGCTGGAGCGGGCCTTCATCTACCGCGAGCACGCCGCCAGCCAGGTCGTCGACATCCCCGCCGACGAGATCGGGCAGGAGAAGCAGGCGCGCTTCTCGATGCTGGAGCGTCTCGCAGACTATGACGACAGCCTCATGGAGGAGCTGATCGAGGAGATCGAGCCGCCGCGCGACCAGATCTTCGACGATCTCACCCGCGAACTGCGCGAGGGGCTGGTCGTGCCCGTGCTGCTCGGCTCGGCCGAGCGCGGCAACGGCATCACGCGGCTGCTCAAGGCGCTGCGCCACGAGGCCCCGGCCGTGGCCGAGACCCGCGCCCGGCTGGGCGTGACGCCGGACGGCGGGGCCATCGCCCACGTGATGAAGACCATCCACACGGCCCATGGCGGCAAGCTGTCGCTCGCCCGGGTGCTGCGCGGCTCCTTCAAGGAAGGCGACGTGGTGCTCGGATCGCGCGGCGCGGAGGTGCGCGTCGGCGGCCTGCAGCGGCTGACGGGCGGCGCGGGCGTGCGCGAGGCCGAGGCCCGCGAGGGCGACGTCCTCGCCTTCAACCGGCTGGAAGGCATCCACACCGGCGACACCTTCGCGGTCGGCAAGTCCCAGCCGCGCGCCATGGCCTCGACGGCGCCGCCGGACCCGGTGTTCACGGTCGCCATCGCCACGCGCGACCGCAAGGACGACGTCCGGCTCAACGCGGCCCTCGGCAAGCTCGCCGAGGAGGATCCGGCCCTGCTGGTCGACCACAACGGCGAGGCGGGCGAACTGCGACTCGCGGGGCAGGGCGAGGTGCACCTGAAGGTGGCGATCGAGCGCCTGGCCGGGCGCTACGGCGTGCAGGTGGACCGGCACGGCACGCGCGTCGGCTATCGCGAGAGCATCCGCCACAAGGTCAGCGTGCGCGGCCGCCACAAGAAGCAGACCGGGGGCCACGGGCAGTTCGGCGACGTCGTCATCGAGGTGGAGCCCCTGCCGCGCGGCACGGGCTTCCAGTTCGTCGACCGCATCACCGGCGGCGTGGTGCCGCGGCAGTACATCAGCTCCGTCGAGCACGGCGTGCGCGAGGCGCTGGCGGAGGGACCGCTCGGGTTCCCGGTCGTCGACGTGCAGGTGACGCTCACCGACGGCTCGTACCACTCGGTCGATTCGTCCGACATGGCGTTCCGGGCCGCCGCGCGCCTTGCCATGGCCGAGGCGCTGCCGAAGGCCGGGCCGATGCTGCTGGAGCCGGTGCAGGCGGTGGAGATCGCCATCCCGACCGATGCGATGAGCAAGGCCAGCGGGATCGTGTCGTCCCGCCGGGGCCAGATTCTCGGCTATGACAGCCGGCCGGGCTGGGACGGCTGGGACATCCTGAAGGCGCTGGTGCCGGAGGCCGAGATCGGGGACCTGATCATCGAGCTCAGGTCGGCCACCGCCGGCGTCGGCACGTTCCACGCGAGCTTCGACCATCTGGCCGAGCTCGCCGGGAAGCCGGCCGAGGCCGTGGTCCGCAACGAGGCGGCGCGCCACTGACGCTGTGCGAAGGATGCCGGGGCCGCTGCGGCCTCCGGCGTCCGCCGCCGCTCGTCGCTGCGCAAAAAAAAAGGCCGGACGCCTGGGCGCCCGGCCGTTGGATCTGGTCCGGATCAGAAACCCGAAAACCGTCCAGAGGGGAACGGTCCAACGCCATCTCGACACCGGGAGGGGAAGGTGGAGAGAGCGACCGGAACCGGGTCTGGATATGCCTTCTCCGACCCCTGCCTACAATGCATAAGCCAACATGCCTGCCATGCACGCAGCGGGAAGGCACGTCAGAAGTACGTGAAATTACGACGATTTTACGCGCCGAGCCTGTGCTGGTGCGGGGCGGCTGCCTCCGGTTTGTCTTGGCATCGGTCAAGAATGAAGCAGGCTTTCGAAGACTTTTCGAGGCCTGCCGCTCCTGCAACCCGGCGCGCGCTCCTGCCGGTTCCGGCCGTCCCGTACCGTCCCAGGTGAAGCCTCGCGTGCGGGGCGCGGCGATGCGTCGCGCCCCGCCGACGACTGACGATCCGAAGCGCGGATCCCTTTCCGGCGCCTGAGGCGCGCCGGGGATGATGGCGAAGGGCCGTCGAACGTCGGGAGCCCGCGACTCAGTAGGTCCAGCGCTGGGCCTTGCTGACGAGGAAGTCGCGGAAGACCTGGACGCGCGCGACGCTCTTCATCTCCTCGGGATAGACGAGGTAGCTGTCGAGCGACGGCATGTCGTTGAAGTTCAGCACCTGGACGAGGTTCGACTCCTGCTCGACGAGGTAGTCGGGCAGCACGGCGATGCCGACGCCGCGTTCCACCGCGCGCTTCAGCGCGGTGATGTTGTTCACCGTCAGCGCGGCCGGGCGCGGGTTCTTCGGGTCCCGGCCGACGGTCGTCAGCCAGTGGACGTCGACGAGGTAGGAGGGGGTCACGCCGCCGTAGGTGAGGATGCGGTGGCCTTCCAGCTCGGAGAGTTCCTTCGGCGCGCCGTGGCCCTTGATGTACTCCGTCGAGGCGTAGGCGTGGAAATGCACCGTGAACAGCTTGCGCTGGATGAGGTCGCCCTGCTGCGGCTGGCGCAGCCAGATGGCGACGTCGGCCTCGCGCATCGACAGGTCGAGTTCGTCGTCGGTGAGCAGCACCTGCAGGCGCACGTCGGGGAAGAGTTCGAGGAACTCCCCGAGGCGCGGCGTCAGCCAGTTGCTGCCGAGGCCGAGCGTCGTCGTCACGCGCAGGTCGCCGTGCGGCCGCTCGCGACTGTCCGTGAGCCGGGCGCGGGTCGACTCGAGCTTGAGCATCATCTCCTTGGCGGTGCGGAACAGCGCCTCGCCCTGCTCGGTGAGGATGAGCCCGCGCGCGTGGCGGTGGAACAGCGGCACGCCCAGGTCGCGCTCCAGCGCGCCGACCTGCCGGCTCACTGCCGACTGGCTCAGCCCCAGCGCGTCGCCGGCGTGGGTGAAGCTGCCGGCCTCGGCGGCCGTGTAGAAGATGCGGACCTTGTCCCAGTCGAGGGACGAGTTGATCGTGGAAAGCGGCATTACTCGGCAGCCTGACGTTCGAGGGCGTGGCCGGCCAGCCACCGCTCGGCCTCGAGGGCTGCCATGCAGCCGAGGCCCGCGGCCGTGACGGCCTGACGGTAGGTTTCATCGGTGACGTCCCCGGCGGCAAAGACGCCCGGGATGTTGGTGGCGGTGCGGCCCGGCACCGTGTCGATGTAGCCGGACGGGCGCATCGTCACCTGCCCGACGAAGAGCTCGGTCGCGGGCTTGTGGCCGATGGCGATGAAGACGCCGTCCGTCTTCACCTCGCGGGTGGCGCCCGTCCTGACATTCTTCAGCCGCACGTGGGTGACGCCGGGCGGCGTCTGGCTGCCGCAGATCTCGTCGATCGCGCTGTCCCAGATCACCTCGACCTTCGGGTGGGCGAAGAGGCGGTCCTGCAGGATCCGCTCGGCGCGGAAGCTGTCACGGCGGTGCACCACCGTGACCTTGGCCGCGAGGTTGGCGAGGTAGAGCGCCTCCTCGACCGCGGTGTTGCCGCCGCCGACCACCACGACCGCCTTGTTGCGGAAGAAGAAGCCGTCGCAGGTGGCGCAGGCGGAGACGCCGAAGCCCTTGAAGGCCTCCTCGGACGGGATGCCGAGCCATTTCGCCTGCGCGCCGGTGGCGATGATCAGCGCGTCGCAGGTGTAGGTGTCGCCGCTGTCGCCGGTGAGGCGGAAGGGACGGCTGCCCAGTTCCACCTTGACGATGTGGTCGGACACCATCCGGGTGCCGACGTGCTCGGCCTGCTTCTGCATCTGCTCCATGAGCCAGGGGCCCTGGATCACGTCGGCGAAGCCCGGATAGTTCTCGACGTCGGTCGTGATCATCAGCTGGCCGCCCGGCTGGAAGCCGGAGATGAGGACGGGTTCCAGCATGGCGCGGGCTGCGTAGATGGCTGCGGTGTAGCCGGCCGGTCCGGAGCCGAGGATGACGAGCTTGGCGTGCAGGCTGGGCATGGCGTCCCTTCAAGGTGGGCAAACAGAACCCTCGACGGCGCGGCGGACGCCGGATCAGTCAGGGGTTCCGTGCAGGATCCGATGGCGCGACAGGCGCTCTGCGAGCACCGCGGCGATGACGGGAGTTGAGTTTAGGGGTTCGTATGCATGGCTTTCAAGACGCCCCTGTGAAATTTGCACGGCTCCGTGATCGCGCAACCCCTGCACGAAGGCCTTCGCCTTCCGCGCGCTGCCCGGACGGCGTTCGGAAGGCTCGAAAACGAGGACGGGCCTGCCCGTTGCGCAGGCTTCGCCCACCATGTTCACCGAATCGGCCGTCACGAGGACGGCGTCTGCCAGCGCCAGCATCGGCACGTACGGGTTGTCCCCCGTCCCGTCCCACACGAAGCCGCCGGCGCGGCGGACGGTCGCAGCCACCTTTTCGGCCAGTGCGGGCGGGGTGCGGCGGCTCGTCGTCGCCATCAGCGAGACCCCTTGCGCGGCGAGGTCCTCCACCTGACGGGCGAGCCTCCCGATGTCTTCGTCCGTGAACCGGTGATGCCGGCTGTCGCCGCCGACGAGCAGGGCGACCCGTGGGGAGGGCAGTGCGGCCAGCGCGGGAGGGGGGGCCGCCCGCGCCGTGGCGAGCCGCTCCGCGTGGATGCGGTGGGGCGAGGTGAGCGTGACGATGACGTTGTCCCCGCGCAGCGCGTCGTGCTGCGGCACCCAGATCAGGTCGGCCGTGCCCGTTCCGGTGCGCGGATCCTTGAGGAAGACGGTGAAGGTGCGCCCCCGTGTCTCCCGGCGGATGCGGCGCAGCGAGGCGACGGCACGCCGCCCCGACGCGATCACGAGGTCGGGGTAGGGCGGGCGGATCGGGCTGCCCGGCCGGCCGGGCGCCTCCCGAGGATCGACGGGACCCCACGGCATCAGCCACGACCACGGCGGGCGGGGCGCGACGCGGCGCACCTCCGGTGTCAGGCCCAGCGCCTCGGCGACGCCGATGCACTGCACCTCGTCGCCGGCCTTGCCGTCGGTCAGGACCCAGCAGGTGGTGGTCGGGGGCACGAGCGCGGCCGTCATGGCGCCGGCTTTAGCAGAAATTGGCCGGAGTCGCGTCCCATTCCCGGTGTGCAACCGGTTGCAGAGGGGCGCGGGCGGGCCCATTCTCCCGGCCCGCGCAGCGCATGGGCGAGGACATGGCGTCGAACTGGCTGGATTTTTTCAACGGCGAGCACTCCATCTACGTCAACGCGCGGCACAAGATGCTGCACGACCGCCGCGTGGCGCAGGACGTGGCGGCCCTCGTCGAGGCGCCGGGAGCCGTGGTGCTCGACTTCGGCTGCGGCGAAGCGACCGAAGCCGCCGTCGTCGCTGCCCGCTGCAGCCGGCTGTACCTGTCGGACGCGGCTCCGGCCGTGCTGGGGCGCGTGGAGCAGCGCTTCGCCGGGCACCCCGTCATCCGGGCCGTCACACCCGCCGAGGTGGAGGCGCTGCCGGCCGGAAGCCTCGACCTCGTCGTCGTCAATTCGCTGCTGCAGTACCTGCCGCGCGCCGACCTCGTGCGCTGGCTGTCGATCTGGCACGACAGGCTGCGCCCCGGCGGGCGGCTCGTGCTGGGCGACGTCATCCCGCCCGACGTGAGCCCCCTTACCGACGCCGCCGCCCTGCTGCGCTTCGGCCTCGAGGGCGGTTTCCTCACCGCGGCCGTCGCCGGGCTCGTGCGCACCGCGCTCTCCGACTACCGCACGCTGCGGGCCCGCCTCGGGCTCACGACCTACGAGGAGGGCGACATCCTCGCCCTCGTCGAGACCGCCGGCTTCACCGCGTCGCGCCGCCACCCCAACATCGGCCACAACCAGGCGCGCATGACGATCGTGGGGGAGAAGCGGGCGGAGGAGGGCGGCTGAGGGGGCGATCAACGTCACTCGCCTTCGGGGCGCCGCCACACGCCCACCGCCCCTCATCCGGCTGCGCAGCGGGTGCGGGCTGTCGCCCGCTGCCGCCTCCTTGGACGGCGCCTCGCAGCCGTCAGGGAATCCTGCCGCGGCCGAAGGTCCACCAGCGGTTCGCGGCGAAGCTCCACAACATGACGATCCCCGTCGTGGCCACCTGCGCCGGCAGGTAGGGCAGGGCGAGCCGGCCCGTCAGGAGGGCCATGATCAGCCCTGTGAGCACGAATCCGACGCCAGCCACCACCGCAAAGCGCCACGTCGCCTCGCGGTGCGGGCGGTCGCTGGCGAAGACGTGCCGCCGATTGAGAAGGTAAGACACCACGCCGCCGAGGATGTAGCCCGCCAGTGTCGCCGGCACCGGTCCCGCCCCGGCGCCCTCGACGAGGCCGATGAGCGTGCCGTAGTGGGCCACGGCGGCGACGAGGCCGACGCCGAAGAAGGCGGAGAACTGGCGGGCGAGGGTGCGCGGATCGAGGTCCATGGCCCTCGATAGCCCGGGGCGGAGCCGGGCGGAAGCCGTGGATCGCCTGCCCTTTCCGCTTCCCTCACCGGCGATTCTCGTCTAGGAACTCGCGACTTCAGCACGAGGTCGATGCGCGCGCCGTCCGGGTGCGGGGTCCTGCCGGGACGCCGCGACGGGTGCAGAAAAGCGCGGGCGGGGGCCGGTTTCCGGCCCTTTTTCATGAGCGGGCGCCTCTCGCACCCGCCCAAAGCGACGAAGGGCGACATGCCGAAGCGGACAGACATCTCCACCATCCTCATCATCGGTGCCGGCCCGATCGTCATCGGCCAGGCCTGCGAGTTCGACTATTCGGGCACGCAGGCGGTGAAGGCGCTGAAGGAGGAGGGCTACCGCATCGTCCTCGTCAATTCGAACCCGGCGACGATCATGACCGATCCGGACATGGCGCACCGGACCTATGTCGAGCCGATCACGCCCGAGATCGTCGCCAAGATCATCGAGACCGAGCGCCACGTCATCCCCGGCGGCTTCGCCCTGCTGCCGACGATGGGCGGCCAGACGGCGCTCAATTGCGCCCTGTCGCTGAAGAAGATGGGCGTTCTGGACAAGTTCGACGTCGAGATGATCGGCGCCACGGCCGAGGCGATCGACAAGGCGGAGGATCGCGAGCTCTTCCGCGACGCGATGACCAAGATCGGGCTGGAGACGCCGCGCTCGCACCAGATCAAGACCCTCGCCGGCGCCCTCGAGGCGCTGAACGACATCGGCCTGCCCGCGATCATCCGCCCGTCCTTCACCATGGGCGGCACCGGCGGCGGCATCGCCTACAACAAGGCGGAGTTCATCGAGATCGTCGAGCGCGGCATCGATGCCTCGCCGACGAACGAGGTGCTCATCGAGGAGAGCGTGCTCGGCTGGAAGGAGTTCGAGATGGAGGTGGTCCGCGACCGGGCGGACAACTGCATCATCGTCTGCTCCATCGAGAACATCGACCCGATGGGCGTGCACACGGGCGACTCGATCACCATCGCCCCGGCGCTGACGCTGACCGACAAGGAATACCAGTGCATGCGCGACGCCTCGCTCGCCGTGCTGCGCGAGATCGGCGTCGAGACGGGCGGCTCCAACGTCCAGTTCGCGGTCAACCCCGAGAACGGGCGGATGATCGTGATCGAGATGAATCCGCGCGTCTCGCGCTCCTCGGCCCTGGCGTCGAAGGCGACGGGCTTCCCCATCGCCAAGGTCGCGGCCAAGCTCGCGGTGGGCTACACGCTCGACGAGATCGCCAACGACATCACCGGCGGGGCCACCCCGGCGTCGTTCGAGCCGACGATCGACTACGTCGTCACCAAGATCCCGCGCTTCGCCTTCGAGAAGTTCCCCGGCGCCGAGCCCACCCTCACCACGTCGATGAAGTCGGTCGGCGAGGCGATGGCCATCGGCCGGACCTTCCAGGAATCGCTGCAGAAGGCGCTGCGCTCGCTGGAGACGGGGCTCACCGGCCTCGACGAGATCGAGATCGAGGGCCTCGGCCAGGGCGACGACAAGAACGCCATCCGCGCCGCGCTCGGCACGCCGACCCCCGACCGCCTGCTCAAGGTGGTGCAGGCCATGCGGCTGGGCTTCGACGTCGAGCAGATCTACCAGGCCTGCAAGATCGACACGTGGTTCCTCGAGCAGCTCGCCGGCATCGTCGAGACCGAGGAGAAGGTGCGCAGGTTCGGGCTGCCGACGACGCCGGGGGCGTTCCGCCAGCTCAAGAGCATGGGCTTCTCCGACGCGCGGCTCTCCGTGCTGGCGAAGCTGCCGGAGGCCGAGGTCACCAAGCGGCGCCGGGCGCTCGACGTGCGGCCGGTCTACAAGCGCATCGACACCTGCGCGGCCGAGTTCGCGTCGCCCACGGCCTACATGTACTCGACCTACGCGCCGCCTTTCGCCGGGCAGCCGGCCGACGAGGCGAAGCCGTCCGACCGCCGGAAGGTCGTCATCCTCGGCGGCGGTCCGAACCGCATCGGCCAGGGCATCGAGTTCGACTACTGCTGCTGCCACGCCTGCTTCGCGCTGTCGGACGCCGGGTTCGAGACCATCATGGTCAACTGCAACCCGGAGACGGTCTCCACCGACTACGACACCTCCGACCGGCTCTACTTCGAGCCGCTGACGGCCGAGGACGTCATCGAGATCCTCAAGAAGGAGCAGGAGAACGGCACGCTGCTCGGCGTCATCGTGCAGTTCGGCGGGCAGACCCCGCTGAAGCTCGCCAAGGCCATCGAGGCCGCCGACATCCCGATCCTCGGGACCTCGCCCGACGCCATCGACCTCGCCGAGGACCGCGACCGCTTCAAGCGGCTCCTCGACAAGCTCGGCCTCAAGCAGCCGCAGAACGGCATCGCGTACTCGGTCGAGCAGAGCCGGCTCGTCATGCTGGACCTCGGCCTGCCGCTCGTCGTGCGCCCGTCCTACGTGCTCGGCGGCCGCGCCATGGAGATCATCCACGACGAGGCGCAGTTCGATCGCTACCTGCTCGGCACGCTGCCCGAGCTCGTGCCGAACGACATCAAGGCGCGCTACCCCAACGACAAGACGGGGCAGATCAACACGGTGCTGGGAAAGAACCCGCTGCTGTTCGACCGCTACCTGTCGGACGCCATCGAGGTCGACGTCGACTGCCTCGCCGACGGCAAGGACGTGTTCATCGCCGGCATCATGGAGCACATCGAGGAGGCGGGCATCCACTCGGGCGACTCGGCCTGCGCCCTGCCGCCGCACTCGCTGAAGCCGGAGGTGATCGCGGAGCTCGAGCGGCAGACGCGGGAACTGGCGCTGGCGCTCGACGTTGGCGGCCTCATGAACGTGCAGTACGCGCTCAAGGACGGCGACATCTACGTCCTGGAGGTCAATCCGCGCGCCTCGCGCACCGTGCCCTTCGTCGCCAAGGTGATCGGCGAGCCGATCGCCAAGATCGCCTCGCGCGTCATGGCGGGGGAGAGCCTGGGCTCCTTCGGGCTCAAGCCGAAGGCGCTCGACCACATCGGCGTGAAGGAGGCGGTGTTCCCGTTCGCCCGCTTCCCGGGCGTCGACGTGCTGCTCGGGCCGGAGATGCGCTCGACCGGCGAGGTGATCGGCCTCGACCGCTCCTTCGGCGTGGCCTTCGCCAAGAGCCAGCTCGGCGGCGGCACCAAGGTGCCGAAGGCGGGGACGGTGTTCGTCTCCATGCGCGACGGCGACAAGGAGCGCATCCTGCCGAGCATGAAGATCCTGTCGGACCTCGGCTTCCAGATCGTCGCCACCAGCGGCACGCAGCGCTTCCTCGAGGAGAACGGCGTCAAGGCGGCGAAGATCAACAAGGTGCTTGAAGGCCGGCCGCACGTGGTGGACGCCATCAAGAACGGCGGCATCCAGCTGGTGTTCAACACCACCGAGGGCAAGCAGGCGCTCGCCGACAGCCGGTCCCTGCGCCGGGCGGCCCTCTTGCATAAGGTGCCGTATTACACCACGCTAGCAGGCGCGGTCGCGGCCGTGCAGGGGATCAAGGCCTATCTCGGCGGCGATCTCCAGGTGCGTGCGCTGCAGGATTATTTCGGGGCGCGGGCCTGATTTCGGTCGGGCGCGGGCTTTTTTCGTTGTCCCACGACTGTCGCCTCCCGGGGACCCTATTCGGGTCCGCGGCGGCGTCGTCTCCCAAGGCAAGTCTGCGACGGAACCGACGATGGACAAGATTCCGATGACCCCCGGCGGCTACAAGGCCCTCGAGGAGGAGCTGCGCAACCGCCAGCAGGTGGAGCGCCCGCGGATCATCGCCGCCATCTCCGAGGCCCGCTCGCACGGCGACCTGTCGGAGAACGCCGAGTATCACGCCGCCAAGGAACAGCAGTCGCTGAACGAGGGCCGGATCGCCGAGCTCGAGGACAAGCTGTCGCGCGCCGAGATCATCGACGTCTCCAAGCTGTCGGGCTCCACGATCAAGTTCGGCGCCACGGTGAAGCTCATCGACGAGGACACCGAGGAGGAGAAGACCTACCAGATCGTCGGCGAAAGCGAAGCCGACGTGAAGTCCGGCAAGGTCTCCATCACCTCGCCGATCGCCCGCGCCCTCATCGGCAAGAAGACCGGCGACAGCGTCGAGGTCAACACGCCGGGCGGCGGCAAGAGCTACGAGATCGTCGACGTCCTCTTCGTCTGAGACGGCCGCAACGCCCTCGACGCCGGAACCCGCCATGAGCCTCGCTGATCTCTCCGCCCCGCGCCCGATGCTGGCGCGCCTCCTCGCGTTCTCCCTCGCCGTGACGGCGGCCCTTCTCCTGTTCGCTGCCGCGCCGGCGATGGCGCAGCAGCGGTTCAGCGCCATCGTCGTCGACGTCACCCCGCTGCGCACCAAGGGCGGCGGGCCGTTCGGCCTCAGCCAGTACGGCCTCTTCGCCGACCGGACGCAGCAGGTGATGCTGCAGGAGGCCCGCCGCATCTTCGCCGCCAACCTCGCGCCGGGTGACCGCCACGCTCCCACGCTCGTCATCCGCATCGACGCCGTCCAGTTCGGCACCGGCAGCAGCGGCGAGCCGAACCAGTCGGTGATCCGCGTGACGGACTACATGGAAGGGGCCGCCCTGATCATCGCCGGCGGCAAGGTGATCCGCCAGGAGCCGATGCTCGGCGCCTACGAGAACGTCATGGGCCCCGGCCTGATGTTCGCCGACAATGCCGGCCCGCGCCTTCAGGCGCTTTGCGCCTTTTACGCCGGCTGGCTGAAGCGCAAGCTGGGCGTGTAGCCGTCGCGCAGGCGCGCCGCGCGCCTGACGGCGCACGGGCCCTCCGCAACTGGCCTCCGCCTCTCCATTCCCAAGGCAGCCTCGACAAGGACGCCCTCGCGGACGGCGCGGCTCGCCGTCCGGCCAGCCCGCCGGCCCGCCTCACACGGGCGCGATGGGTTCGTCCTTCACCTTGTCCAGCGCCACCGCGGTGCGGATGGTGCGGACGTTCGGCAATGCGGTGAGGTCGGCAACGAGCTGCTGGAAGGCCCGCAGGTCGGGCGCCACGCCCTTGATGATGAAGTCGATGTCGCCCGACAGCGTCCAGCACTCGCGCACGGCAGGCCACTCGCGCATGGCTGCACGGAAGGCCGCGAGGTCGGCCTCGGCCTGGCTGGCGAGGTGGACGAAGGCGAAGAAGACGATGTCGTAGCCCAACCGCTTCTCGTCGACGAGCGCGCGGTAGCCGGTGATGACGCCCGTCTCCTCGAGCGCCCGCACGCGGCGCAGGCTCGGCGGGGCGGACAGGCCCAGCCGGCGCGCCAGCTCCACGTTGGTCATGCGGCCGTCGGCCTGCAGTTCGTGGATGATCCTGAGGTCGACATCGTCGAAGTCGGAAGCCAAGGTCCGGCGGTCTCCTGAGTGGCGCCACCTGTTTAAAGCATCGCGGGGCCGGCTGGATACCGGCCGCAGGACAGGACGGCGCGCTGCCGGGCCTCCGGCGGCCGGGCGTCCCAAGGCCCACGCAAGAACCTTGCCGGGGCGCGCTGCGGGCGCGCCGGCTACTTGTTGACGCTCTTCAGGAACGCGAGGAAATCGTCGATCTCGCGGGGTTCCATGCGGAACTCGGGCATGGCGATGCCCTCGTGCCCCACGGTGATGCCCTCCGCGAGCGCTTCCTGAAGGCTGTCGATCGGGTAGCGCTCCGACAGCGTGCGGAAGGGCGGCGCCTTCGGGTTCGGGCTCTCGCCCGAGGTGCCGATCGCGTGGCAGATGGCGCATTTCTTCTCGGCGATGTCCTTGCCGCGCGCCGGGTTGCCGGCGGCGAGGGCCGGCGCGGCCGCGAGGACGAGGCCGGCGGTGAGGACGAGGACGCGGCGCATGGGTCTCCCCATTTCAGAAAAGGACGATTCGGAGGATGCCCCAGCCTAGCCGGGCGCATCCCCGGCCGCCATGGCGACGAACGTCGTGGCTTCAGTGGGGAACCGGCGACGCGTCGGCGGGCATCAGGCCGAGATCGTCCCGGCGCATCCAGCGCCAGGTCATCAGCACGGCCACGACGGCGAGGCCGGCGGCGAGGCCCATCCAGATGCCGGTGCCGCCGAGCGGCGTGAGGAAGCCGAGCAGAGCGGCCATCGGCAGGCCGATGCCCCAGTAGCCCGCCAGCGCGTACATCATCGGGACGCGCGTGTCGTGCAGTCCGCGCAGCATGCCCGCGCCCAGCACCTGGGCGCCGTCGGCGACCTGGAACACCGCGGCGACGGCGAGGAAGACGACGGCCAGCTCGATGACAGCCGCGTTCGAAGGCAGGTCGAGGTCGAGGAACGCGCCGATGAGCGGCCGCGGCGTCGTCACCATGACGAGGGCCATCAGTGCCATGAAGCCCGTGCCGAGCGCGAAGGCGGTCCAGCCGGCGAGGCCCACGGCCTCCCGGTCGCGGGCGCCGTAGGCGAGGCCGACCCGCACCGTCACCGCCTGCCCGAACCCCATCGGCACCATGAAGGTGAGGGATGCGATCTGGATGGCGATGGCGTGCGCGGCCAGCGCCGTGGACCCGATGAGCCCCATCAGGAACACGGCCGCGTTGAAGATGCTGACCTCGAAGAACAGCGTCGCGCCGATGGGCAGCCCCAGCCGCCAGAACTGCGCGAGGCGCGCCCAGTCCGGCCGCCAGAAGCGGCCGAACAGCCGGTAGCGCCGGAACCGCCTGTCGCGCATGACGACCGCCGCCAGCAGGCCGAACATCAGCAGCGAGGACAGCGCTGTGGCGATGCCCGAGCCGACGAGGCCGAGGGCCGGCGCGCCGAGATGGCCGAACATCAGCACCCAGTTGGCGCCGGCGTTGAAGACGAGCGCGATGACGCAGGCGACGAGCGCCCAGCGCGGGCGCTCCAGCGCCGCCACGAATGAGCGCAGCACGAGATAGGCGAGAAAGGGCAGCATGCTCAGCATGAGCGTGCGCAGGTAGGCGCCGGCCATGGCGGCCAGCGCCGGCTCCTGGCCGAGCAGCAGCATGATGGCCTCGCCGTTCCACAGCACGACCCAGCTCGGCAGCGACACCATCACCGACGCCCACAGGCCCTGCCGGACCGTGCGGCGGACCTCGCGCACCGCGTACCGGTTGCGGCCGCGCTCGGCGGCGATCATCGCCGAGGTGGCGCTCATCACGCCGATGCCGAAGATGAGCACGGCGAAATAGAGGTTGGCGCCGAGCGCGCCCGCGGCGACCGCCTGCGGCCCGAGCCGGCCCATCATGAGCACGTCGGTCGCGGTCATGCCCGTCTGGGCCAGGTTCGTCAGGATCATGGGCCACGCCAGCACCAGCGTGGCCCGCGCCTCCGCCAGCCACGCCTGGCGCCCGGTCGCGGCCGGCACCGTCATGTCGCTCATGGCCGTCCTTCTAGGGGCAGAACGTGACGGTTCCAAGCATGAGCGTGGCGGCGGCCGGTCAGGCCCGGGCCTGCGGCGAACGGCTGCAGCCCTTGCGGGCGGGGGCGAGGACCCCCACATCCCCATCGAGGTTGCGTGGAGAACCCCCCGTCTCCGCAACCCAGCACCGCCAGGAACCCGCGGCCGACGCCGGATGAACGCGCCGCCGCAGGTTCTCTGGCGGTTTCTTTTTGTGCGGCCGTCAGGCCCCTCATCCGCCCCGCGGGCGCGGGCCTTGGCCCGCTCCCGCATCCTTCGAAGCACGAGCGGGGCAAGCCCGGCGCGTTCCGGGGCACCTTCTCCCCGCTGGCGGGGAGAAGGTGGCGCGAAGCGCCGGATGAGGGGCCTCTTGTGACGATCCTGCGAAGCGCCGGATGAGGGGCCTCTTGTGACGATCCTGAGAAGCGCCGGATGAGGGGCCGCTTCCTCGCGACGAGAAGAGCGGCACCGCGGTCGATGCCGGCTTGCCGGAACCTGCGTCCCGGCGCCCCTCCAGTGGAGCGGGCTGCCTCAGACGAAGGCGAACACGCGGGTCGGGCCTCCGGTCGCGCCTCGGATCTTGGGCGCGCCGACGACGAGCATCGCGCCCTTGGCGGGCAGGCGCCCGAGGTTGGCGGCGCATTCCAGGCCCCAGCGCCCGGCCGGCAGCCAGGCGTAGTGTGTGGCGAAGTCGGGCGAGGGACCGAAGTCGAGCGACAGCGTGTCGACCGCAATGCCCGACGCCGTGGTCGTCTCCAGCAGCATCTTCGCCGCCTCGACGTGGAAGCCCGGGAAGTGCATCACCTTCTTGTCGTCGGCGTTGCGGAACTTCGGGCCCGTCACGAAGGCGTCCCAGCCCGACAGCATGGCGACGCAGGCCTTGCCCGGGATCGGGCCGTTCCTGCCCACCCACGCCTTGATGTCGTCCGGCGTCACCTGCGCGTCGGGGTTGCCGGCGGCCTTCTCGCGGATGTCGATGACGGCGAGCGGCACCACGAGGTTCTCGACCGGAATCTCCGCGACGCTGCGCCCGTCCGCGGAGAAGTGCAGTGGCGCGTCGAGGTGGGTGCCCGTGTGCTCGTTCACCACCCACTCGTTCAGGTTGAACTTGTGCTCCTTGTAATTGAACTTGTTGACGATCTTCAGCTGCGGCTCGCCGAAGAAGGTCGGGAAGTCGGGGTAGAGCTCATGGGTCAGGTCGCGCACGCCCGCCGCCGAGACGGCGACGGTCGGCGCCTGGGCGGCGGCGGGCGTGACAGCCACGCCGGCTGCGGCGGTGGCCACGGCGGCCGCGGCTGCGCCGCGGAAGAGGCTGCGGCGGTCGAGCATCCGGCGCTTGACGCCTTCGATGACGCAATGCTGGCACATGATGGAGGCTCCCTCGGGGCCGCGGCCGTCGCTGCGTCGCCGGCCGTCGGCGCCTGAAAATCATGAGGCCGGGTTCTGCCAAGTCAACGGCTGCGCACGGGTGTCAGCCCGCGCGCTTGCCGCCTGTGAGAGCGAGCCGGCACGGATGCCGCGGGTTGTTCACGCAAGAATGCCGAACGCCGGTTTCCACGCGTCCGCCGCATGTTCTAGCGTGGCCCTGCCGAGGGAGACTCCGCATGGCCACCGTGAAACTGCTTGCCGACCACGAACTTTCGCCGGAGGCGAAGGCGGTCTTCGACGACATCCGGGCGACGCGGCGCAGCGACTACGTCAACGACTTCTGGCGCGCGCTCGCGCACGACCCGGCGACGCTGCGGCGCACCTGGGAGAGCATCCGCCAGGTCATGGCACCGGGCGCGCTCGATCCCAAGGTGAAGGAGATGATCTACGTGGCCGTGTCCATCGCCCACGGCTGCAGCTACTGCATCCATTCCCACACCGCGGCGGCCCGGGCCAAGGGCATGACCGACGCCGAGCATGCGGAACTCGTGGCGATCGTCGGCATGGCCTCGGAGACCAACCGGCTCGTCACGGCGCTGGGGGTCGAGGTGGACGACGTCTTCAAGGTCTGAGGCCTGGCGCCTCTTTCAAGGGACACGATGCCCGGTCGGACGCGCCGGGCCGGGAGGGGAGGGCGCATGGCGCTGGAATTCCTGCCGCCGCTGGAGCGGCTCACCCAGATTTTCGCCAACGCCACGGCCCCCGCCTTCTTTCTCGGCGCGGTGGCGGCCTTCGTGTCGCTGATGACCAGCCGCCTCGCCGTCGTGCGGGACCGCGCGGTGAAGCTGCAAGCAGCCGCGCAGACCAAGGAGAAACGCATTTTCATCAAGCAGATGAAACGGTTGATCCGGCGGGCCCGCCGCCTGAACGACGCCATCGTGCTGACGCTGGCCAGCGGCATCTGCGCGACGCTGCTGCTGACGGTGCTGTTCATGTCGCAGTTTCTCGGCGAGGACCACGCCTATGGCGCCGCGGTTCTCT
Organism: Alsobacter sp. R-9; assembly: GCF_054612375.1. Lineage (NCBI taxonomy): Bacteria > Pseudomonadati > Pseudomonadota > Alphaproteobacteria > Hyphomicrobiales > Alsobacteraceae > Alsobacter > Alsobacter sp. R-9. Next base: position 220,583 of record NZ_JBTSWJ010000006.1, on the reverse strand, counting down.
TCTGCACGGCCACGCTGCTGCTGAGCGCAGCCTTGTACCTGTTCTTCGACGAGGCCCGCCTCGCCCGCTACGAGTCCGACGAGGAGGTCATCGCCGGGATCGACGCCGGCATGCTGGACGAGGGCTAGTTGGTGGGCGTGCGGGCGTTGTGGACCTGCACGCATTCGACGAACGCCTGCCACACCTTGACGTCGAAACCGGCAGGGTAGGTCTCGGATCGTCCTTCAAGCGTGATGACGACGTGAGTCGACAGACTAAAGACGTGGAATGCCTTCGGCGGAAGGAAGATCGTGATCCAGGTTACGCCCGGTGAGGACCAACGAGCCGACTGGATCATGATGTCTTGCCCCAACGACTTGTTGACGAAAGCAACCTTGGCCTGCCCCGACTGACCCTCCCGTGGCTGCAGTCCTCGAAGCCTAACCCACAGTTCGGTGTTGTCGCCCCACGCGCCGAGGGCGACGCGTCCCCCGCGGCGCTCGATCAGGCACGTCGTCTGGTACTGGCCCGGGGTGTAGGTGACGACCCACTCGCCGAACCGGCGATAGACGCTCGTCTTGTACTCGAAAGCCCCGGCCGGACCGACGAGCATCCACGCCGCCAGGACCAGGCGTGACACGCGTCGCATGAACATTCTCCCCCGGCCAGATGGACCGGAAGGCATTGTGGGACAGGCGTCTCTACGCGCTCCTTGATGCAGGACAACGCATGCGTCCGGGCGAAGATGTGGCCCGCGGTCGCTATGTCCCGACAGACCATTCCGCCCGGCTCACCCGGGCTCGCCCCATGAATGGTGTCGTGGGATCTGTCCCGGCGGCCCGCATCCGGGCCGGCGGACTCAGTTGTCGAGGAAGCTGCGCAGCTTGCGCGAGCGGCTCGGGTGCTTGAGCTTGCGCAGCGCCTTCGCCTCGATCTGGCGGATGCGCTCGCGCGTCACCGAGAACTGCTGGCCGACTTCCTCCAGCGTGTGGTCGGTGTTCATGCCGATGCCGAAACGCATGCGCAGCACGCGCTCCTCGCGCGGCGTGAGCGAGGCCAGCACGCGCGTGGTCGTCTCGCGCAGGTTCGACTGGATCGCCGCGTCGATCGGCAGGACGGCGTTCTTGTCCTCGATGAAGTCGCCGAGGTGGCTGTCCTCCTCGTCGCCGATGGGCGTCTCGAGCGAGATCGGCTCCTTGGCGATCTTGAGGACCTTGCGCACCTTCTCCAGCGGCATGGCCAGCTTCTCGGCCAGTTCCTCCGGCGTCGGCTCGCGGCCGATCTCGTGCAGCATCTGGCGGCTGGTGCGGACGATCTTGTTGATCGTCTCGATCATGTGCACCGGGATGCGGATGGTGCGGGCCTGGTCGGCGATCGAGCGGGTGATCGCCTGCCGGATCCACCACGTGGCATAGGTCGAGAACTTGTAGCCGCGGCGGTACTCGAACTTGTCGACGGCCTTCATGAGGCCGATGTTGCCCTCCTGGATCAGGTCCAGGAACTGCAGGCCGCGGTTCGTGTACTTCTTGGCGATGGAGATCACGAGGCGCAGGTTCGCCTCCACCATCTCCTTCTTCGCCTGCCGGGCCTCGCGCTCGCCCTTCTGCACCATGTGCACGATCTTGCGGAATTCCTGGATCTCCAGGCCCGTCTCGGAGGCGAGGTTGTGGATCTCCTGGCGGATGTCCTTGATGGCGTCCTTGTCGTTCGCCACGAAGTCCTTCCAGCCGCGGGTGCCGAGCTTGGAGACGCGCAGCAGCCACTTCGGGTCGAGCTCCGACCCCTGGTAGTTCTTCAGGAAGTCGTCGCGGGCGACCTTGTAGCTCTCGGCAAGCCGCATCAGCCGACCCTCGAGGCCGATCAGGCGCTTGTTGATGTCGTAGAGCTGCTCGACCAGCGCCTCGATGCGGTTCTGGTTGAGCGACAGGGACTTCACGTCCGTGACGATCTCTTCCTTGAGCTTCTTGTACTTGCGCTCCTGGGCCGGCGTCAGCGACGTGTTCTGCAGCTTGGACTCGACGTTCTGGTCCTGCAGGCGGCGCAGCTTCTTGTAGGCATCCGCGATGCGGTCGAAGGTCTCGAGCACCTTCGGCTTCAGCTCGGCTTCCATGGCCGACAGGGAGACGTTGTTCTCCATGTCGTCTTCTTCCATGTCGCCTTCGGGGATCGGCGGCTCGGCCCCCTCGGCGAGCGCCGTCTCCTCCTCGCCTTCCTCGGCCTCGCCGTCAGCCTTCGGGCCGCCCTTGCCGTCCGGGCCGGCATAGGTCGCCTCGAGGTCGATGATGTCGCGGAGAAGGACCTTCCCGTCGTTGAGCTCGTCGCGCCAGATGATGATGGCCTGGAAGGTCAGGGGGCTCTCGCAGAGCCCGGCGATCATCGCCTCGCGGCCGGCCTCGATGCGCTTGGCGATGGCGATCTCGCCCTCGCGGGAGAGGAGCTCGACCGAGCCCATCTCGCGCAGGTACATGCGGACCGGGTCGTCGGTGCGGTCGGCGGGTTCGGCGCGCTCGGCCTTGGCCACGACGGCCCGCGGCGCCGCCTCGACGAGGTCGCCGCCTTCCTCCTCGTCGTCGCCACCCTCGGCCGTCTCGGGCCGCTCGCCGTCAGCCTCCTCCGACTCGACGACGTTGATGCCCATCTCGTTGAGCATCGCGAGGATGTCCTCGATCTGCTCGGAGGTGACCTCCTCGGACGGGAGCACCTCGTTCAGTTCCTCGTACGTCACAAACCCGCGCTTCTTGGCGAGCTTGATCATGCGCTTGACGGCCTGGTCGGTGAGGTCGAGAAGCGGGCTGTCCGTCTGCGGGGCATCCGCCACGTCGCCGTCGGCCTTCTCGTTGCTCTTCGTCGCCATTGCCCGTTCGCTCCACGCATGCCGCGGACGGTGCAGGCACAAAGGCGCCCGGTCGGCCACGGAAGTTCCGTCCATGCAAGAGAGGGCGGGACAGGTGTCCCCGTCCGCCCGCTTTGCATCCCTTCGCCCATGAGTGTCGCGAATCGATTAAGTGAGCCTTAACCGTTCGATCGCCCCGACGGGCCGACCGCTGCGACGTTTCACGGGTTCTGCAACCCCGACCCGGCTCCGTCGCCGGCGCGACTGCGATCGGCAGTGGCACCGCAACCGGCACGCCGGAAGCTCTCAATCCCCCAGTGTCAGGCTTCGTTCCGGTCCGCGAAGGCGTCCCTGTCGGCCTCCACACCATCCAGCGCCGAAATCTGCACCTGCAGATCGCGAATCCAGGCGAGGTGGGGCTCGGTCGGGTCCTGCGCGAAGGCGGTCTCCGCCAGCCTGAGCTCGTTATGTAGCGTGAGGGCGCGCCTGTGCAAGGTCATCGCCTGTCGCAACGTATCCCTCACTTCCGTGGGATCGGCGCCCGAGTCAAGACACCATCGGTCCCCGGGGCGCACCGCGGCGACGAGCCGGCCAAGCCCGGGGCCGTGGCCGGCGGCCTCCAGGGCGGCACGCAGCCGGGCCGATGCGGCGGCAGGGTCGGCCTCGCCCACCTCGCCGGTGTCGCCCTCTGCCGCGGCGTCCACCAGCGCCTCGCGCAGGCGCAGGGCGTCGGCGTGGGCGAGGTCGAGCCCCGCAAGGGCCTCCACCTGCTCGGCGAGCAGCGCCGGATGGCTGGCCAGTGCCAGCACGATCAGCGCCTCGCGCGGGGAGGGGCCGGGCGAACGCGTGAACAGCGGGCTCGCGGCCAGGCTCTGGCTGGCGCGCAGCCGCTCCGGGACGCCGGTGGGGCGGCGCGGGTCGCGCCCGCCGCGCCGGTCCTGCTGCCAGCCGCGCCGTCCGGCGCCCTCGCCGCGGCCCCCGCCGGCCTGCGGCAGGATGGCGCGCAGCCGCGCGTCCATCTCGGCGCGGTAGTGCTTGCGAAGGTCCTCGTCCTTCACCGCCGACAGGATCTCGCGCAGCCGACGCTCCAGCGCGGCCCGGCGCTCCGGCGTGTCGAGCGGCCCGGCCTCGACCTCGCGGGACCACAGCACATCGACCAGCGGTTGCGCCGCCTCCAGCACCCGGGCGAGCGCCGGCTGGCCGCCGGAGCGGGCGAGGTCGTCCGGGTCCTGGCCCTCCGGCAGCATGGCGAAGCGCAGCGACTTGCCCGGCTGCAGAAGGGGCAGCGCCGTATCGACGGCGCGCCAGGCGGCGCGGCGGCCGGCCTTGTCGCCGTCGAAGCAGAGGATCGGCTCGTCGGCCATGCGCCAGAGCAGGCCGAGCTGGTCCGGCGTCAGCGCCGTGCCCAGCGGGGCGACGGTGTTGGGAAAGCCCGCGACGCTCATGGCAATGACGTCGACGTAGCCCTCCACGGCGATCACCGTCCCGCGGTCGTGTGACGCCTTGCGCGCCAGATGATGATTGTAGAGGACGCGTCCCTTGTGGAAGAGCGGCGTGTCCGGCGAATTCAGGTACTTGGCCGGGACGTCCTTCTCCATCGCCCGGCCGCCGAAGGCGATTACCCGGCCGCGCGCGTCGTGGATCGGGAACATGATGCGGTCGCGGAACCGGTCGTAGGGGACGGCCACGTCCTCCGCCGCGATCAGCAGGCCCGCCTCGATCATCACCTCCGCCGGCACGCCCTTGCCGGCGAGGTGGTCGCGCAGGGCGAAGCGCTCCGCCGGCGCGTAGCCGAGGCCGAACTGCTCGCGCGTCGCCGGCAGAAGCCCCCGCCCGTCCAGATAGGCCCGTGCCCGGCCCCCGCGGCCGCCCTTGAGCTCGGCCTGGAAGAAGGCGGCCGCCAGTGCCATGGCCTCGCCGAGGCCCTTGGCCTTCTGCTCGTGCTCCTCCGCCTCGCGCGACTGCTTCGGCAATTCGACGCCGGCGAGGCCCGCGAGCCTCTCGACCGCCTCGGGGAAGGGCAGGCCTTCCGTTTCCATGAGGAAGGTGAAGATGTCGCCGTGCTTGCCGGACGAGAAGTCGTGGTAGAAGCCCTTCTGGTCGTTGACGAAGAAGGACGGCGTCTTCTCGGCGTTGAAGGGCGACAGCCCTTTCCACTCGCGCCCCGCCTTCTGCAGCCGCACGCGCTTGCCCACGACCTCCGACACCGGAAGCCGCGCACGGATCTCGTCGAGGATGCCGGGCGGAAAGCGCATCGCTCCGCAATATAGGGCGGCGGCGAGTCGGCCGGGAAGCGCCGCGGCTTACTCCCGTTATCCACAGGGTGGGCGGTTCGCCGTTGCTGCCTCTAGGGCAGGTCGTCGAGATCGAGGTCCGCCAGAACGAGCGGCAGGTCGGGCGCCAGGGTCGGAACGAGGGGCGTGTCGGCCGCGTGAACCGTCAGGTGGGCGTATCCGGCATCCCCGGGCCCCGTGAAGACATGCGTTTCCCGTCGCACCGCGTCGATCACCCACAGTTCGCGCACGCCGAAGCGGGCGTAGACCGTCGGCTTGCGATGCAGGTCGTAGCCCAGCGACGAATCCGCCACCTCGACCGCCAGCAGGATCGAGGGGCCGGTGATGGTGCGCAGGGTGACGGGCGCGCGAAAGACGACAAAGTCGGGTTCGAGAAACGTATCCGGCGACAACCGGAACGTCGTCTCCGGCACGATCTGGAGGTCCGCGGCCGCAGCCCTGTTCCAGCTTCGGTTCACGGCCGCCTTCAGGACCTCGTGGTGAATTCCCTTGGCCGGCATGACGACGAGCTCTCCGCCGATGAGCTCCAGCCGGTCGTCCTCCGACAGCAGGCCGCACTCCACCATGCGCTCGACCTCCGCCACGCTGAAGGCGCGGCGGGGCAGGCCTTCGGCGGCCTGCGTCTGGCGGATCGAGCCGGGAAAGGGGACCGGAGCGTTCATCGGCATCAGGCTAGTATGCCGCAGGACGCGCCTTCCAGAAATCGGGAGTTGCAGTTCCGGGGCGACGCACGCCCCGAGACGCAGTGATCCGCGCTGCGGCGACGGGGCGCTCAGCCTGCCAGCTTGGCCTTGATGGCCGCGCTGGCCTTGCCGAAGTCCATGCGGCCGGAGAACTTCTCCTTGAGCGCCGCCATGACCTTGCCCATGTCCTTCATGCCTGCCGCGCCGGTCGCGGCGATGGCGGCGTCGATGGCGGCCGAGACCTGCGCCTCGTCCATCTGCTGCGGCATGAAGCCCATGATGATGGCGATTTCCTCGCGCTCCTGGGTCGCGAGGTCCTCGCGGGCGTTCTCCTCGTAGATCTTCAGGCTCTCCTGGCGCTGCTTCACCATCTTCTGGAGGAGACCGAGGATCTCGTCGTCGGAGAGCGGGTCCTTGCCTGCGCCGCGGGCCTCGATGTCCCGGTCCTTGAGGGCCGAGGTGATGAGACGGATCGTGGAGACGCGCCGCTTGTCCCCGGCCCGCATGGCGTCCTTCAGGGCGGCGGTGAACTCGTCGCGCATGGCGCTCTCCTGCGATGAGGGCTCCCGCCGACGGCGGAACGGCCCGTACGGCCGCGCATAAGTCTCTGCGCAGCCTTGTGAATTGTCCCTCAGGGCGGTTGACGCGGCGCGGCGACGCGCCTAGTGTCCCGCGCCATGACGCCGGACCATGGTCCGGTCGAAGGCGCACGGCCGCGAGCACGCGGGCCGGCCCGGGCCGCAGGACTTAGGACGAAAATGGCGACGCTTCAAGATCAGGCCACCTCCGGCCCGGCTTCCGCCGGCTGGGAAGAACCCCGTCCCACGGCGCTGCTCGTCCTGGCGGACGGCACGGTGCTGGAAGGCTTCGGGATCGGCGCGACGGGCGAGGCCGCGGGCGAGGTCTGCTTCAACACGGCCATGACCGGCTACGAGGAGATCCTCACCGATCCCTCCTATGCCGGGCAGATCGTGACGTTCACCTTCCCGCACATTGGCAACGTGGGCACCAACGAGGAGGACGTCGAGACGGTCAACATGGCCGCGGCCTCCGGGGTACGCGGCGTGGTGGTGCACACCGCCGTGACGAGCCCGGCCAACTGGCGCGCCACGCGCCACTTCGACGCCTGGCTCAAGGCGCGCGGCATCGTCGGGCTCGCCGGCATCGACACGCGAGCGCTGACCGCGCTCATCCGCGAGAAGGGCATGCCCAACGCGATGATCGCCCACGACCCGGCCGGGTACTTCGACGTCGCCGACCTGAAGGCCAAGGCCGCGGCGCTGCCGTCGATGGACGGGCTCGACCTCGTGCCGATGGTCACCGCCGCCCAGCGCTTCGACTGGGACGAGACGTCGTGGGTGCTCGGGCAGGGCTATGGCCGGATCGGCGAGGGCCGGCACCACGTGGTCGCGATCGACTACGGCGTGAAGCGCAACATCCTGCGCCTGCTGGCGGACCGCGGCTGTCGCGTCACGGTGGTCCCCGCGACGACCCCGGCCGAGGACATCCTGGCGCTGAAGCCCGATGGCGTGTTCCTGTCCAACGGCCCGGGCGACCCGGCTGCGACCGGCGAGTACGCCGTCCCGGTGATCCGCCGCATCCTCGACGCGCGCATCCCGACCTTCGGCATCTGCCTCGGCCACCAGATGATGGCGCTCGCGGTCGGTGCGAAGACGCGCAAGATGCACCAGGGCCACCACGGCGCGAACCACCCCGTGAAGGACTTCACCACCGACAAGGTGGAGATCGTCTCGATGAACCACGGCTTCGCGGTGGACCGCGAGACGCTGCCCGCCAACGCGAAGGAGACGCACGTCTCCCTCTTCGACGGGTCGAACTGCGGCATCGCGCTCACCGACCGCCCGGCCTTCTCGGTGCAGCACCATCCCGAGGCCTCGCCCGGCCCGCAGGACAGCCACTATCTCTTCGATCGCTTCGTGAAGCTGATCGAGGACCGCAAGGCAGCCTGACGCGGGGGCGGGCGCACCGCCTGCTTGCCGAGCCTCGTTTCTCCGGCGTCATCCCCGGCCGGAGCGTCGCAGGCGCGCAGGGACAAGGGATCCAGCGGGTCTCCGGATGCGAGGCGCCGGCGACGGCCAAGTGCCTCGATCTCCTTCCCGGCCTGCGGCGCAGGCCGCCGGGGATGACGGCGCCAGGCTCGCGCGGCGTCCCGGGCCGACGGGTGGGTCCGTCGGCGGTCTCGTCCCATACCCCCGCAGGCGGGGCCTTTTGGACGGCCTCCCGAAGTGCCACCATGGCGGCCCGACCCCCGGAGGCCCGACCATGCTCGATCACATCGGCTTTCCCGTCGCCGACTACCAGCGCTCGCGCGACTTCTACATCGCGGTGCTGAAGCCGCTCGGCTACGGGCTCGTGATGGAGGTGGGCCCCGACGACGGTGCGGACGGCTGGCACGCCGGCTTTGGCCGCCCCGGCCGCCCGCAGTTCTGGATCAACGCCGGCGAGCCCATCCAGGGACGCCTGCATGTCGCCTTCATGGCGGCGGACCAGGAGCAGGTGGATCACTTCTACTTCGCGGCCATGGCCGCCGGAGCCTTCGACAACGGCGCCCCGGGGCTGCGGCCGCACTACCACCCCCACTATTACGGCGCCTTCGTCATCGACCCGGACGGCCACAACGTCGAGGCCGTCTGCCACGACCCGCCGCGCTGATCGGTTCCGTTCCCAAGATACCGTTCGCTCCGTGCCTCCGCTGCCGCCATCGGCGGCGCGCTGCAGGGGCACGCACGGTTCGCGCTGTGTGCGTTATCGCACATCATCCGGCTTGAACGAGGCGCATGATGTTTTCCAGACGACGCGGGGATCACGCCGTGAGCCCGGACGTTGTCGGTACAAGGGTCGAAAATGACCCGCCAGGGAGCGTACGATGCCTCACCTCGATGCCTCGGCACTCGAGACCGACCCGGAAGGCATGGCGCTGTTGCGCGCCGCCATCCGCCCCCAGCCGGAGGGGGAGAGCTTCACGCTGGTTCTTGAACAGCCGCGCCCCCGCGCGAGCCTCGTGCGCGACGCCCTTCAGAGGGTTCGCCTCCACGTCGAGCCGCGAATCTGCCGTCTCGTGCGGCTCCCCGCCGCCCTCGCCTGAAGCCGGCAACCTTCGAACGTTGGCCGGGGCGCGCGTCGTTAAGCGCCCTCAGGCTCCCGCGCTTGACGCCGCGACCGCGATGCGGGCCGCCAGCCGCGCGTTGTTGCGCACCAGCGCGATGTTGGCGGCGAGGCTTCGCCCTCCCGTCAACGCCACGATCCGCCCCAGCAGGAACGGCGTGACCGCCTTTCCGGTGATGCCCTGAGCCGCCGCCTCGCGCAGCGCCGTCTCGATGACCGCGCCGATCTCGGCCGCGGGAATCTCGTGTTCTGCCGGAATGGGGTTGGCGATCAGCGCCCCGCCGGGCAGTCCCAGCCTCCACTTCGCGTTCAGGACCGCAGCGATCTCGGCCGGCGTGTCGAGCCGCAGCGGCGCGCGGAGCCCGCTGTCTCGCGAGTAGAAGGCCGGGAACACGTCCGTCCCTACGCCGATCACCGGAACGCCGGCCGTTTCCAGCGCCTCCAGCGTGACCGGAAGATCGAGGATCGCCTTTGCGCCGGCGGAGACGACCGCGACGCCGGTGCGGCCGAGCTCGGTGATGTCGGCCGAAATGTCGAAGGTCTCCTGCACGCCCCGGTGGACGCCGCCGATGCCGCCCGTGGCGAAAATGCGGATGCCGGCCATCGCGGCGATGCGCATGGTCGCCGCCACGGTGGTGGCTCCGTCGCGCCGCAGCGCCACCGCGAAGGGGATGTCGTGGGTGCTGAGCTTCAGCATCTGCGGCCCGTTTCGGGCGAGCCGCTCCAGCGCCGCGTCGTCGAGGCCGACCGCGAGCCGTCCGCCGAGCACGGCGATGGTCGCCGGCTCCGCGCCTTCCTCGCGCACGATGGCCTCCACCTCCCGCGCCGTCTCGAGATTGGCCGGCCAGTCCATGCCGTGCGCGACGATGGTCGATTCAAGCGCGACCACGGGCCTGCCCGCTGCGAGCGCCCCGGCGACGGCGGGTGAGACCAGGAGCTCGTCGGGTGCGCGGTTCATCGGCTGATCCTTTCGGCGGCGATGCAGCCGCCTTCGCTTGACGGACCGCGGATGCCTGTGGTCTCAGCGCCGCGACGGGCCGCCGCGGCGGCCGAGGCAAGCGGGGTTCCCGTGCTCATCGACGTGACCTCCAGGCGGGTCGATCTTGATCCGCGCGACCCTGGCTTCGTGCAGGATCCGTACGCCGCGTACCACGAGATCCGGGCGCAGGCACCCGTGTTCTTCTGGGAGCAGTACGGCTTCTGGTGCGCGGCGGGCCATGACCTCGTCTCCGCCGCCCTGCGCGACAGGCGCCTCGGCCGCCAGATCCTGCACGTCGCGACCCGCGAGGAACTGGGCTGGCCGGAGCCCGCGCCGCATCTTGCGCCGTTCGACGCGATCGAGCGGCATTCGCTGCTGGAACTGGAGCCGCCCGCGCATACACGGCTGCGCACGCTGGTGAACCGGGCGTTCGTTTCCCGGCAGGTGGAGCGGCTGCGCCCGCGCATCGGGGCACTCGCGGAGAGGCTTGTCGACGGCTTCGTCGGCGACGGCGAGGCGGACCTGCTGAAGGCGTTCTGCACGCCCATTCCCGTCATCACCGTCGCCGAGCTCATCGGCGTCGATCCGGCCATGGCGCCGCAACTGCTCGCATGGTCCCACGACATGGTGGCCATGTACCAGTTCCGGCGGGACCGGGAGGTGGAGGATCGGGCGGCGGCGGCCAGCGCAGCGTTCGCCGCTTTCCTGACGGACGAACTGGAAAATCGCAGGAGAAGGCCGCGGGAAGACCTACTCTCCCACCTCGCCGCCGCGAGTGCGGGGTCGGACCGGCTCTCACCGGACGAGACCGTCTCGACCTGCATCCTCCTGCTGAACGCCGGGCACGAGGCGACGGTGCATGCGTTCTCCAACGGCCTTGCCTCGGTCCTCTCGGCGGGATTTTCGCTGGGAGAGATCCTGTCCACCCCGGAAAGGGCCGAGACTGCGGTGGAGGAGATGCTGCGGCACGACGCGCCGCTGCACCTGTTCACCCGCTACGCGCTGGAGCCGGTGGAGCTTCCCGGCGGAGTTGTGCTGCGGAAGGGGGATCGGCTGGGGCTGCTGCTGGGCGCCGCGAACCGCGACCCCGCCCGCTTCCCCGATCCGGACCGGTTCGATCCGCTGCGCGAGGGGAATGCCCACGTCTCCTTCGGCGCCGGCATCCACTTCTGCCTCGGCGCGCCGCTGGCCCGCCTGGAGCTCGACGCGGCCCTGCCCGTGCTGGCGAAGCGCCTGAAGAACCTGCGTTTTGCGGAGCCGCCCCGCTACCGGGACAGCTACCACTTCCACGGCCTCGAAGAGCTGCGCCTCGCCTGGGACCGCTGACGCGGACGGTCAGCGGCCGTCGAAGTCCTCGACCCGCCCGACCCTCGGGCGTTCGGTGCGGCGCAGTTCGGCGCCGGTTTTCTCGACCTTGCGGAACACCCTGAGGAAGTTGCGGGAGGCGAGGCCGGCGAGGGCGTCGTCGCTCCAACCGCGCCGGATCAGCGCGGCGAAAAGGTGCGGAAAGCGACCGACATGCTCCAGCCCGTGCGGAGTCCGGCCGCCGAAGAAGTCCGACCCAATGCCGATGTGCGCCAATCCCGCCTTATCCGCGAGATATTCCACGTGCTCCACGAACTGATCCAGCGTCGCCAGCGGGAGAGAACCGGCCTGTTCCAGCAGCGCCTTCTCTTCCTCCGGTTGCAGATCCCGGGCCTTGCCCCACGGGTCGCAGAAGGGCCGGTACCAGTCGCGCATCTTCTGGTTGATGAACGCGGGCACGAACGTGGCCATGACGATTCCGCCGTTGCCGCGGACGCGTGCAAGCACGTCGTCCGGCACGTTGCGCGGGTGGTCGCAGAGGGCGTACGCATTACTATGTGAGAACACGACCGGCGCGCGGGTGATGTCGAGCACCTGGCGCATCACATCGTGGGACACGTGGGCCAGGTCCACGATCATCCCGAGCCGGTTCAGTTCGAGCACGACTTCACGACCGAAGGTTGAAAGACCGCCGCTGCGCGGGGCATCGGTTGCGCTATCGACCCAGTCCAACGTCTCGTTGTGGCAGAGCGTCATCAGCCGCGCGCCGGCGGCGTGCCAGACGCGCAGCGGGCCGAGGCTGTTCTCGAGCCCGACGCCGCCCTCGACGGCGATGAAGGACGCGATCTTCCCCATCCGCTTCGCGCGCGCCACGTCGGCGGCGCGGCGGGCCGGCAGGAAGGTGTCGGGATGGCCCTCCGTCAGCCGGATGATGACGTCGATCAGCTCCAGCGCCGTTCGGCCGGGGTGGTCGCTCAGGGTGGGCAGGAAGGCCGCCCACCACTGCGCCGCGACGCGCCCCTCCCGCAGGCGCGGCAGGTCGGTGTCGTGCTCCTGGTGGACGCGCGAGGGGTCCCAGGCGGCGACGTCGCCCTTCGCCTGCGGGTCCGAGTGGATGACCCACGGCAGGTCGTTGTGCCCGTCGACCAGCGGGACGCGGTCCAGCAGGTCGAGCGCGTGGGCGAGAGCGGGGTCACGGGCGGGGGTGCGGGCCGGCTTCGGCATGGGGCGCTCTGGGCTGTGGCGGATGGGAAGAGGAGACGGCGTCAGAGGGGCGGGACGGGCAGCGGATCGCGCCAGCCCCAGCGGGAGGCGAGGGCGAGGCAGTCGGCGGCGGGCTCGATGGACCCCACGGTCGACAGCGCCCGCAGGCTCGCCGCCGCCACGGCATGTCCGAGCGCCAGCGCCTCGCCGATGGGCACGCCGTCGTGGAGGGCCAGCAGGACCCCGGCGGCGAAGGCGTCGCCCGCCCCGTTGGTGCCGGCCACCGCGTCGGGCGGCACCGCGACCGAGGGCTGGACGGCGACGGTCCCGTCGCGCAGCGCCGCGACGGCGCCGCGCGGGAAGTGGACGACCACGGCTTCCATCGCCCCGGCCTCCATCACGCGCCTTGCGGCGTGGCAGCAGGCCGCGACGTCGGTGACCGCGCCTTCCACCGTGGCGATGCCCGCGACGGCGCCGATCTCGGCGTCGTTGACGACGAGCAGGTCGAGGTACGGCAGCAGCGGCTGGCCGGCGGCGGCGATCCGCTCGGGGGCCAGCGTCACCAGCTCGGCATTGGTGCGCAGTCCCGCAGCCCGGGCGCGGCGCAGGACGGTGACCCAGCCGCTCGGATCGCTGCCGTCGGGCCGGTCCAGACGCTCGTGCACGCCCGGCATGCCGAGGTGCAGCCAGCGCGCGGTGCTCGCCGCGACGTCGATGTCGTCGGGCCCCATCACCGCGTTGGTGCCGGGGCGCAGGAAGAAGGTGCGCCGCCCCGTCGAGGCGTCACTCATCACCTCGGTGTAGGACGTCGGTGCCGTCGCGGTGGTGGCGATGCCGGACACGTCGACGCCATGGGCGGCCAGCGTGTCGATGAGGAAGCGGCCGTCCGGGTCGGCGCCGACGAGACTGCGGACCGAGACGGGGAAGCCGGCGCCGAGCTTCGTGAGGTCGACGGCCATGTTGAAGGATGAGGCGCCGCCCTGGTTCTCCTCGGAGAGGATCTCGGCGAGCCCCTCCTGCGCGGGCCAGGCGGCGATCCGCTTGACCCGGTCGACGGTGAGCGCGCCTGCGCAGACGACGCCGCGGCGCATGGTCAGCCCGCCTTCAGCACCGGGTCGGTGATGACGATGTCCCGCTCCAGCGGCAGCGTCGGCCTGAGGCCGAGGCGGCCGAGCTCGGCGTGGTACGCCTTCACCGCCTCCTCCGCCGTCACCTCGCGGGCCACGACGCGGCGCATCAGCCCGACGAGGGCGACGGGCGCCTCGGCGAGGTTGATCTTGCGGCCGAACAGCGCGACCCGCGCCCCGTGCCGCTCGGCCTGTCCGACGAGTTCGAAGGTGTCGCGCGTGGTGCCCTTGGCGCCGCCGAGGATGCCGACGATGACCCTGGCCGGGTCGTAGGCGGCGAGTTCCTCCATCGCGCGCGGGCCGTTGTACTGCATCTTCAGGAACAGCGGCTGCTCGGCAGAGACGACGCCGGCCAGCGCGCGAATGATGCAGTCGTTGACATAGTCCCCGAGCCCGTCGTCGGCGATGCCGATGTCGATGGCCGGGTTGAACACCTCCAGGAAGTGCCGCATGCCGAGCGCCAGCGCCTCGGCGCGGAACGCCCGGTAGGCCTCGAGGCTCTCCAGATCCCGCGCCTGGTCGTTCATGAAGGTGACGGAGTAGAGCCCGAGGTCGGCGAAGGGCGCCACCAGCGGGATCGACGCCGTGCGGAAGGGGCGCGACGGGCTCGCCTTGTAGGCGCCGTGGCGCTGCGACCAGATGTCGGTGGTGTCGTTGAGCCGTACGGCCGGCGTGACCGGATGACCGGCGAAAAGGCCCTCGCCGGCCAGCGTCTCGGCGGTCGAGGCCGACATCAGCATGATGTCCACGAGCCCGCTGCGCGTCATGTCGCGCATGGCGTCGAGATAGTCCGCCTTCGTCTTCACGCCGTCGCCGGGCCTCGGCCCGGGCGCCGGAAGGCCGAAGCCCATGTCGCCGTCCTTGGCGTCGGCGATGATGAAGTCGTGGGCGGTGTAGCGGCCGGCGCGGATGCGCTCCAGCTTCGCGTCGAGGCTCTTCATGGCGATCCCGGTCACGCAGGCGGAAAGGGGCGGCGGGACCCTAGCAGCGATTCCGTGCCGCAGGAACGGGGCGGAGGGGCGCCTGGCCGCACGGGGCGGGAGGCATGGCGGAGCCGCCCCTCATCCGCCCCTCCGGGGCACCTTCTCCCCGCAAGCGGGGCGAAGGGGGCGCACGACCGTTGCGCCGGGGCGGAGGGGGCCGGCTTGTGCGACGGGGCGAAGGGGCGGGAGGTGGCCGACGGGCGAGCAGATGCCGGGCTTGCCCGGCATCTGCTCCGACGGATGCGGGAGCGGGCAGGGGATCCGGCCGACGGTTGTTCGACGCGTGCCGGGACGGGCCGATCGATCCTCTTTCCCGCGCCTCCGGCGCGCCGGGAATGACGGGGCATGGAGAGCGGCGCGGTCAGCCGCCCGCGCCGGCAGGGGGCTGTGACGACTGGTTCCGTCGCGGCGGCGGGCGGTTCGCGCAGGCATCGCGATGATGGGCTCTTGACGCCGGATCGGTCCTGAACGATCATCCAAAACGTTTCGGATCGCAGGGAGGGCGCGGTTTGTCGTCGTTGAAGACGCTCGCTCAATCACTGGGGCTGTCGATCACGACGGTGTCGCGGGCGCTCGACAACTATTCCGACGTGTCGGAAGCGACGCGGGCGCGGGTGCGGGCGGCGGCCGAGGCGGCGGGCTACCGGCCCAACGCCGCCGCACGACGCCTGCGCAAGGGCTCGACCGAGATGGTCACCATGGTCCTGCCGACGGAGCCCGGCCAGTTCAACGAACCCCTCTACATCGAGCTCCTCGCCGCGCTGGGGAAGCGTCTCGCGAAGGACGGCTACGACCTCACACTCCTGGCCTCGCCGCCCGGAACCGAGGAGATCAAGACCTACCGGCGCCTCGTCGAAGGACGGCGGACGGACGGCCTCATCGTGGTTCGTACCCGCCGCGACGATGCGCGCATCCGCTGGCTGCTCGATGCCGGATTTCCGTTCGTCGCGATGGGCCGCACGGAGGTGCCGGGCGCCATTCCCTTCGTCGACGGCGACGGCGAGGCCGGCTTCCGCGAGGCCACGCGGCGTCTGGTGGCGCTGGGCCACCGGCGCATCGCCCTGCTGGGCGCGCCGGCCGCCTTCACCTTCGCGACGCTGCGCCGCGCCGGCTATCTCGCCGCCATGGCGGAGGCCGGCCTCGCGCCGCGCGACATCGAGGTGGCGGCGGACGAGGAGGGGGGACACGAGGGCGCGACCCGGCTGCTGACCGCGCCTGACCGCCCGACGGCGCTGCTCTGCGCCACCGACCGCATCGCCTACGGCGCCCTGAGGGCGGCGCGGCGGTTGGGGCTGGCGGTGCCGGCGGACCTTTCGGTCGTGGGGCACGACAACCTGCCGGCGTCCGCCTTCAGCGATCCGCCTCTCACCACGATGGAACTGCCGATCGCCGAGACGGGCGACCTGCTGGCCGAGACGCTTCTGGCCCGGATCGCCGGGGAGGACGTGCGCGGCCTGCAGCGTGTGTGCCCGGTGCGGTTCGTCGAGCGGCAGTCGATGGGACCACCGCCGCCCTGACGGGCCGGCAACGCCGCCGCGCACCGGCCGCGGCGGCGACGGAACGAGACGCCGGACCATTCGCGACAAACCGGAGGAAACCAGCATGACCGACCGCTTCCCAGTCCCCCGCCGCGCCGCCCTTGGCGTCCTCGGCGCCGCCGTCGCCTCGGCCGCCCTCGCGGCGGGCGCCACGACCGCCTTGGCCCAGCAGGACCTCGTCTTCCTCTCGACGCAGCTGCGCCCGATCGAGGAGGCGCAGAAGGTGCGCGAGATGATCCTCAAGGGTGCGCCCAAGACGACCTACGTGGTCGACGAGCCGGCGCCCTTCACGGTGCGCATGAAGGCGGAGCAGGAGGCCGGCAAGCGCACGGTGAGCGTCGTCGGCGCGCTGCACGGCGAACTGCAGCCGCTGGTGCCGATGGGCGCGCTCGACGCCATCGACGACGTGGCCGCCAAGGTCGCGAGCCGCGGCATCCCGGCCGGCCTGATGGAGCTCGGCAAGCTCGGCACCGGCAAGCAGATGTACATCCCCTGGATGCAGGCCACCTACGTGATGGTGGTGAAGAAGGACGCGCTGCCCTTCCTGCCCGCGGGCGCCGACGTCAACGCGCTGACCTACGAGCAGCTCGCGGCGTGGGGCAAGGCGATCCAGGAGAAGACCGGCCAGCGCCGCATCGGCTTCCCGGCCGGCCCGAAGGGCCTGATGGCGCGCTTCCTCCAGGGCAACCTCTGGCCCTCCTACACGGGCTCGATGGTGACGGAATTCCGCTCCGCCGAGGCCGAGAAGATGTGGGGCGACTTCAAGGCCGTGTGGGCCAGCGTCAACCCCAACTCGACCAACTACGACTTCATGCAGGAACCGCTCATGGCGGGCGAGGTGTGGATCGCGTGGGACCACGTGGCCCGCGTGAAGGACGCGCTGCAGGCTGCTCCGGGCGACTTCCAGGTCGTGGCGCCGCCGGCCGGGCCGAAGGGCCGCGCCTACATGCCGGTGATCGCCGGCCTCGGCATCGCCAAGGGCGCGCCCGACCGCGCCGGGGCGGCTGCGCTCATCGAGCACCTGTCGAAGCCGGAGACGCAGGTCATCACGGCCCGCGAGGTCGGCTTCTTCCCGGTGGTCAACGCCACGCTCCCGGCCGACCTGCCGGCCGGCGTGAAGCTGCTGTCGGAGGGCGTCGCCAAGACACAGTCGGCGAAGGACGCGCTCGTCGCGCTGCTGCCGATCGGCCTCGGCGACAAGGGCGGCGAGTTCAACAAGGTCTACTTCGACACGTTCCAGCGGATCGTGCTGCGCAACGAACCGGTGCGCGCGACGCTCGACGCGCAGGCCGGCGTGCTGCGCGACATCATGACCGCGAGCAAGGCGCCGTGCTGGGCCCCGGACAAGGCCAGCGACGGTCCCTGCCCGGTGAAGTGAGGCGGTCGTAGCCTCTCCTCCGGCGGGCGCCTGCGCGCCGGAGGGCCGGCCGCCGTCGGCCCGGTCTCCGGCCGGGATCGCGCACCTGCTCACCCATGGCGAGGGGCCCGCGCAGCGGGCGTCCCGAACCACGCAGATTGCCGTTCGAAGCCGCGCTTCGCACGACGATCCTGCGCTCTTCGGGATGGTGAGGGGGGGAGTGCGGGCCGGATGACCAAGGCCGTGCCGGGGTTGTGGCAGGCAGGACGGACCGCGCCCGCGGGCGCAGCGTCCGGAACGATCGGGAGGGCTCGGGATGACGCATTCGCGATGGCTGCCCTATGCGCTGATCGCGCCGGCGATGGTGTTCCTCGCCGCCTTCTTCGTCGTGCCGCTGGTGCAGACGATCGCCCTGTCGTTCCAGGGCGACGCCGGCACCGGGCTCGGCAACTACGCCAAGATGGTCGGCGACCTGAACTTCGGCACCGCGATCCGCAACACGTTCCTGCTGGTGATCGTCGTGATCCCGCTGCAGGTGGCGCTGGCGCTGGCCATGGGGCTGATGCTGCAGAAGATGAGCGTCGGCCGCGACGTGGTGCTGTGGATCTGGACGATCCCGCTCGGCGTCTCGGACCTCGCAGCCGGCCTCGTCTGGCTCGCGATCCTGCAGAACACCGGCTATCTCAACAGCGTGCTCTTCGCGCTGGGGCTGGTCCCAGGCCCGACGGCCTGGCTCAACAGCGAGACGCCGCTGACGCTCTTCGCCGCCGTGGTGGCGGCCGAGGTGTGGCGCGCCACCGCCATCGTGCTGGTGATCCTCGTGGGCGGGCTGCAGCTCATCCCGAAGGAGTTCGGCGAAGCGGCGGAGATCTTCGGCGCGAAGCCGTGGACGCGCTTCACGCGGATCACGCTGCCGCTGCTGAAGCCGAGCCTGCAGTCGGCGCTGATCCTGCGCACGGTGCTCGCCTTCGAGGTCTTCGCCGTCGTCTACGCGCTCGGCGGGCGCAACTTCCCGGTGCTGGTGGGCGAGGCCTATGTCTGGCAGCGCGAGAACCAGAACTACGGCGTGGCCGCCGCCTACGCGGTCCTCGTGATGGTCATCTCGCTCGCCGCCACCGTGTTCTGGCTGAGGGCGCTCAGGACCAGGCCGGAGGCGCAGACATGACCGGGTCGCGGCGGTTCCTCTTCGTCACCGGCGTACTGGCGCTGTGCGCCTGGATCCTGGTGCCCATCTACCTCATTGCACTTGGCGCGTTCGGCGGGCGCCCTGCGGCCTTCCGCTGGCCGAAGGACTGGCTGCCGTGGAACGCCTCGCTCGACGCGATGATGCTGTTCCTGCGCATCGAGGGCGTGTGGAACGCGGCGATCAACTCCGTCATCGCGGCCGGGCTGACGATGCTGTTCTCCATCGCGCTCGGGGCGCCGGCGGGCTACGCGCTGGCGCGCTTCCAGTTCCGCGGCGCCAACGCCTTCCGGCTGATGGTGCTGCTGACGCGCGCCTTCCCGCTGGCGATCCTCGCGCTGCCGCTGACGGTGATCTTCATCCGGCTCGGCCTCTACGACACGCCGTTCGGCGTCTCGCTGGTGCACACGGCGCTGGCGCTGCCCTTCGCAGCGCTTGTGACGGCGAGCCTCTTCGTCGGCATCCCGCGCGAGCTGGAGGAGGCGGCGTGGGTGTTCGGCTGCACGCGCTTCCAGGCGTTCCGGAAGGTCGTGCTGCCGCTCGCCCTGCCGGGCATCGCCGCGGCGGCGATCTTCGCCTTCGTCATCTCGTGGAACGAGGTCTTCGCCGCCTCGGTGCTGACGGTGCGCGAGCGGACGCTGACGGCCTACCTGCTGACGGTGCTCAGCGAGAGCCCGCTGCACTACCGGTTCGCCGGCGGCTTCATCCTGATCGTGCCGTCGGTGCTCTTCATCTTCGCGGTGCGCAAGTACCTGTTCGCCATGTGGGGCGTCTCGAGCAAGTGAGGGAACGGCCATGGCCGGAATCGTCATCGACCGGATCGCCAAGAGCTTCGGCGCCACCACGGCGCTGAAGGAGGTGTCGCTCGAGATCGCCGACGGGGAGTTCGTCGCCCTGCTCGGCCCCTCGGGCTGCGGCAAGACCACCCTGCTGCGCATCATGGCGGGGCTGGAGACCCGTTCGTCGGGGCGGGTCCTCATCGGCGGGCGCGACGTCAGCGACCTGAAGCCGCGCGAGCGGGGGCTCGCGATGGTGTTCCAGAACTACGCCGTCTTCCCGCACATGACGGTCTACGACAACGTCGCCTTCGGCCTCGCCATGCAGGGCAAGCCGAAGGACGTGATCGACCGGCAGGTGAAGAAGGCGGCGGCGCTGCTGCACATCGAGCCCTACCTGGAGCGCTACCCGGCGAAGCTCTCCGGCGGCCAGCGCCAGCGCGTGGCGGTGGCGCGCGCGCTGGCCGTGGAGCCGGCGGTGCTGCTGATGGACGAGCCGCTGTCGAACCTTGACGCGCTCCTGCGTCTCGAGATGCGGGCGGAGCTCAAGAGCGTGCTGCGCGAGGCGGGGACGACGACGGTGTACGTCACCCACGACCAGACCGAGGCGATGGGCCTCGCCGACCGGATCGCGGTAATGTACGGCGGGCGCATCGTGCAGATCGCGCCGCCGACGCAGGTCTATTCGCGGCCGGCGACGACCTTCGTGGGCGGCTTCGTCGGCTCGCCGCCGATGAACTTCATCCCGGTGGAGGCGAAGGGCGGGGCGGTTCAGCTCGGCGGTCAGGCGCTGACGGCGCCGCGCGAGGGTGCCGCCGTGCTCGGCTTCCGCGGCGAGGACGTGACGCTGGTCGGCACCGGCGAGGGCCTGCCGATGACCGTGCGGGTCGCCGAACCCATGGGCTCTCACCTGCTGCTGACGGGGCGCATCGGCGAGGCGCTGGTGCGCGTCGTGGCCCCGCCGGCCGCCAAGGTCGCGGCGGGCGACGCCGTCGGCCTTCGACTCGACCCCACCCGCGTGGTCTACATGGACCCCGCCACCGGAGACGCGCTGGACCACGCCGCATGATGACGCCCGACGATCTCGACCGCCTCGCGAGGGACATCCTCGTCCGCAACGACCGCGGCGGCTACACCGTGCCCAACGAGAAGGTCTACCCGTTCCAGTGGAACTGGGACTCGGCCTTCGTCGCCATGGGCTTCGCCACCTACGACGTCGACCGGGCCTGGCAGGAGCTCGAGACGCTGTTCCTCGGCCAGTGGGACGACGGCATGGTGCCGTCGATCGTGTTCCACCGCCCGGCCGACAACTACTACCCGGGCCCGCCCGCGTGGGGCACGACGCACGAGCCGCCGACGACCGGGATCTCGCAGCCGCCCGTGGCGGCCACCGCCGCGCGCGTGGTGCTGGCGGCCGAGGACACGCCGGCCTCCCGGCGCCGGTGCGCCGCGCTGTTTCCGAAGCTCTTCGCCTCGCACCGGTGGTGGCACGAGGTGCGCGACCCCGACGGCACCGGGCTCGTCACCGTGACCCACCCGTGGGAAACGGGGCGCGACAACTCGCCCGAGTGGGACGCGCCGCTGGCGGCCGTCACCCCGACCGTCGACGTCGCGGCGCTGCGCAAGGACAAGACGCACGTCGCCGCCGCCGAGCGGCCGACGGACGACTTCTACAACCGCGTGATGACGCTGGTGCAGGAGGCGCGGGCGCTCGACTGGGACGGCAAGGCGGTGGCGCGGACGCTGTCGCTGCGCGTCTGCGACATCGGCGTCCAGTCCATTCTCGTGCGTGCCGACCACGACCTCCTGTGGCTGGCGCGGACGCTCGGCTTTACGGCAGAGGCGGTCCAGCTCGAGGCCTGGATCGATCGCTCGACGAAGGCCTTCGATCGGCTGCGCGCCCCGGACGGGACGTGGCGCTCGTTGGACCTGCGCACCGGGGCGCTGGCGCCGACCGCCTCGTCGGGCTCGTTCCTGGCGCTCTACGCCCATGTCGGCGGGCGGGAGGGGGCGGACCGCATGGCGGCCGTGCTCGACGGGTGGGCCTCGTCCATTACCTACGCCGTGCCGAGCAGCGACCCCGGCGCGCCGACCTACGACCCCTGCCGCTACTGGCGCGGGCCGGTGTGGCTCGTCGTCAACCGCATGATCTGCGACGGCTTCGCCCGGGCCGGCCGGGAGGACGTCGCCGCGCGAATCGCCGAGCAGTCGCGGGCGCTGGTGCTGCGGCACGGCCTCGCGGAGTACTTCGACCCGCGCACCGGCGAGGGCCTCGGCGGGCGCGACTTCACGTGGAGCGCGGCCATGTGGCTCGCCTGGCTCGCCGGCCGGGGATCGAGGCCGCTGCTGACCTGACGCTGCGGCGGGCCACCCCTGCACGGATCGCGCCCGCTCCGCGTTGAGCGCCGGCGCGGCGCCCCCTATGCTTGGGCCGAAGCCGGGACCACGCCCGGCACAGGGGGGCCGTCATGCTCGTCCGTTCGCTTGCCGCCGCCGCGGCGCTCGCCCTGCTCGCCGGCCCGGCCGCCGCCCAGCAGCAGATCGTCCTGTCCGCCTTCGGCATCAGCCAGGACCTGCTGCGCAAGCACCTCTACACGCCCTTCGAGAAGGAGTGCGGCTGCAAGGTGGTGGTCGAGGTCGGCAACAACACCGACCGCCTCGCCAAGATGGAGGCGCGCAAGGACAACCCCAACGTCGACGTGGCCGTGTTCACCGAGACGGCGGCACTGGAGGCGGCGCGCAAGGGGCTGATCGAGCCCATCGACACCAAGGCGCTGGCCAACTTCGCGAAGATCTATCCTTTCGCGCAGGACCCCATCGGCGGCAACATGGGTGTCGCCTACACCTTCTACTCGACGAGCATCGTCTACCGGACCGACAAGATTCCGGCCGTGAAGAGCTGGAAGGACCTGCTCCGGCCGGAACTCAAGTCCCGCGTGTCGCTGCCGGCGATCAACACGTCGCAGGCGCCCCTCATGCTGATGATGCTGGAGATGGCACTGAAGGGGCAGTCGCCCTTCTTCGGCACCGCCATCGACGCCATCGCGGCGTCCAAGGACGGCATCGTCACCTTCTACGGAACCGGCTCGCAGCTCGTGCAGCTGTTCCAGCAGGAGGAGATCTGGGCGGCGCCGGTGGGCCGCTTCTCCTGGGGCAACCTGAAGAAGCTCGGCCTGCCGCTCGGCTGGGCGCAGCCGGAGGAGGGGCTCACCGGCGGCGTCAACGTGATGGTCGTCGTGAAGGGCACCAAGCAGCGCGAGCTGGTGCACAAGTTCATGGACTTCTGGCTCTCCGCGCCGGTCCAGACGGCGCTCGCCAAGGATCTCGTCGACAGCCCGGTCAACAAGGACGTGAAGCTCGACGCCGAGACGCGCGACCTGATGTCGGATGCGGGCGACATCGCCGGCTCGCTGAAGCTGCTCGCGCCGGACGTGGCGCTGGCGCAGCGCGACGCGTGGCTCGCCCAGTGGAACGCCAAGGTCGCCAAGTGACGGTCGGTGCGGCGCCGGGGGCCGGGGGCTGATGGACCGGTCGGCGCGCACGGGCCTTCTGCTCACGCAGCCGGCCATCGTGCTGGTGGCCGGCGTCTTCGTCGCGCCGGTGCTGATCTTCTTCGGCCGCAGCGTCGAGACGCCGACCGGCTACGGGCTCGCGAACTTCGTCGCGTTCTTCGGCGACCCGCTGAACCAGACGGTCTTCCTGCGGACGCTGCGGCTCGCGCTGCTCGTCACGGCCATCTGCGCCGCCATCGGCTATGCCACGGCCTTCGCCATCATCGCCATGGGACCGCGCTGGCGCGGCAGCCTCGTGGGCCTCGTGGTGCTGCCGCTGATGATCTCGCCCGTGGCGCGGACCTACGCGTGGATCGTCGTGCTGGGGCGCACCGGGCTCGTCAACAAGGCGGTGGTCGGCCTCGGCCTGTCGCCCGAGCCGCTGCGCATTCTCTTCACCGAGACGGCGGTGGCGATCGGCCTCGTCCAGCTGTTCCTACCGCTGATGATCCTGTCGCTCCTCTCCTCGCTGGAGAACCTGCCGCGCGACGTGGTGCCGGCGGCGCGCACGCTCGGCGCGGGGTGGGGCACCGTGTTCCTCAAGGTCGTGCTACCGCTGACGCGCGAGGGGCTGGTGATCGGCGGCACGCTCGTCTTCACCGGCGCCGCGACCGCCTACATCACCCCCGCCGTGCTCGGCGGCTCCAAGGTGCTGATGCTGGAGACGCTGCTGGTGCAGCGGGTCAACGTCGCCAACGACATGGTGAGCGCGGCGGTGATCGCGGTGATCCTCGTCGTCACGACGCTCGCCGTGCACGGCCTGCTGAAGCGTCTCGGCGGAGGGAGGACCTGATGCGCAGCGCCTCCTTCGCCGTCCTGGGGCTGGTGCTCCTGTTCCTCATCGGGCCCTTCGTCGTCATCCTGCTCGCGGGTCTCAGCGCCGGCGAGACGCTGGCCTTCCCGCCGCAGGGCCTGTCGCTCCGCTGGTTCGCGGCGGTGCTCGAATCGGACTCGCTCTGGGACGCCTTCGTTCTGAGCCTGTGGCTCGCCATCGGCTCGACGGTGCTGGCGCTGGCCGTCGGCGTCCCGGCAGCCTATGCGCTCGCCCGCCATCGGCTGCGCTACGGCGAGGCGGCGCGGGCGCTGCTGACGTCGCCGGCCATCGTGCCGGGGCTCGTCGTGGGCCTCGCGCTGCTGCGCTACTTCGTGGTGCCGCTGGACGTCCCGGTCATCACGGCCCTCGTTCTCGCGCACACGGCGCTGCTCGTGCCCTACGCGGTGAGGGTGGTGGGGGCGAGCCTCGCCAACCTCGGCGTCGACATCGAGGAGGCGGCCGTGACTCTCGGCGCCTCGCGCTGGCGCAGCTTCGTCCTCGTGGTGATGCCGAACATCCGCTCGGGCCTGCTTGCGGCGTTCATCCTCGGCGTGGTGACGTCGTTCAACCAGCTGCCCGTCTCGCTGTTCCTCACGGGGCCGGGCGTGGCGACGCTGCCGGTCGAGATGATGGTCGCCATGGACTACACCTACGACCCGTCGCTGGCGGCGCTGTCGTCGCTGCTGGCGCTGCTCTCGGTCGCCGTCGTCTTCGCCGCCGAGCGCACGCTCGGCCTGTCGCGGCACATGTGAGGCGGGCATGGCCGAGGCGCTCCTCTCCCTCTCCGGCATTCGCGTCGATTTCGGCGGCGAGCGGCCTGCCGTCGACGGCCTCGACCTCGACGTGGCGCGGGGCGAGATCGTCTCGCTGCTCGGCCCGTCGGGCTGCGGAAAGACGACCACCATGCGCGTCGTCGCGGGGCTCGCGACGCCGCAGGCGGGGAGGGTCCGGCTGGCGGGGCGGGACATCACGCAGGAGCCGCCCAACAAGCGCGGCGTGGGGCTCGTCTTCCAGTCCTACGCGCTCTTCCCGCATCTCTCGGTGTTCGACAACGTGGCCTTCGGCCTGCGGTTGCGCCGGCAGGCGGCGGACGCGGTGGCGAGCAGGGTCGCCGCGATGCTGGCGATGGTCGGCCTGACGGGGCTCGAGGGCCGGCTGCCGCGCGAGCTCTCCGGCGGCCAGCAGCAGCGCGTGGCGCTGGCCCGCGCGGTGGCCATCGCGCCGGACCTGCTGCTGCTCGACGAGCCGCTCTCCAACCTCGACGCCCGCCTGCGGCTCGACATGCGCGCCGAGCTCGCCCGCATCCAGCGCGAGAGCGGAGTGACCATGCTCTACGTCACGCACGACCAGGCCGAGGCGCTGGCGCTGTCGACGCGCATCGCCGTGATGTCGCAGGGGCGCATCGAGCAGCTGGGGCCGCCCGAGGCGGTCTACGCGGCGCCGGCAACGGCGTTCGTCGCGCGGTTCATGGGCTTCGAGACGATCCTCGCGGTGCGGGACGGCGTGCTGGCGGGGCCGACGGCGGCGCTCGGGCCCGCGCCCGCCACCGCCGCGAAGGCCCTCGCCTGGCGGCCCGCGCAGGTGCGGCTGGGGCAGGGGCCGTATTCCGGGCGGGTGCTCGCGGCGTCATTCCAGGGCGAGACGGTCGAATACCTGCTCGACACCGCCGCCGGCCCGGTGAAGGCGGAGGCGCCGGCCTCCGCGCCGCGCTGGCGCGACGGCGAGACGCTCGCCTTCGACCTCCCGCTCGACGCGGCCGCGCCGCTGCCTTCGGTGTAGGATGGCGCGAAGATGAGAGTCTTCATCGACACCGACTGCGGCTTCGACGACATGGCGGCGATCGCCATGGTGGCGGCGCAGCCGGCCTTCGACATCGTGGGGCTGGGGCTCGTCGCCGGCAACGCGCCGCTGCCGACGGTGATCGACAACGCTGCCCGCATGGCTGCCTTCTTCGGATGGACCATGCCGCAGCACGCCGGCCGGGACCGGCCGTTGCTCGGGCCGCTGGTGACCGCGCAGGACGTGCTGGGGGAGGATGCGCTCAAGAGCGCGGGCCGCACCTTGCCGCCGGCGCCCGCGCGGCTCTCCGGCCTGTCCGCGCACGAGGCCCTGTCGCGGGCGGCGGAGGGCGGGTCGCTCGACGTGCTGGCGCTCGGGCCGCTGACCAACGTGGCCGTTGCGCTGCTCGCCGACCGTGCACTCGCCGGCCGGCTCGGCCGCGTCATCTGGATGGGCGGCAGCGCGGGTGCCGGCAACCACACGGCCGCGGCCGAGTTCAACGCGGCGGTCGATCCCGAGGCGGTGCAGGTCGTGATCGAGAGCGGGGTCCGGCTCACGATGGTGGGGCTCGACGCCTGCCGCACGGTGCCCGTGACCCTGGACGACGTGGCCCGCTGCCGTTCGTTCGGCGGCGAAAGGGCCGAGACGCTGGCGGATCTGCTCGAGGGCTACGTGCGCATCGCGCAGGGACGGCCCATGGCGCTCTACGATCCCGTGGCGGCGGCGGCGCTGGTGGCGCCGGACCTCGTCGAGGTGGCGCCGGCGCATGTCCGGGCCGAGTGTGCCGGCGCGGCGACACGCGGAATGACCGTGTGCGAGTTCCGCGCGCGCAAGGCGGAGCCGAACGCGCTGGTGGCGCGGCGCGCCGAGGCCGCGCGCGTGATCGACCTGATGCTGGACGCCTTCGCGTCGGCGAGCCGAGGGAGCCTGTCATGACCGAGGAGGACATCCTTCCGCTGCGCCGCCGCGCCGTCGACGCGGCCATGGGGCGCGCGCCGTTCGACGTGCTGATCACCGGCGGCACGGTCGTCGACGTGGCGACCTGCGAGCTGCGCGACGCGGACGTGGGGCTTGTCGGTCCCATCGTCGCGAGCGTCCATCCGCGCGGCGCCCGCGGCGACGCCCGCCGGATGCTGGACGCGTCGGGCGGCTTCGTGGCGCCGGGGCTGATCGACGCTCACATGCACGTCGAGAGCTCGATGATGACGCCGCGCGGCTATGCGCGCACCGTGGTGCCGCAGGGCACCACCACGGTGGTGTGGGACCCGCACGAGTTCGCGAACGTGCTGGGGCTCGGCGGCGTCGGCTACGCCATAGAGGCGAGCCGCGACCTGCCGCTGCGAATGCTGGTGCTGGCCCCGTCCTGCGTGCCGTCGGCGCCGGGGCTCGAGCGATCGGGCGCGAGCTTCGGCGGCGACGAGATGGCCGCCATGCTCGCCATGCCCGAGGTGGTCGGCGTGGCCGAGGTGATGGACATGCGCGGCGTGCTCTCCGGCTCGCCCCGCATGGCCGCCATCGTCGGGGCGGGGCTCGCCAGCGGCAAGCTCGTCTGCGGCCATGCGCGCGGGCTCGCGGGGGCCGAGATCGAGGGCTACCTCGCGGCCGGGGTGGCCTCCGACCACGAGATCGTCTCGGCGGACGACCTCCTCGCCAAGCTGCGGGCGGGGCTCACGGTCGAGTTGCGCGGCAGCCATGACTACCTGCTGCCCGACTGCGTCGCGGCGCTGAAATCCCTCCCGCTGATCCCGCAGACGCTGACGCTGTGCACCGACGACGTCTTCCCCGACGACCTCGTCGAGCGCGGAGGCATGATCGACCTCGTGCGGCGGCTCGTGCGCTACGGGCTCGACCCCGTCCAGGCGATCCGCGCCGCGACATTGAACGCGGCAATGCGCCTTCGTTTGCCCGACCTCGGGCTCGTCGCGGCCGGCCGGACGGCGGACCTCATCGTGCTCGACGACCTTGCTGATTTCGGCGTGCGGCATGTCGTGGTCGCCGGCGAGCCGGTGGCCATGCGCGGGCGGCTGCTGCAGCCGCTGCGGCCCGACGCCGTTCCCCCGCCCACACACACCATGAAGCTTGGGCCCCTCTCGACGGCCGACTTCATGCTGACCGTGCCGTTCACGCCGGACGGTCCGATCGCACTGAACGCCATCCGCGGTGCCCGCTTCACAGCGTGGTCGCGGCTGGAAACCACGCTGGAGCGCGGGGTCGTCGCCTTGCCCGACGGGGTGTCGGTGATGGCGATGGTGCATCGCCACGGGCTCGCCGACCCGCAGCCGAAGCTGGCTCCGGTGGAGGACTGGGGCCATTTCCGCGGCGCATTCGCCACCACCGTCTCGCACGACAGCCACAACCTATGCGTGTTTGGTCGCGACCCGCGGGACATGGCGGCGGCTGCCAATGCGCTGATCGAGTGCGGCGGCGGGATGGCCGTCGCGAAGGACGGCCGGGTCACCGCGCTGCTTCCGCTCCCCGTCGCGGGGCTCGTCGCGGACGACGATCCCGAGGCGATCGCCGAGGGCTTCAAGGCCGTGAAGGCTGCCGCCGATGCCGTGGCCGAATGGCAGCCGCCCTATCGCGTCTTCAAGGCCTTCGTCGGCGCGAGCCTGGCCTGCAATGCCGGGCCGCACCTGACGGATGTGGGTCTCACCG
Organism: Alsobacter sp. R-9; assembly: GCF_054612375.1. Classification (NCBI taxonomy): domain Bacteria; kingdom Pseudomonadati; phylum Pseudomonadota; class Alphaproteobacteria; order Hyphomicrobiales; family Alsobacteraceae; genus Alsobacter; species Alsobacter sp. R-9. The sequence continues at coordinate 192,418 of NZ_JBTSWJ010000006.1, read as the reverse complement.
ACGGCGGCTCGCGCGAGATCCGGCCGCTCGTGATCGCCTGAGCCTCAGGCGCAGATCGCATCGCCGACGGCGCGGCGCAGCGCGACGATGCCGCTGTCGCGATGCCGCGTCGGGTGGACGCGGTTCGTCAGCAGTGTCCAGGCGCGGCCGTTCTCGCGGTCGAGCCAGAGCCCCGTGCCCGTGAAGCCGGTGTGCCCGATCGTCGTTGCCGTGGCGGCATTGCCGCCCGACCAGCCAGGATAGGCCATCTCCCACCCGAGCGACCGCGTCGGCGCCTGGCGGGTCCAGAGCGCGTCGCGCGCGGCGTCGGAGAGAACCGCTCCCGACAGCAGCGCCCCGGCGAAATCCAGGAGGGCGTCCGCCGTGCCGAAGAGCCCGGCGTGGCCCGAGGCGCCGCCGAGCGCGAACGCGTTCTCGTCGTGAACCTCGCCACGCATCACGCGTCCGCGCCATGTGCAGCGCTCGGTGGCCGCGCAGGCCGCCGGGTCGGGTCGGAAGGTGAAGCCGGGGAGCAGCGGCTGCTCATGCAGCGGGCGCCCCGTCAGGCGCTCGATGACGATGCCGAGCAGGATGAAGTTGATGTCCGAATAAACCGGCGGGCCCTGCTTCCAGACCCGCTGGAGCACGAAGGCGCGCAGCGTCTGCGGGTCCTGGCCGTAGGTGTAGAGCGGCTCCACAGCGGGCAGGTGGGTCTGGTGAGTCAGGCACTGGCGGAGAGTCAGCCGGCGTTCCAGCGCTCCGGCCACGTCGTATTGGCGCAGGTCCGGTATGGCGGTCGCGAGCGGATCGTCGAGACCGATGAGGCCGTCGTCGACGAGCCGCAGGATGGCCGTGGTCGTGAACACGACCTTGGTCAGCGAGGCGAGGTCGAACACGGTGTCGGCCTGCATCGGGACGGGCTCCGGCTCGACCTGCGCGAGGCCCGCGACGCGAAGGCTGCGCTGGCCGCTTGGCTCCAGCAAACCGAGCACGGCGCCGGGTATGCGTCCCTCGCGGACGGCGTCCTCGACGGGCGCGAAGGCGCGGTCGATGCGGCTTCCCGCGCTATGGGTCATGGCAGTGCGCTTCCGGTGGCAGGAGCGTCCGACGGCGCAACCGGCTCGAGAAGATGGCACGCCGTCTCCCGCGTTCCGTCGGGCGTCCGTCGCGGCAGGAGGACGGGGCGTTCTGAAGAGCACCTTGGCATGGCGTGGCGGCAGCGGCCATGGAAGGCGCAGCCGGGCGGCGGCGACGACGGGTCGGGCAGGTCGCCTTCCAGCACGATGCGCTCGCGTGCGGCTTCGCCGGGGCGGCGCGGCACGGCCGAGAGCAACGCCTGCGTGTAGGGATGCGCCGGGCGCTCGAAGACGTCCGCGGCGGCGCCGATCTCGACGATGCGGCCGAGATACATCACGGCGATGCGGTCGCTGACATGCCGGATGACCGACAGGTCGTGGCTGATGAACAGCATCGACAGCGCCAGCCGGCGCCGCAGGTCTGCGATGAGGTTGATGATCTGCGACTGGATCGAGACGTCGAGCGCGGAGACGGGCTCGTCCGCGACCAGCAGCTTCGGGGAGAGCACGAGGGCGCGGGCGATGGCGATGCGCTGGCGCTGGCCGCCGGAGAACTCGTGCGGGAAGCGGTCCGCCGCGTCGGCGGGCAGGCCGACCAGCGCGAGCATCTCCGCGACGCGGTCCTTCACGTCCGGGACGCCATGCACGGTGAGCGGCTCGCCGACGAGGGTGCGCACCTTGTGGCGGGGGTTGAGCGAGCCGAACGGATCCTGGAAGACGATCTGCAGGTCTTTCCGCCGCTTCTTCATGGCGGACGCGGACAGGGCGAGGAGGTCTTCCCCGGCGAAAAGGACCGCGCCTGCCGTCGGCTCGACGAGGCGCAGCACGGCGCGGCCGAGCGTGGTCTTGCCGCATCCGGACTCCCCGACGATCCCGAGCACCTCGCCCTCCTGCAGCGAGAAGCTGACGTCCTCGAGTGCGCGCAGCACGCGTCCGCCGGCACCGGGGTAATGCTTCGTCAGGCCACGGACGTCGAGGAGCGCGCTCATGCGGCAGGGTTCCAGCACGCGGCCCGGTGGGAGCCGCCGGCGAGCGGCGGGCGCTCCGCGCGACAGCGGTCGACGGGTGCCGCGCAGCGGGGGGCGAAGGCACAGCCGTGGCCCCGGCTTCCCGGCGGCGGCACCATGCCCCGGATCGACGGCAGCAGCGCTCCCGGCGGATTCATGGCGGGCATCGTGTCGAGGAGAGCCCGGGTATATCGGTGACGGGGCGCCGCAAACAGCTCGGCGACCGGCGCCTCCTCGACGATGCGTCCGGCATACATCACCGCGGCCCGGTCACAGACCTCGGAGACCACGCCGAGATCGTGGGTGATGAGCAGGCACGCCATGCCCATGTCGCGGCGAAGCCGGTCGATGAGGGCGAGGATCTGCGCCTGAACGGTGACATCGAGCGCGGTGGTCGGCTCGTCGGCGATGAGCAGTCGGGGCTCGCAGGCGAGCGCCATCGCGATCATCACGCGCTGGCGCTGGCCGCCCGACATCTGGTGGGGGTAGCGCGCCAGCTGTTCGCGCGGCGCGGGCAGGTTCACCAAGGCGAGGAGCTCGGCCGCGCGGTCGAGCGCCTGCGCGTGGCCGAGGCCGCGATGGATCTCGAGCACCTCGGCGATCTGGTCGCCGACCGTAAACACGGGGTTCAGCGAGGTCATCGGCTCCTGGAAGATCATCGCCATCCGGTCGCCACGCAGGCGGCGGATCGCCTCGTCGGCGAGGCCCGGCACGTCCGTGCCGTCGAAGAGGATCCGCCCCGCGGTGATGCCGACCGGAGGAGGAAGAAGCCGCATGATGGAGAGGGCTGTGACGCTCTTCCCACAGCCCGACTCCCCCACGAGCCCCACCATCTCGCCGGCGCGGATCGAGAGGCTGACGTCCTCGGCGAGGGTGCGCCCCCCGACGGCGATGGAGAGACCCTCGACCTGCAGGACGGGAGGCTCGGAGGTGCCCGTCACGCGGCTTTCCAAAGCTCGCCGCCCGTCATCGGCTCGGGCACGCCGGTCGTCGTCGGCACGCTGAGCGGGAGGCCCTTCAGCGACCGCAATGCGAGGTAGCCGAAGCACTGCGCCTCCAGGTAGTCGCCGTTCCAGCCGACGGCCTCCACGGGCTCCACCGGCACGCCGAGACGTTCGGCGAGCGAGCGCATGAAGTGTCCGTTCAGGCGACCGCCGCCCGTCACGAGCCAGCGCTGCGGGCGCTTCGGCACGTGCATGAGGGCGTAGACGGCGGACTCCACCGTGAAGGCCGCCAGCGTCGCCGCGCCGGTCGGGTCGTCCAGCCCGTCGACCGCCGCGGCCCAGGCGTGGAAGTCGTTGCGGTCGAGCGACTTCGGCGCCGGCCGGTCAAAATAGGGGTGCTGCATCAGCCGCGAGACGAGAGCGCGGTCAGGCTTGCCGGAGGCGGCGAGGGCGCCGTCGCGGTCATAGCGTTCCCCGCGGCGCTTCAGCATGAAGTCGTCGAGGAGCGCGGACGCCGGGCCGGTGTCGAAAGCGATGACCGTGTCGCGGTCGATGTAGGTGACGTTCCCCACGCCACCGAGGTTGAGAACCATCACCGGTTGCGGAAGCCGGCTGGCCAGAGCCCGGTGGTAGAGCGGCGCGAAGGGCGCCCCCTCGCCGCCCGCGGCGACGTCGGCGTGGCGGAAGCGGTTGACGACGTCGAGCCCGAGCGCGCGGGCGACCCGCGGCCCGTCGCCGAGCTGGCGGGTGAAGCGCCGCTCGGGCCGGTGCCAGACCGTCTGCCCGTGCAGGCCGACGACGGTCACGGAGGCGGGATCGACGGAGAAGTCCTGCATGAACGACCGGATGGCGGCGGCGTGGGCGTCGCTGACGCGGGCCTCGAGTTCGCGCAGCGGATCGGTCTCGGCGCGGACCGGATCGGCGATGAGCGCGAGAAGGTCGCGCCGGAGGTCGGCCGGGTAGTCGTAGGTCCGGCCGGGGCCGGGCTCGACCCGGTCCAACCCGTCGGAGCGGATGACGGAGACGTCGATGCCGTCCATCGAGGTGCCGCTGATTGACCCGATGGCGGTGGACAGCCCGTCTGGAGTCATGGCGGCATCTCCCGGTGTGTTCGGCGCCAGGACGGGAGCCCACGGCGGCTTGCAATTGGTATTATACCGGCATAGCCTCCGGCAATACCACCATCAAGAGACGGGGAGAGACAGGATGGTCCGCACCACGCTTCGTTCGATGCTGCTTGCGGGCGTCGTCGCCCTTGCCGCGGCACCGGTCTCGGCCCAGGTCCTCGAGGCCGCGATCGACCAGTCGCCGGCCGGCCTCGACCCGCACATCATCACGGCGTTCTCGTCCTTCATGGTCGTCAACCGGACGATCTACGAGGGGCTCACCTCCATCGACAAGGACCTGCGCGTCGGGCCCGGCATCGCCGAATCGTGGACGGTCTCGCCCGACGGCAAGACTTATGTCTTCAAGATCCGCTCCGGGGCGACGTTCCACAACGGCGCGCCGGTGCAGGCCGAGGACGCCGCCTCCTCGCTGCGGCGCGTGCTCGCCAAGGAGATCGCGTCGCCGCTGGCCAGCCGCCTCGCCGCCGTCGACACCATCGCGGCGTCCGGTGACAGCGTCACGCTGACGCTGAAGGAGCCGGCGGCGCCGCTGCTCGTGTCGCTGGCGACCATCGCGGTCGTGCCGCGCACCTTCGAGACGGACAAGGACGGCCTGCAGAAGCTGCCGGTCGGCACCGGGCCGTTCAAGTTCAAGGAATGGCAGCCGAACGGCTTCATCCAGCTCGCCAAGCACGACGGCTACTGGCGCAAGGACGCGCCGAAGCTCGACGGCGTGAAGTTCAACATCGTGCCGGAGTCGGCCACCCGCCAGGTCGGCCTCTCCAGCGGCCAGTACGCGATGCTGCCGAACATCGACGCGGCGACCGCGATCCAGCTCAAGGGCAAGCCGGGCGTGAAGCTCGCCGAGACGCTGGAACTCGCCTACACGCTGATCGGCCTCAACACGTCGAAGCCGCCGTTCGACAACGCCAAGGTGCGCGAGGCGGTGAACTACGCCGTCAACCGCGACGAGATCGTCGCGGCCGCGCTCTTCGGGGCGGGCGTGCCAGGCGGCCCGCTGTCCCCGGCCCTGAAGGACTGGGCCGTGCCGGTCTCCGACTTCCCCTGCTACAAGCCCGACCCGGCCAAGGCGCAGGCTCTGCTGAAGGAAGCCGGGGTTGCGACTCCCGTCACGGTGACCATGAGCGTCCTGCCGCGGCAGGACATCAAGGACATCGCGCAGGTCGTCCAGCAGCAGCTCGGCAAGGCGGGCTTCAAGGTCGAGCTGAAGACGCCGGAACTCGGCCAGTTCATCCAGGACTGGCGCAACAGCAACTTCGACATGTTCGCCTCGACGAACGCGGGCAGCCCGGACCCGGACGACTACTTCTTCCGCACCTTCCGCACGGGTGGGTCGACGAACGTCTTCAAGTACTCGAACACCGAGATCGACGCGCTGCTCGACAGGGGCCGGGCGACGATGGACCCGGCGGCCCGCAAGGCGGACTATGCCAAGGTGCAGAACGTGCTGGCCTGCCAGGGGCCGATCGTGCATCTCACCTACGGCCAGCTGTTCACCGCCATGCGGCAGAACGTGCAGGGCTTCGAGATCGTCGCCAACCGGTCGCTGTCCTATCTCGCCGACACGTCCGCGAAGTGATCGGCGACGCATGACGTCGCGCCTCGTCCGCGGCCTGCCTCCCGTCGCCTTGTGCGCAGGGCGGCGAGCGGGCCTGCACGGGGCTCCTCCCCGGTCCGCGAGCGGATCCCTGCCATGACGCTGCGCCGCCTCGTCCTGACGCGGCTTCTCGATCTCGTGGTGGTGCTGGCCTGCGTCAGCATCATCGTGTTCTTCATGATCCGCCTCATCCCCGGCGATGCCGTGGCGATCATGCTCGGCGCCAACACCGAGGTGACGCCGGAGCGCGTCGCCGAACTGCGCGCGCGCATCGGCCTCGACCAGCCCATTCCCGTGCAGTACGCCGGCTGGGTGACGCGGGCGTTGTCGGGTGACTTCGGCACCTCGCTGTGGACGGGGCGACCCGTCATCGAGGAGATCGGCCAGCATGTGTGGCCGACCCTGCAGCTCACGGTGCTGGCGCTCGTGATCGGGGCGGGGCTCGCCGTGCCCACGGGCGTGCTGATGGCGCGCCTGCGCGGCCGGTTTGCCGACGGCGCCATGCGTGTCGTCACCGTGGCCGGCCTCACCATCCCGTCGTTCTGGCTGGGGATCGTCATGATCCTTGCGCTGGCGACGTGGGCCCCGACCATCCAGGCGCTCGGTTACGTGCCCTTCTGGCATGATCCGCGAGGCAATGTCGTGCGGCTCATCCTTCCGGCGACGGCCCTCGCGCTCCCGATCCTCGCCAACCTCTCGCGCCTCGTGCGCTCGGCGATGCTCGACGCGCTGGGGCAGGACTACATCCGCACGGCGCGGGCAAAGGGCGCGACGGAGCGTTCCGTGCTGTACCGGCACGCGCTGCGCAACGCGCTCATCCCGTTCATCACGTCCGTCGGCATCATGACGGGCTACCTCCTCGGCGGCGCCATCGTCGTCGAGCAGGTCTTCGCCATTCCGGGGCTCGGGCGGCTCATCCTCGGGGCCATCGCCGAGCGCAACTACCCCCTGCTGCAGGCGACCATCCTCGTCGTCACCTGCGGCTTCGTGGTGGTCAACTTCGTCGTCGACCTGCTCTACCTCTTCATCGATCCGCGGGTGCGGGCATGAAGGCGCTCGCGCAGCACCGGCTCCTGGCCTTCGCGGTCGTGTTCGTCGGCCTGCAGGGCGTGATCGCCCTGCTGGCGCCATGGGTCGCGCCCTACGACCCCCTGCAGCAGAACGTGCTCGCCCGCCTGAAGGGGCCGAGCGCGCAGCACTGGCTGGGCACGGACCAGTTCGGGCGCGACATCCTCTCGCGCATCATCCATGGCTGCCAAGCGTCCCTCGGCGTGTCGCTCGGGGCGGTGCTCTCGGCGCTGGTGGTCGGCGGGACGCTGGGGCTGCTCGCGGCCTACTACCGCGGTTGGACCGACCGCCTCCTGATGCGCGCGATGGATGTCATCTTCGCGTTCCCCGTACTGCTGCTCGCCATTGGCATCGTCGCGGTGCTCGGCCCCCGGTCGTCCACCGCGGCCATCGCCATCGCCATCGTCTACGTGCCGATCTTCGCACGTCTGCTGCGCGGGCCGGCGCTCGTGGTGTGCGAGAGCGACTACGTGACGGGAGCCCGGGCGATCGGCGCGGGCGACGCGCGGATCATCCTGCTCCACGTGCTGCCGAACCTCGCGAGCGTGGTCCTCGTGCAGACGAGCCTGCTGCTCTCGGCCGCCATCCTCGTGGAGGCCTCGCTGTCCTTCCTCGGCCTCGGCACCCAGCCCCCGACGCCGTCACTCGGCCTGATGCTCTCGGAAGGCCGCAACTTCCTGATGATCTCGCCGTGGAGCGCGATCTTCTCCGGCTTCGCGATCCTGTTCCTCGCCTTCGGCCTCAACCTTCTCGGCGACGCGCTGCGCGACACGCTCGACCCGCGGCTGAGGGGCCAGTCGTGATCGTCCGGCGGGCGCGGGAGGCGGACATCCCGGCGATGGCGGCCGTTGCCGTCGCGGCCTACCGGTCCGGCTTCGCCGGCATCCTCGAGCCGCTGACGCTGGTCGGCTTCGATGCCTCGTTCTTCCGCACCCGGTTCGCCGACGCGCTCGCGTCACTGACGGTGGCGGAGGAGGACGGAGCCGTCGTCGGCTTCGCCAAGACGACAGGCGAGCACCTCGACATGCTCTTCGTGCTGCCGCGCCTTCACCGCGGCGGCGCGGGGTCCGCGCTCCTCGCGGAGGCAGAGGCGAGGGGCGTGCGGACGCTGGAGTGCTTCCGCGACAACGAGGCGGCGCGCCGGTTCTACGAGGCACGTGGCTGGCGCCTGCTGCGCGCCTATGACCGTGACTTCGCGGGGCGGACGCGCTCGTTCGTCTTCTACGGCAAGGACCCGGTTGTCAGAGGGTCCGCGTGACCTTCTGCAGGAAGGGCGGGCGATCGGGGTCGAACCCCTTCGCGCGGGCGGCAGCCTCGATCGCCGCGTACGCGGGCACGAGCATCACCACGGGATCGAGCACCGGATGGTCGTCGCCGATCCAGGGCAGTCGGGACGCGGGTCCGCCGGCGCAGAAGATGGGCTCTCCGGCCGCCGTCAGGTCCTCCACCAGCCCGTCCACCGTGGCGGCCGTGCCGTCGTCCTGGCGCAGGGCCAGCACGGGCGTGTCGGCGGCGATGGCCGCGCGGGGTCCGTGCCGCAATTCCGCGGCACTGTAGCCGAGTGCGGGCAACCGTACCGTCTCCGACAACTTCAGGGCGAGTTCGCGCGCCGGTCCGAAGCCGTAGCCGCGCGCAGCGACATAGGCCGCGCGGGCGTCGGCAAGGCTCCGGCCCCATGCGGACCAGTCGAGGGTCTTGGCGGCGTCCAGCCGGTCGGCGACGCCCGCGCAGGCGCGGTCCAGCCCGTCGTCGCCGGCGATCCGCGCCACGAATCGCGCACCGGCCAGCATCGACGACACCACCGACTTGGTGGCGGCGACGGAGAGTTCCGGCCCCGCGCGCAGCGGCACGACGTGGCGGGCCGCGTCCGCCACGGGTGAGTTCGTCTCGTTGACGAAGGCGACGGTGAGGGCGCCAGCCTTGTCGGCGGCGCGGGTCGCGGCGACGAGGTCGGGGCTTCCGCCGCTCTGCGAGATGACGACGAAAAGCGCGCCGGCGAGGGCGGACGGCCGGTCGTAGCTGGTGACGACCGATGGCGCGGCGGCGGAGACGGCGATGCCGAGATGGGTCTCGATGCAGTAGCGCAGGTGGACGCCTGCATGACCCGAACTGCCGCGCCCGCAGATCACGGCGAAGCGCGGGGCGAGCGCGCGCACGGCGCCGGCGGCGGCGTCGGTGGATGCCTCGTCGGCCATCAGCCGACGCGCTGCCTCGGGGATCTCCGCGATCTCCCGGGCCATCAGGGTTCCGGTCATCGGGCAGGGTCCTCGGCGGGCCGCATCGAAGGATCGCGCACCTCGGTGACGAAGTCGTAGCGGTCGCCGCGATACGCGGACCGCGTGAACTCGACCGGCGCGCCTGAAGGCAGGAAGCTGCGGCGCTCGATGCGCAGGATCGCAGCGCCGACCGGAACCGAGAGAAGCTGCGCTTCTGCCGGCGTCGCCAGCGAGGACTGCAGGCGCTGGAGGCCGCGCACCGGCCGGTTCCCGAGCCGGCTCAGCGCGCCGTACAGCGATTCGCCGATTTCCTCGACGGGCGGCAGAAGGGCGGCAGGAACGACGGCACGCTCGATTGCCAGCGGCTCGTCGTCCGCGGTCCGTACGCGCGACAGCCGAACCACATGGCTGTCGGGAGCAAGCGCCAGTGTCATCGCTTCCTCGGGCGTCGGGGGCCCGACGGTCTTTTCGATCCAGATCGAGCCCGGGCGGCTTCCGCGGTTCGCCATGTCGGCGCTGAAGCCGGCGAGGAGCGAGGCGGGCTGCTCGATGCGGGTGGAGACGTAGGTTCCCGACCCCGGCCGTCGCGACAGCATGCCCTCACGCAGGAGCGTGTCGATGGCCTTGCGGACCGTGACGCGCGAGATCTGCGTCATCGCGCTCAGTTCCCGCTCCGACGGCAGCGCCTCGCCGACGCGGACGTTGCCGGCGTTGATCATGCTGCGCAGGCTCTCGGCCAGCTGCAGGTAGAGCGGCGTGGGGCTCGAGGCGTCGACGCTGAGGCGGGACGGGTTGAGCATCGGCCTAGTCCGCGGCCACCGCGGCCAGCGCCGCCCGCAGGCTGCCGCCGCTGCGCGCGAGCAGCTCGGCCGACCTCTCCGGCTTCTGGCCCCGAACCACGAGCACGGCCCGCTTCACCTCCCAGCTGCAGCGCGCGAGGGCATCGACGGCCGTCGCATGATCGCAGCCGGTGATGCGGATCACCATGTCGGCGGCGCGGCGGTGAAGCTTGGAATTGGACGCGTGCATGTGGACCATCAGGCCCGAATAGACGCGCCCAAGGCGGATCATGATGGCGGTCGACAGGAGGTTCAGCACGACCTTCTGCGCCGTGCCGGCCTTCATGCGCGTCGACCCCGCCACCACCTCCGCGCCGGTCTCGGCCAGCACCGCGTGCTTCGCCGCCGCGAGCAGCGGCGCGCCGGCATTGTTGGCGATGCCGATGGTGACCGCGCCGCGCTCTGCCGCGCGGGCCACCGCGGCGACGGTGTAGGGCGTCGTGCCACTCGCGGCGACGCCGACCACGACGTCGTCGGGGCCGATCCCGGCCTCGTCGATGACCCTGGCACCGGCTGCCGCGTCGTCCTCGGCGCCCTCGGCGCTCTTCACGAGCGCGCCCTGTCCGCCCGCCATGGCGAAGACGAGCCGGTCGAGCGGCCAATCGAAGGTCGGCGGCAACTCCGCGCCGTCCTGTACGCCGACACGGCCCGATGTGCCGGCGCCGGCGTACACCAGCCGTCCTCCGCGGCGCAGCGCGCCGGCTGCCTCGTCGGCGGCCGCGGCGATCACCCCGAGCGCGGGCCGCACGGCTGCGACAGCCGACAGCTGCGCCTCGTACATGGCCTCGACGGCATCGCGGGTCGGCCAGTCGTCGAGGTCGACGTAGCGGGCGCTGACATCTTCGGTGGGCATGGGGCTCGGCCGCTGGCGATAATACCGGTTCAACGCCAGTCTAATGCCATTTGCGCCGTGACGCCAAGCGGCGCCGGGCACCTCAGGCCCCCGAGGTCTCGCGGGCGAGGCGGATGGCGCCCGACACGGCGTCGCCGTCGAGCGGCTTGAGGCGGCGCCGGACGTCCGGGGCGAGCCATGGCTCGATGGCGCTGGAGAGGCCGCCGATGAGGGCGATCCGCGGCGCGCCCCGCTCCACCAGGGCGCGCACCAGCGCATCGACCTGCTCGGCCGCGCCCTGCACGATGCGGCGGCCCACGGGGTCGCCGTTGTCGGCGTGTCGCATCACCAGCGGCGCGAAGGTGGCGTAGTCGGTGGCGCTGGCGCGGTCCATCCAGGCGACCGCTTCGAACGGGTCGTCCTGGAAGCGCGCGAGCACGTCCGTGAGCAACGCCGTGCGGTCGATGCGGCCGTCGAGGGCGCGCAGGGCGAGGCGGATCGCCTGCAGGCCAAGGTCGGCGCCGGAGCCTTCGTCGGAAATCGGGAAGCCGTAGCCGCCGACGCGCAGCTCCTGTCCTCCGACGCGGCCGAGGCCGCAGGTGCCCGTGCCGACGATGACGATGCCGCCGTCGGCACCCGAGTGCGCGCCGATGCAGGCGACGAGCCCATCCGACGCGAAGGCGATCGAGGCGAAGGGATGGGGCCGGGCCTCCAGCGCCTCGCGCACGCCCTTGCGGCCCATGCCGGCGAGGCCGATGCCGCAATGGACGTGGCCCGCGGTGTCGAAAGAGAGGCCGGCTTCGGCGAGGGCGGCGAGGCAGGCGGTCTCGACCGAGGCCATCGCACCGTCGACGCCCAGCCGGGTCGTCGCGGGTCCGGCCACGCCGGCGCCGAGCACGGTGCCGTCGGCGTCCTCGAGACGGGCGCGACAGCCGGTGCCGCCGCCGTCGACGCCGAGGAAGAGCGGGGCGGGCGCCCCGGCCATCACGCGTCCTCCCGGCGGATGCGCGCGCCGCAGCGCACCAGCTTGCGGTCCAGCGCCTCGTAGCCGCGGTCGAGATGATAGACGCGATTGACGATGGTCTCGCCCTCGGCGACGAGCCCGGCGAGCACGAGGCTGACGGAGGCGCGCAGGTCCGTCGCCATGACCGGCGCGCCCTTGAGAGTGCGCACGCCGCGCACGACGGCGGTCGTCCCCTGGAGGGTGATGTTGGCGCCGAGGCGCGACAACTCGGGGACGTGCATGAAGCGGTTCTCGAACACCGTCTCCCGGATGAGCGACGCGCCGTCCGCGATTGTCATCAGGGCCATGAACTGCGCCTGCAGATCCGTCGGGAAACCCGGATAGGGCTCGGTCGTCACGTCGATCCCGCGCAGGGGGCCGGTGCGCGACACCATCAGCCCCCGGTCCGTCGGCCAGATCTGGACGCCGGCTGCCTCCAGCGCCGCCCCGACGGCCGCGAGGTGCTCGAGGCGGGCGCCGGTGAGTTCGAGGTGACCGCCGGTGATCGCGGCGGCGACCGCGTAGGTTCCCGCCTCGACCCGGTCCGGAATGATCTCGTGGCGGGCCTTCCGCAGGCCGTCGACACCCTGCACCAGCACGCGATGCGTGCCGGCCCCCTCGATGCGGGCGCCCATGGCGACGAGGCAGGCCGCGAGGTCGCAGACCTCGGGGTCGCGGGCGGCGTTCAGGATCTCGGTCTCGCCGCGCGCCAGCACGGCCGCCATCAACGCCGTCTCGGTGGCACCGACGGACGGCGTCGCGAAGACGATGCGGCCGCCGACGAGGCCGCCCTCGGGGGCGCGGGCGTCGATGGTCCCGCCGTCGAGCGAGACGGTCGCCCCCAGCGCCTGCAGCGCCTTGATGTGGAGGTCCACCGGCCGCGCGCCGATGGCGCAGCCGCCCGGCTGCGAGACGCGCGCATGGCCGAAGCGGGCCAGCAGCGGCCCGAGCACCAGCACGGTGGCGCGCATGCGCCGGACGATGTCGTACGGGGCCTCGACATTGCGCGCGCCGGACGCATCGAGCGTCAGCACCGCGTGGGACGGTCCGGACACCGCCACGCCGTAGTGCTCCATCAGCGACAGCATGGAGCGGATGTCGGCGAGTTCCGGCACGTTGGCGAGCGTCAGCGGTTCGCCGGAGAGAATGGCTGCCGCGATCTGCGGGAGCGCGGCGTTCTTGGCGCCGCAGATCTGCACCGTGCCTTCGAGCCGGTGACCGCCCTGGATGACGAGACGTTCCATGGAGACCTCCCGGCCGGGCACGCGGGCCTGCCTTGTCGCGCCCCAACTGGTGCTATACTGGTCTTGTCGCACAAAGCCAACCGGAATGCGGGAGGGACCCGTGCTCGCCATTCGCGCCCCCCGCCTGTTCGACGGTGCCGGCTTCCTCGACGACCGTGTCGTCGTGGTGGACGGTGGCCTCGTGACGGCGGTCCTCCCGCCGGACATGCCGGCGCCCGTCCCGGCCGAGACGCTGGCACCGGGGACGTTGCTGGCGCCCGGGTTCATCGACGTGCAGGTCAACGGCGGCGGCGGCGTCCTGCTCAACGATGATCCGACGCCTGCCGGCGCGGCCGCCATCGTGGCGGCGCATCGACGGCACGGCACGACGGGCTGCCTGCCGACGCTGATCACCGACCGGCCGGAGGTGCTGGAGAGGCTCGTTGCCGCATCGCCCGACATCCTGAAGGTGCCGGGCGTCCTCGGGCTCCACATCGAGGGGCCCTTCATCAATCCGGCCCGCAAGGGCGCGCACCGGGAGGACTACATCCGCCGGCCGGACGCTGCCGACCTCGCTCTGCTCTCCCGTCTCGGTCGGGCGGGGCGGTCGCAGGTCACGCTGGCGCCGGAACGGATGCCGCCGGGTTTCGTGCGGGCGCTGGCCAACGCCGGGGTGCGGGTATCCATCGGTCATTCCGAGGCGAGCGCCGAGGAGGTCGCGGCCGCGGCGGCGGAAGGCGCCACCGGCGTCACCCACCTCTTCAATGCGCAGTCGCAGATGCAGGGCCGCTCACCCGGCGTGGTGGGCGGAGCGATGGCAGACGACCGGCTCTTCGTCGGAATCATCCCCGACGGGCTGCACGTCCACCCGGCGAACCTCAAGGTTGCGTTCCGGGCAATTGGCCCCGAGCGCCTGATGCTCGTGACCGACGCCATGTCGTCGGTGGGCGCGACGAGCGACCGCTTCATGCTCATGGGCCGCGAGGTGCATCTTGCCGACGGTCGACTGACCACGGCCGACGGCACGCTGGCGGGAGCCCACCTCGGCATGAACGAGGCCGTCCGGAATGCCGTGTCCATGATGGGTGCGACGCTGTCGCAGGCGCTGGCGATCGCCAGCGCCACGCCGGCTGCCTATCTCGGCCTCGCCGGATCCCATGGTCGGATCGCGCCTGGCTATGTCGCCGACCTCGTCGCGCTGACCCCGGCCCTTGACGTCGTGGGGACGTGGATCCGCGGCGAGTGGGAGCCCGCAGCCGAGGCGTGACGGCTTCGCCCGCAGGACACCAGGCGTCGGCTCGGCGGGTTGTGCGGTGTCGCGCGGTCGTCATAATCGCGGCTCCACCGCAGCCGTCGCAACCGCGCCGGCGTCCACCGCCCTCGCCCGGAGCCCGTCAGCCATGGCCGGCAATCTCACCTTCGACGCCCTCAAGAAGGCCGTCGCGGACGGCAGCATCGATACCGTCGTCGTCGCCATGACCGACATGGCGGGCCAGCTCATCGGCAAGCGGTTCCACGCGCAGCATTTCGTCGATTCGGCCCACGAGGAGACGCACGGCTGCAACTACCTGCTGGCCAACGACATCGACATGGAGCCGGTGCCGGGATACGCCGCGGCGAGCTGGTCGCAGGGCTACGGCGACTTCGTGCTCAAGCCCGACCTCGCGACGCTGCGCGTGATTCCGTGGCTGCCTGCCACGGCGCTCGTGCTCGCCGACGTGCTCGACCACCATCACCACGAGGACGTGCCGCATTCGCCCCGCGCCATCCTGAAGAAGCAGGTGGCGCGCCTCGAGGCGATGAAGATGAAGGCGTTCTTCGCCTCCGAACTCGAGTTCTACCTGTTCGACGAGAGCTACGAGGCGATCCACGCCCGCGGCTACCGGGACCCGAAGACCGTCGGCTACTACATCGAGGACTACCACGTCTTCCAGACATCCAAGGAGGAGCCCGTGATGCGCGCCGTGCGCAACGGGCTGCAGGGCGCGGGCATCCCGGTCGAGAACTCGAAAGGCGAGTGGGGGCCGGGGCAGGAGGAGATCAACGTCCGCTACGCCGACGCGCTGGAGATGGCGGACCGGCACGTCGTCATCAAGAACGGCATCAAGGAAATCGCCTACGGCGCCGGCAAGGCGGTCACGTTCATGGCGAAGTGGCGCTACGACCTCGCCGGTTCCAGCAGCCACGTCCACGCCTCGCTCTGGGACGCCGCGGGGAAGAAGCCGCTGTTCTTCGACCCGAAGGCTCCCCACACCATGTCGCCGCTGGCGCGGCAGTTCCTCGCCGGGCAACTGGCCTACGCCCGCGACATCACCTATTTCCTCGCGCCCTTCATCAACTCCTACAAGCGCTTCCAGGCGGGCACCTTCGCGCCCACCCGTGCCGTGTGGAGCATCGACAACCGCACCGCGGGCTTCCGGCTGTGCGGGGAGGGGACGAAGGCGGTGCGGGTGGAATGCCGCGTCGGCGGGGCCGACCTCAACCCCTACCTCGCCTTCGCGGCGCTTCTCGCTGCGGGGCTCGCGGGCATCGAGCAGAAGCTGGAGCTCGAGCCCGCCTTCAGCGGCGACGCCTACCAGGGCCGCCGGCTGCGCGAGATCCCCAAGACGCTGCGCGAGGCGACCGAGACGCTGCGCAAGTCGAAGATGCTGCGCGCCGCGCTCGGCGACGCCGTGGTCGACCACTACGTGCATGCTGCGGAATGGGAGCAGTTCGAGTACGACCGTCGCATCACGGACTGGGAGCTGAAGCGCGGCTTCGAACGCTACTGATCCGCCCACGCCCCAGTCTTCGCAGGTTGCCATGACCGACATCATCCGCTGCGTCTCCCCCGTCGACGGCCGCGTCTATGCGGAGAGGCCCGCCGCCTCGGCGTCCGAGATCGAGCGCGCCATCGCCGCGGCCCGGACGGCGCAGGCGGCATGGCGGCGCGAGCCGATTGCCGCGCGCGCCGCCGTCGTTTCGGCGGCGGTCGACGCCATGCTCGCGATGAAGGACGAAATCGTCCCCGAGCTCGCCTGGCAGATGGGTCGGCCGGTGCGCTACGGCGCGGGCGAGCTGCGCGGCTTCGAGGAGCGCGCGCGCTACATGATCGGCATCGCCGCGGACGCGCTGGCGCCGGTGAAGCCGGAGCCGAAGGACAAGTTCCAGCGCTGGATCGCGCGCGACCCGCTCGGCGTCGTCTTCGTCATCGCTCCGTGGAACTACCCGTACCTCACGGCCGTGAACTCGGTCGTGCCGGCGCTGATGGCCGGCAACGCGGTGATCCTCAAGCACGCCGCCCAGACGCTGCTCGTGGGCGAGCGCTTCCGCATGGCCTTCGAGAAGGCTGGGCTGCCCGCGGGTCTCTACCAGACGCTCGCGCTCACCCATGACGCGACGGCGAGGATCATCCGCGGCGGCGAGGTCGACCAAGTGAACTTCACCGGCTCGGTGGCGGGCGGTCGTGCGATGGAAGCGGCGGCGGCCGGCACCTTCACCGGGCTCGGGCTTGAACTCGGCGGCAAGGATCCCGCCTATGTCCGCGCCGACGCCGATCTCGCGCAGGCGATCGAGAACCTCGTCGACGGTGCGTTCTTCAACTCCGGGCAGTCGTGCTGCGGCATCGAGCGGATCTACGTCCATCGCACCCTCTTCGACGCCTTCGTCGACGGCGCGGTGGCGCTCACGAAGACCTACGTTCTGGGCGACCCGCTCGACGAGGCGACGACGCTGGGGCCGATGGTCAAGGCCGATGCGGCCGCGTTCTGCCGCGGGCAGGTGGCCGAGGCCGTTGCGGCCGGTGCCCGCGCGCTCGTCGATCCGTCGCTTTTCGCCCGCGACGCAGCGGGAACGCCCTACATGGCGCCGCAGATCGTGACCGGCGTGACGCACGCCATGTCGATCATGCGCGAGGAGAGCTTCGGGCCGATCGTCGGCATCATGCCCGTCGAGAGCGACGAGGAGGCGATCCGCCTCATGAACGACAGCGACTACGGCCTCACGGCCTCGATCTGGACGAGCGATCCCGAGGCGGCCGCGCGCATCGGCGCCGAGGTCGAGACGGGCACCGTCTTCATGAACCGGTGCGACTATCTCGATCCCGCGCTCGCCTGGACCGGCGTCAAGGACACGGGCCGCGGCGCCACGCTGTCGCGCGTCGGCTACGAGACATTGACCCGGCCGAAATCCTTCCACCTTCGCGTGTCCTTCTGACACCTCCTGACCTGCGGTGCCCCGATGACCCTTTCCGCCAACTGGAACTATCCCACCTCCGTGCGCTTCGGCGCGGGCCGCATCGCCGAACTGGCGAAGGCCTGCAAGACGGCGGGCATCTCCCGGCCGCTGTTCGTCACGGATCCCGGCATCTCCGGGCTGCCGATCGTGAAGAAGGCGCTCGCGGTGCTCGCCGAGGCCGGCATCCCCACGGCCGTGTTCGACCGCGTGCAGCCCAACCCCGTGGACGCGAACGTCGAGGACGGGCTCGCGGTCTACCGCGCGGGCGGCCATGACGGCGTCATCGCCTTCGGCGGCGGCTCGGCGCTCGACTGCGGCAAGGTCATCGCCTTCATGGCGGGGCAGACCCGGCCGATGTGGGACTTCGAGGACATCGGCGACTGGTGGACTCGGGCCAACCCCGCCGGCATCGCGCCCATCGTCGCCGTGCCGACGACGGCCGGAACCGGCTCCGAGGTGGGGCGCGCCGGCGTCATCACCAATGCCGCCACCCACACCAAGAAGGTGATCTTCCACCCGAAGATGATGCCTGCGGTGGTGATCTGCGATCCCGAGCTGACCGTCGGCCTTCCGGCCGGCGTCACGGCCGGCACGGGCATGGACGCGCTGGCGCACTGCCTCGAGGCCTATTGCGCGCCGGGCTTCCATCCGCTCGCCGACGGCATTGCCGCCGAGGGCATCCGCCTCGTGAAGGACTACCTGCCTCGCGCGGTGAAGAACGGCTCGGACATCGAGGCGCGGGCGCAGATGATGGCCGCCGCCGCCATGGGCGCGACCGCGTTCCAGAAGGGTCTCGGGGCCATTCACGCGCTGTCCCACCCGGTCGGCGCGCTCTACGGCACGCATCACGGCATGACGAATGCGGTCTTCATGCCCTACGTGCTGGCGTTCAATCGCCCGGCGGTTGCGGAACGCCTCGGGCGCCTCGCCGGCTATCTCGGGCTGCCGGCGACCTTCGACGCCTTCATGGGCTGGATCCTCGCGCTGCGGACCGAGGTCGGGGTGCCTGCCACGCTGGCCGGGCTGAACGTCGACGACGCCCGCATCGGCGAGATCGTCGAGATGGCGGTCGTGGATCCCACGGCGGGCGGCAATCCGGTGGAACTCACCAAGGACGCCGCTCGGTCGATCTTCGAGGCTGCGCTGGCGGGGCGGGTGGCCTGAGCGTCAGGCTTCCAGCCTCACGGCCGAGGAGACACCCTTCCACTCCGGCAAGGCGACGACATCGCCGACGTCGTCGTCCACCACCGCGAAGCCGGAGACGGGCTCGAACTCGGGCGAACTCAGGAGCAGGTCGCGCGGCAGCGGGAGCATGTGGCTCTCGCTGCGCGTCAGTAGTCCGACGAGACGGGTGCCGATCTCCACCACGTGGAGGAAGAGCGGCGCGAGCGGATCCTGGTCTGCGGCGCGGTCCAGGTCGAAGATCGTCACGATCCGATTCTCGAACCGCATGACGGCCACGGCGCACGGCGCCCCGACATGCCAGAGCTCTTCCGGCAACCCCTGGTCGAGGCGGTAGATGGCGCGGCGCACGAGCTGGTGCGGCCGGCCCTCGACCAGAACCGTCGTCGAGGAAGCCCCCATCACCGCGTCCCGTCCGTCCATGGAGACCCGCCCCGGCGCAGGACTACCTGCCGCCCACACTGCGCTGCACTGTGACCGAGCCTAGCGTCGGGTTCGTGAATAAAGTGAGAACTGCTTCGAATAGAGCTCGATACTTCAACCTGTAGTTGTTCTCTTCGAGTATTGACGAATGTCTATTGCGGCGTTGTGCTGCTACGCGGCGGCAAGGGCCGAGACCTCGTCGTCGGACAGGTCGACGCGCAGCGATCCCCAGCTCCAGGCCACCTGCTCCGGGGTCCGGCAACCGACGATCGGGATGGTGAGGAACGGTGAGCGCATCATGGCGGCCAGCATGACCTGCGTGGGCGTCGCGCCGTGGCGTCGCGCCATTTCGGCGACGGCGTGCCCCTTTCGCCGGTTCACCTCGTTGTCGTATCTCGCGGCCGTGACCGCATCGACCTGGCCTGCCGCGAACTTGTCGAAGAAGCCGCGCGCCTGCGACGAGTAGGGGATCGCGGGCAGCGACAGCCGCTTGTGGGCGAGCATCATCGCGTCGTTCATCTGCAGCAGGTCGTCGGACGCGGTGCCCGGATTGCGCACGGCGAGGCTCCACTCGGACTGGCTGGCGACGAAGCCGCTCCAGCCGTTGCGGCGGGCTATCTCGGCGGCCTCCTCCATCCGGATGCCGGGCCAGTTCGAGCAGGCGTAGTGGCGGATCAGGCCCTCCCGCCGCAGCGTTTCCACCACGCCCAGCATCTCCTCCACCGGCCGATCGGGGTCGTCGCGGTGCAGGTAGAAGAGGTCGAGGGAGGCCACGCCGAGGTTCTCGAGGGCCTCGGTGACGTCGCGGCGGATCGACGTCTCGTCGAGACGCCGGACCTCCGGCGTCTCGGGCTCCGGCGATCCGCCCTTGGTGGCGATGACGACACCATGCGCGCCGCCCCGCGCCTTCAGCCAGCGTCCGAGCGTCTTCTCGCTGCTGCTGCGCTCGTTCCCCTTGATCCAGTTGGCGTAGACGTGGGCGCTGTCGATGAACGTCCCGCCCCGCTCCACGAACGCGTCGAGCAGTGCGAACGACGCCGACTGGTCGAGTTCTCCGCCGAGCCGGTTCCCGCCGAGGCAGATGCGCGAGACCTGCAGGTCCGTGCGCGGGAGGGTGACGTAGTCGCGGTCGGTCATGGCGGGCTCCCGGGGTCCTGTCGCCGTTCATTCTCGCTGACTCAGGCCGCGTCGCAAGCGGTCGGGCCAAGGGGCAGCCCCGCCGTCGGCGCCGGGCTCAGCCGCCGGGCGTGTCCGCGGCGGGCTGTTCCCGCGTCTGTCCGTCGTCCGGCGGGGCCGGGTCGTCCGCGTGGTTGGCGCTGTGGTCCTGGAACTGCTCGGTCTGGACACTCTTGCCGTCGAGGCCGCGCTCGGCGGTGTGCATCGCCTTGTCGCGGTTCGACAGCACCATGTTCTCGCCGAGGCGCCCCTCGACGATGCTGTCGTCCGTCATCGCGCCGCTGCCGTCGCCCTTGCCGGACGGCGCGGGCCCCATGTGCGTCTTGCTGGCGTTGGCCATGCCGTGCTCCTCCTCGGGTTGGGCACGGTCAACGCCGCCGGGCGCCCGGCGTTCGTCAGGCGGGTTCGGTGTTGCGCGCGGCCATCATGGCCTGGAACGCGGGGCGCGCCTGGCACGCCTCGATCCACGCCTTCACCGAGGGGGCCTCGGCGAAGAGTTCCGGCGCCGGCTGCGCGTAGCGGAAGATCTCCGCGAGGTTGATGTCGCAGACGGTGAAGCGCCCGCCGACGACGAAGCCGCCGCCCGAGGAGAGCGTCTGCTCGAGCACGGCGAAGGGCCGGCGCAGCGTCGCGATGCAGGTCTCCACCAACTTCGGGTCGCGCTCCTCCGGCGGCTTCGCCACGCGGTGGTAGAGGATCTGCAGCGCGTGGGGCTCGCACTCGGTCACGGCCCACAGCGCCCACATGGTCATCAGCGCATCCTCCTGCAGGTCGCGGGGAGCGAGGGGGCCGCCGGCCTTCTTGGCGAGGTAGAGGTTGATCGCGAGCGACTCGTTCAGCCGGAAGCCGTCGTCGTCGAGCGTCGGGATGAGACCGTTCGGGTTGACCGCCCGGAAGGACGGGGAGGCCGTGTTCAGCGGCGCGTCGGCGGCGGCCGGGTCGGACAGGCGATAGGCCTGGATGACCGGGATGCTCTCGAAGGGCAGCCCCAGTTCATGGGCCAACCACACGTTGCGCGAGGCGCGGGACCGAAGGACGCCATAGATCTTGAGGGACACGCCGGTTCTCTCCTGCTGCGAATCTGCGACCCCACGCTAAGGCCCCGGCTCGTCCGAAGCGAGACGCGACCATCCGGTTGACCTCCGTCAATGACGTTTGCTGCAGTGCACACTATCCTGCCTGCAACCATGAGCCGACCGACGGTCCGCCCTGATGGACAAGCGGGGTGACTTTCGAGCGGCCGAACCGACAGGAGAGCAGCGTGTCGTTCCCCCGCGAGCACGAGAAGTACGGCCGCCTTCTGGCCGCCGCACGTGCCTTGCCGAAGCTGAAGGTGGCGGTCGCGCACCCCTGCGACGAGGTGTCGCTCGGTGCCGCCGTCGAGGCGGCGGAACTCGGGCTGATCGAGCCGATCCTCGTCGGTCCGCCGGCCAGGATCGAGGCAGCCGCCGCCAAGGCGAAGCTTGATCTCACGCGCTTCCGGCAGGTCCCTTCCGACCACAGCCACGATTCCGCCGCGAAGGCCGTTGCGCTTGTCCGCTGCGGGGACGCGGAGGCGCTGATGAAGGGCAGCCTGCACACCGACGAACTCATGGGCGCCGTGGTCGGGCGCGAGGGCGGCCTGCGGACAGCACGGCGCATCAGCCACTGTTTCGTCATGGCCGTTCCCGACCACCCGGACCCGCTCATCATCACTGACGCTGCGGTCAACATCGCGCCGACGCTGGAGGAGAAGGTCGACATCGTGCAGAACGCGATCGACCTTGCCCATGCGCTGTTCCTGCCGGAGGTGCGGGTCGCCATTCTCTCCGCGATGGAGACGGTGAACGCCAAGGTTCCCTCGACCATCGAGGCTGCGGCCCTGTGCAAGATGGCGGACCGCGGGCAGATCACGGGCGCGCTCGTCGACGGGCCGCTCGCCCTCGACAACGCCATCGACCTCGGCGCCGCGCGGATCAAGAAGATCCAGTCGCCCGTCGCCGGACGGGCCAACGTTCTCGTCGTGCCCGATCTCGAGGCTGGCAACATGCTGGCCAAGAGCCTGACCTTCCTGGCCAACGCCGACGCCGCGGGCATCGTGCTCGGTGCCCGGGTGCCCGTGATCCTGACGAGCCGGGCCGACAGCGAGACGACGCGCCTCGCGTCCTGCGCGGTGGCTTCCCTCGTCGCGGATGCCGCCCGCAAGCGCGCCGCGCTCCCGGCGGTGTGACATGGGCGACATCTCCCTCGTCCTCAACGCCGGGTCGTCGAGCCTCAAGGTCCAGGTGTTCGACGCCGATGGCCGTGGCGAGAAGGCCCTCTTCAAGGGACTGTTCGAGGGGCTGTCGGGCGCCACGCACGATGCGCCCGCCCGGGGCGCCCTGCGTGATGCGGCCGGCGCCACGGTGGCCCGGATGGAATGGGTGCCGGACGCCGGGCAGGGCCACGCCGACGCGCTGGAGCGGCTCTTCGGCTGGGCCCGCGACGCGCTGTCAGGCCGGAGGCTGGCGGGCGTGGGCCATCGTGTCGTTCATGGCGGGCGCGAGTTCTCCGCCCCGGTGCTCGTCGACGACGCGGTCGTCGCGGCGCTGGAGCGATACGTACCCCTCGCGCCGCTGCACCAGCCGCACAACCTCGCGCCGATCCGGATCATCCGCGACCGGATGCCCGCGATGCCGCAGGTGGCGTGCTTCGACACCGCCTTCCACCGGACCCAGGACCGCCTGGCGCAGCTCTTCGCGCTTCCCAGGGAACTGACCGAGAAGGGGGTCGTTCGCTACGGCTTCCACGGCCTGTCCTACGAGTTCATCTCGGGCTCGCTCGCCCGGTTCAGCCCGGACCTCGCGCAGGGGCGCGTCGTCGTCTGCCACCTCGGCAACGGGGCCAGCGCCTGCGCGATGCAGGCAGGGCGGAGCGTCGCCTCGACCATGGGCTTCTCCGCCCTCGACGGACTGATGATGGGCACCCGCAGCGGGGCCATCGATCCGGCCGTGGTGTTCTACCTGATGCGCGAGCTGGGCCTCACGCCCGACGCCGCCGAGAAGTTCCTCTACACGAAGTGCGGTCTCGCCGGGGTCTCGGGCCTGTCGAACGACATGCGCGCGTTGCGCGAGGCTGCGGGGGAGAACCCGGACGCGCGAACGGCGCTCGATCTCTTCGTGTATCGGATCGCCCGCGAGGTGGGCTCGCTGGCCTCCGCTCTCGGAGGACTCGACGGCCTCGTCTTCACCGCAGGCATCGGCGAGAATGACGCGGCCACGCGGGCCGAGGTGCTCGCGAGGCTGGAGTGGCTGGGCTTCCGGCTCGATCCGGATGCGAACGGTGCCGGCGGGCCCTGCATCACGCGCGGCGAGGGGCCGGCGGCGTGGGTCATCCCCACCAACGAAGAACTTGCGATCGCGCGGCACATGGCCGCCCTTCTCGGCGCCAGAAAACCCTGAAGAGAACGGAGAACGACGATGTCCGACACCAGCGTCCACGGCCAGCTCGGCGACGAGTCCTTCATGTCCGCCAACGAGCTGCGCTCGTACATGAACCAGATGGAGATGGCGAAGGCGTCCAAGGCGGTGGATGCCATGGACAGCGCCGAGAAGGCGCGTCGCGAACTGATCAAGCAGCTCTCCGAGCCGATGAAGCTCACGCCGGAGGTGATCAAGACCGTGGCGGATCGCCTGAAGGCCGCCGTACGCCGCGCGGCGGAGCGCGGCGAGACGGAGGTCCTCGTCATGCGCTTTCCCGTGGCGCTCTGCTCCGACCATGGCCGCGCGATCAACAACGGCGATGCCGAGTGGCCGGACTCGCTGACGGGCCGTCCGCGACAGGCCTACGAGTTCTGGCGCGACCACGTGCGCCCGGCTGGCTATCGCCTCAAGGCCCTCATCATCGAGTGGCCGGGCGGCATGCCTGGCGACGTCGGCATGTTCCTGAGCTGGGCCGATCAGAAGAAGCACTGACGGTGTTCCTTACCGGCGCGGGCGCCATCGGCCCCGCGCCCGCCACGGAGGTCGAGATGACGACCCAGACCGAGACCACCTTCCTCCACGCGCGGCTGGCCCGGCTCTTCCACGAGCGGCTGGCGACGGCGTCGACGGCCTACTTGCACACCACCCAGGCCGCCGGCCGCGCCATGATGGAAGGGCTGGCCGCCCGGCACCCGGAGCCGGCGGGCCTCTGGAAGGATGCCACCTCCTACTGGATCGACTTCGCCCAGCGCAGCGCCCTGTTCTGGGACACTTTGCGCCAGCGCGGCGACAACTGGCTGGAGCATGAGAAGGCCGGCAAGCCGCCGCTCCTCAAGTTCCCGTACGAGACGATCGCCGATGCACGCACCTTCGAGCGACCGGTGAACTACGTCCTGCTGCGGATCCTGCCGGGCGACGACACCCCGGTCGATCCCCGGCGGCGTCCGTTCGTCATCATCGACCCGCGCGCCGGCCACGGGCCGGGCATCGGCGGCTTCAAGGCCGACTCCGAGGTGGGCGTCGCGATGAAGGCCGGCCACGCGGTGTATTTCGTCTCCTTCTTTCCTCGACCCGAGCCGGGCCAGACGCTGGCGGACGTGTCGCGGGCGGAAGCTGAGTTCCTGCGCATCGTGCGCCAGCGCCATCCCGACACCGGCCGGCCGATCCTGATCGGCAACTGCCAGGGCGGCTGGGCGGCCATGCTCGTGGGCGCCATGGAACCCGATCTCGTCGGACCGATCGTCATCAACGGCGCGCCCATGTCGTACTGGGCGGGCAACGACGCCGAGAACCCGATGCGCTATGCGGGCGGCCTGCTCGGCGGCGTGTGGCCGGCGCTGCTCGCCGCCGACCTCGGCGGTGGCGTCTTCGACGGCGCCGATCTCGTGTCGAACTTCGAGAACGCAAATCCGGCGAACACCTTCGTCGACAAGTACTACACGCTGTTCTCGCGCATCGACACGGAGCCCGAGCGCTTCCTGGACTTCGAGCGGTGGTGGGGCGGCTACTTCCTGCTCAACCGGTCCGAGATCAAGTGGATCGTCGAGAACCTGTTCATCGGCAACAAGCTCTCCGCCGGCGAGGCCGAGTGGTCCGAGGGACGGGCGTTCGACCTGCGGTCGATCCGCTCCCCGATCGTCGTCTTCGCGTCGCTGGGCGACAACATCACGCCGCCCCAGCAGGCGATTAACTGGGTGACCGACCTCTACCAGACCACCGAGCACCTCAAGGCCAACGGGCAGGTGATCGTCGGCCTGATGCACCAGAGCGTCGGCCACCTCGGCATCTTCGTGTCGGGCAGCGTGGCGACGAAGGAGCATGCGCAGATCGTCGAGCTGCTGCACCAGATCGAGACCCTTCCGCCGGGCCTCTATGCGATGCAGATCGACGAGAGGAAGGACAAGGCGGGCAACGTCCACTACGACGTCTCGCTGGTCGAGCACCGGGTCGAGGACCTGCGCAAGCTCCAGAAGTACGACCGCAAGGACGAGATTCCGTTCACCTCGGTCGCGCAGGTCTCCGAGGTTTGGGAGACGGCCTACGAGGCCTTCGTGCATCCGTGGCTGTCCGCAACCGTGAGCCCGGCCTCCGCCGAGATCGTGCGGGCCTTCCACCCTCTGCGCGTCCAGCGCTGGGCCCTGTCGGGGCTCAACCCGGCGATGACGGGGGTGAAGTCCGCGGCGGAACTCGCCAGGGTCAACCGCGCGCCGCGCGACGACCGGGGGCCGGCCGTCCTCGGCGAGCGCTTCGCCGTCACGCTCGCCAGCAGCGCGCTGGAACTCTACCGCGCCACCCGCGACGCCCTCGGCGAGTACCTCTTCTTCAGCATCTACGGCTCCATGGCCGTCGCCGAGGCGGTCGGCCGGCCGCCGCGGACCGTGACGCTGCCCGAGGAGGAGGTCCCGGGCGAGGCCTTCGTGCGAGACGCCATCGCCCATGCCGACAGGGGCGACTTCTACGATGCGGCGGCGCGCATGGCGATGCTGGCCATCAAGGCGGGCACGGGGCGCCGGCGACTGTCCACGTCCCAGGCGGCCATCGACGTCGTCGCGCGCGAGTTGAACATCGTGGCGCTCGACCCCGATGTCCTGCGCCAGCGGGTGCGGCAGCAATCCGCGATCGTGGAGTTCGCGCGCGAGAAGGCCATTGCCACGCTGCCGAGCCTCCTCACGACTCCCGCGGACCGCAAGGCCGCGCTCGACCTGTTCGACAAGCTCGGGCAGACGCTCGACCTCAACGAGAGCCAGAAACGCCTGCTCGCCCGCTTCCACGAGTTGCTGGGTCCGGAAACGGCACGCGACGACCGCGTGGTGTCGCTCGCGGTCGCCGCACGTCCGAAGCGCGCCGGGCGGGGAGGGCGGTCATGATCGAGCTTCCGGCCGGACTCCCGCTTGCGGGCAAGAAGGTGCTCGTGCTGGGCATCGCCAACGAGTCCTCCATCGCCTATGGCTGCGCGCGCGCCTTCCGCCGCATCGGCGCCGACCTCGCGGTCACGTGGCTCAACGACAAGGCTCGACCGCATGTCGAGCCGCTGGCGAGGGAGCTGGAAGCGTCGATCATGATGCCCTGCGACGTCTCCGTTCCCGGAGAGCTGGAAGCGGTCTTCGACCGCATCCGGTCGACCTGGGGTCGCCTCGACGTCGCCCTGCATTCCATCGCCTTCGCGCCGAAGGAAGACCTGCAGGGCCGCCTGGTCGACAGCTCCGCCGAGGGCTTCGCCAAGGCGATGGACATCTCGTGCCACTCGTTCCTGCGCATGGCGCGGCTCGCCGAGCCGCTCATGACCGACGGCGGCACCCTGCTCGCCATGAGCTACCTTGGGGCGGAGCGGGTGGTTCCCAACTACAACCTGATGGGCCCGGTGAAGGCGGCGCTCGAGAGCAGCGTGCGGTACCTCGCGCACGAACTGGGGCCGAAGCACATTCGTGTGCATGCGGTCTCGCCCGGCCCGCTCAAGACCCGCGCGGCCTCGGGGCTCAAGGACTTCGACCAGATGCTGGCCGAGGCGGTCGACCGCGCGCCCGTCGGTGAACTCGTGGACATCGACGACGTTGGCGTGACGACGGCCTATCTCGCCACGCCCTTCGCCCACCGGCTGACGGGCATGACGGTCTACGTGGACGGAGGCCTGAGCATCATGGCGTGAGGTTCGGCCATCGCGGGTGCACTGCTGCGACAGCACGAAGCGGTTGACAGCCGGCGCGGCGAGCCTGAGCGTGACGTTGGCGCGACGCGACGGAGGCGACGATGTTCACCGTGTCAGAACTGGCCGCCGATGCGCTGGGGCCCTTCCTGGCCGAGGATTTTCGCCGGACGTTCGGATCGTCGGAGGCCCCGCTGGCCGAGGGCATCGAGACGGCGGCGCGGCTGGCGCTCGAATGCATCGGGCTCAGCGACGCGCCGTACCACAACGTCGAGCACACCATGATGGTGACGCTCGTGGCCCGTGACATCATGCGCGGCCGCTACCTCCTGAAGAAGACGACGCCGCAGGACTGGCTGCACGTCCTCATTTCCTGCCTCTACCACGACATCGGCTACGTCCGGGGCGTGCTGAACGACGACCGGCCGCCGCGCTACGTCGCCAGCATGCACGGAGAGACGGTGGAGCTGCCGCGCGGCGCCTCGGACGCCTGGCTCTCGGCTTACCACGTGGACCGCAGCAAGCTCTTCGTGCTGGAGCGCCTCGGCGACGGGGCCGGGTTCATCGATGCCCGGCGGATCGCCAACGCCATCGAGTCCACGCGCTTTCCCGCGGCCATCAGCAACGATGAGACCGAGGACGGCGTCCTCGTGCGCGCCGCCGACCTGATCGGACAGCTCGGCGACCCGGCCTACCTGCGCAAGGCCTTCGCGCTGTTCTGCGAGTTCCGCGAGACGGGGCTCGACGTGCAACTCGGCTACACCTCCGCCGCCGACGTCATCGAGCGCTATCCGGACTTCTTCTGGAAGTCGATCTCGCCCCACCTGGGGCTCGCCATGCGCTACCTCAGCGTCACCGCCGACGGACGGGCGTGGATCGCCCGCCTCGACAGCAACGTCTTCGCCGCCGAGCGTGGGCGCACGACGCTGCAGGCCGACCCCACGACCTGAGCGACGCGGGAGTCCCGTCTCCGTCCGCGGCGCGGGCTGTGCCGTCTGCGGCAGGCGGCCGTGCCGGCAGGATCGGGCGGCTCGATCCGAGGCCCTTGCCGCCACGGAGGGTGATGCGCCACCATGTGCGCCGTCGCGGTGGCCGGACGGTCGCCCGCATCTTTGCCATCGCAGTGCCGTGCCATGACATCCGCCGCCTCCCACCAGGGCCCCGTCGACTTCGAGCCCGCCGCCCTGGCCGAGTACCTGGCGGCCCGGCTCCCCTTCGCCCGGGGGCCGATGCAGCTGACGCGGATCAGCGGCGGGCAGTCCAACCCGACCTACATCGTCTCCTTTCCTGACGGCGGCGCCGTGCTGCGCAAGAAGCCTGCGGGGGTGACGCTTCCCTCGGCGCACGCCGTGGACCGCGAGTTCCGCGTGCTGAGCGCCCTCGCGGGCACGCCCGTGCCGGTGCCCCGCCCGCTGCTCTACGAGGCCGATGCGGGGGTGCTTGGCACGCCCTTCTACGTCATGGAGAAGCTCGAGGGCCGCGTCTTCCACGACTGCGCGCTGCCCGGCATCGCCCCGGCAGACCGGACGGCGATGTACTTCTCGATGGCGGAGACGCTCGCTGCGCTCCATGCGGTCGATCCGGCCACGGTCGGTCTCGCGGACTTCGGCCGGCCGGGCAGCTACTTCGCGCGGCAACTGGCGCGCTGGTCGCGGCAGTGGGAGGAGTCCCCCACGGACGACATCCCGGAGCTCGACGCCGTCGTGGCCTGGCTCTCCGACAAGCTGCCGCCGGACGACGGGCGCGTCTCCATCGCGCATGGCGACTTCCGGCTCGGCAACCTGATGTTCCACCCGGTCGAGCCGCGGGTCGTGGGCATCCTCGACTGGGAGCTCGCGACGCTGGGCGATCCGCTCGCCGACCTCGGCTTCTGCTGCATGACGTGGCATTCGAGCCCGGACGAGTATTCCGGCATCCTCGGCCTCGACATCGAGACGCTCGGCATCCCGGCGCAGGACGCGTTCGTGGCGCGCTACGAGGGGCTGCCGGCGCCGTCCGGGCGGCTCCGGCCCTTCCACGTCGTCTTCGCGCTGTTCCGCTTCGCCGTGATCTTCGTCGGCATCGCGGACCGGGCCCGGACCGGCACGGCGGCGGATGCCAACGCGGCGAAGACGGGGCGGCTGGCAGTCAACTTCGCCCGGCGGGCCCATGCGCTCGCCATGGCGTCGTCCTGAGCGGGGAACGGTCCATGGATCTCGGCGCACGCATGCGCGACCGGCACGTGCTCGTCACGGGGGCGTCCGGCGGCCTCGGCGAGCATTTCGCGCGGCTTCTGGCGGGCTGCGGCGCGGCCGTGACGGTGGCCGCCCGGCGGATCGACAGGCTGCAGACGCTCGTCAACGAGCTCGCGGCGGCCGGGGCGCCGCATGCGCGGGCGGTCGCCCTCGACGTGACGGACGAGGGCTCCATCGCGTCGGCGCTCGCCACCGCCGTGGCCGACGGCGCGCCGCCGCTCGACGTCCTGGTCAACAATGCCGGCGTCGCGGCGAGCGAATCCGCCATCGACGTCGACGCCGCCATCTTCGACCGCGTGCTCGACACCAACCTGCGCGGGCCCTTCCTGCTCTCGGTGGGGGCGGCGAGGGCATGGCGTGACGCCGGCCGGCCGGGCGTCATCGTCAACGTCGCCTCCATCCTCGGGCTCAACGTCGCCAAGGGCGTGGCGCCGTACACCGTGTCCAAGGCCGGCGTCGTGCAGATGACGAAGGCCATGGCGCTGGAGTGGGCGCGCTACGGCATCCGCGTCAACGCGCTCTGCCCGGGCTACGTCGCCACCGACATCAATGCCGCCTTCTTCGCCACCGAGGCGGGGCAGCGCACGATCCAGCGCATCCCGATGCGCCGGATCGGGACGCCGGAGGACATGGACGGCGCCTTCCTGCTGCTGGCGTCGGACGCCTCCGCCTTCATGACCGGCTCGGTGCTGGCCGTCGACGGTGGGCATCTGGTGACGGGACTCTGACAGACACGAAGGACGCATCGGCCATGGACTTCACCCTTCCCGCCCGGATCGAGGACATCCGAGCCCGCATCGCCGCGTTCGTCGAGCGCGAGGTCATGCCGGTGGAAGCCGACCGCTCCACGTGGGACGCTCACGGCAACATTGCCGCGGCGCCTCTGGCCGCACTCCGCGACAAGGCGAAGGCCGAAGGCCTGTGGTGCCTGCAGCTGAAGCCCGAGACGGGTGGTCTGGGCGTCGGCAAGATCGGCATGGCGGCGTGCTACGAGACGATGAACCGGTCCATCTTCGGGCCCGTCTGCTTCAACTCGGCCGCACCCGACGACGGGAACATGATGGTGCTGGAGAAGACGGCGACGCCCGCCCAGCAGGAGCGCTGGCTGCAGCCGATCGTGCGCGGCGAGGTGCGGTCCGCCTTCGCCATGACCGAGCCCCATCCCGGCGGCGGATCCGACCCGCAGATGATCGACACGCGGGCGGTGCGCCGCGGCGACGTCTATGTCGTCACGGGCCGCAAGTGGTTCATCACCGGCGCCGAGGACGCGGCGCACTTCATCCTCATCGCGCGGACCTCGGACGATCCGCGCCACGGCCTGACGGCGTTCCTGTTCCATCGCGACCAGCCGGGATGGCGCATCGTCCGGCGCATCGGGATCATGGGGCCGGAGGAGCACGGCGGCCACTGCGAGCTCGCCTTCGAGGGTCTCGAGATTCCGGTCGAGAACCGGCTGCTGGAGGAAGGGCAGGGGATGCGCTTCACGCAGATCCGGCTGGGACCGGCGCGCCTGACGCATTGCATGCGCTGGCTCGGCCTGTCGAAGCGCTGCGTCGAGATCGCCAAGGAGTACGCGGCGGTCCGCACCGGGTTTGGGGTGCGCCTCGCCGACCGGGAGAGCATCCAGCTGATGCTGGGCAAGCTCGCCATGGACATCGAGATCGGCCGTCTCCTCGTCATGAAGGCGGCGTGGGAGCTCGACCGCGGCGGCTTCGCGCGCAAGGAGGTCTCGATGGCCAAGGTGCACGTCGCCAACCTCCTGCACCAGGCGGCGGACGTCGCGATCCAGATCAACGGTGCCCGCGGCTACTCGACCGACACCGTGCTGGAATGGATCTACCGCTATGCCCGGCAGGCGCGCCTCGTGGACGGCGCGGACGAGGTGCACCGCATGGTGCTGAACGGCTTTCTCGACAAGGAGGGCAGCGGCTTCTGGTCGTGGCCAGCGGCCTGAAGCCCCCGGTGCATGCCGCGGCATTTCCGCGACGCCAGCGGCTTGGCGTGCGGACCCGAATGTGAGAGAACCGATGGCCTTCGGTCGTGGTCGCCTGAGCCCCATGAAGAGCATCGCCGCCCTGCTGCTGACGATCGCGCTGGCCCTGTTCCCGCTGTCGGGGACGCGTGCCGTCGCGGCTGCGGCGCCTCAGGCCCACGGGATCACGACCGGGCATGGCCACGCCGCGGTGCAAAGCCACGATGCCCACCATGTCGCCGCCCAGGCCGATCATGCCGGCCACCTCCACGACGGGGGCGGACACGCGCATGCAGCCATGGACGCAGGTGCGGATCACGACGGCGGGCAGAAGCACTGCGGCAGCGACGCGGCGTCCTCCACCTGCTGCAACGTGACCTGCCACGCCATGACCCAGCAGGTTTCGCAGGGCGTTGCCGTGCGGGCGCCCATGGCCGCGATCGTGGTGATGGTCGCGCTGCCCCTTCCGAGCGGGATCGCCTTCGACGGGCTCCTGAGACCGCCGAAACCGGCCTGAGCGACTGCGGGCCGCGGCCCGCCCGCCGGACCCCGTCGGGTCCATGGTCGAGGTCAGGCTTCGGCGCTGCGCTCCCATCCGTGGAGGCGGCATGTCAGAGCCCACCCATCCGGATTATCCATGCCCAGACTGTCGCCCCTGGTGCTGGCGACGATCGGCCTTGCGGGCTGCGCGCCCGCGGTGCCGGCCTACCTGGCCGGGCCAGCCGACGCCACGCACGTCGTCCGCCCCGTTCCCGCAGCCCCCGTCACCGCCGGTGTGGGACGGTTCGAGGTCGTCGAGCCGAAGGGCTGGGACGAACTCAACAGGACTGTCGCGCCCAAGGGGAACGCGCATGCCGAATGATCCTCGTGCGCGGGGTTCAGCTCCCGCCCGCCTCTGCGGCGTCGGCGTGCTCGCCGTCGTGCTGTCCGGCTGCGTCACGACGGGCCCCGAGGGCGCGCTCGCGCCGGTCGACTCCGTCGCGAAGGCCGAACTTGGCCAGGGCGTGACGCGCATCACCACCGACGCGGAATCCGCGGAGGCGGCGGGCCGCGTCAGGGCCGCGCTGAAGCGGCCGCTGACCGCCGAGGCCGCGGTGGGCGTCGCGCTTGCCAGCAACCGCGGATTGCAGGCCGCCTACAACGAGGTCGGCGTTTCGGAGGCGGCGTTGCTGCAGGCGAGCCTGCCGCCGAACCCGAAGGTCGGGTTGTCCCGGCTCGGCGGCGGCCTCGAGCTGGAGCTCGAGC
Source organism: Alsobacter sp. R-9 (assembly GCF_054612375.1). Taxonomy (NCBI): domain Bacteria; kingdom Pseudomonadati; phylum Pseudomonadota; class Alphaproteobacteria; order Hyphomicrobiales; family Alsobacteraceae; genus Alsobacter; species Alsobacter sp. R-9. The sequence continues at coordinate 159,977 of NZ_JBTSWJ010000006.1, read as the reverse complement.
GTGCCATCCTCCTCAACCTGTTCCAGCTGGCCACGTTGCCGGCCCGGCGCGAGATCGCGGGCGACGCCCTGCGGGCCGCCCAGATGCGCGCCGCCGAGGCCACGCTGAAGCTCGCGACGGACGTGCGGCGGCAATACTTTCGCACCGTCGCCGCCAACCAGCAGGTGGCGACGCTGCAGCAGGCGAAGGTGACCACGGATGCCACGGCCGAACTCGCCCGCAAGCTCGGCGAGACCGGCGGAATGAACAAGCTCGACCAGGCCCGCGACTACGCGCTGGCCGCCGAGCTCGATTCCCAGCTGGCGCGGGCGCGGCTGCAGCAGCGGCTGGAGCGCGAGCGACTCATCCGCCTGCTGGGTCTGTGGGGGCCTGACACCGACCTGCGGCTGCCGTCGTCGCTGCCGCCGCTGCCCGCCGCCGTGAAGACTGCGCGGGACGTGGAAGCGCAGGCGCTGGCGCGTCGCGTCGACCTCGAGGCGGCGCGGATCGACCTGGAGGCCCTCGGCAAGTCGCTCGGCCTCACCCAGGCGACGCGCTTCACCACCGACGTCGAGCTGGCGGGCACGAGCAAGTACGACCGCAAGATCGGCGTCGCCGAGAATGGCGGGATCGAGAAGGAATCCCTCACCCGCCGCGGGCTCGCCATCGACTTCGAGATCCCGCTGTTCGACTTCGGGCAGGCGCGTGTGATGGACGCCGAGCAGCGCTACATGCGCGCCGCCAACCGCCTCGCCGAGAAGGCGGTCAACGTCCGCTCCGAGGCGCGCGAGGCCTATCTCGCCTATCGCGGCACGTGGGACATCGCGCGCCACTACGAGACGACGGTGCTGCCGCTGCGCAAGCAGATCCAGGAGGAGGCGCTGCTGCAGTACAGCGGCATGCTCGTCGACGTGACGAGCCTCGTCGCGGACGTGCGCGGCCGCATCCTCGCGCAGGCGCAGGCCATCGACGCGCGGCGGGACTTCTGGATCGCGGACGCGGAGCTGCGCGCCGCTCTTGCCGGGGGCGGGGCAGGGGCCTCCAGCGGCGGGGCCGGAGCCGTGACCGCCAGCGCCGAAGCGGCCGCCGGCCACTGAGAACGGGACTGATCGACATGGACATCTCGCGCAGACATCTCATCCGGGCCGGCGGCGGCCTCGTCGTCACCGGTGCCGCCATGGTCAGCGGCCGGGCGCAGGCGGCGGCGATCCCCGAGGCGCCGGTCAGTCCCGGCCCGGCGACCCAGCCGCCGCTCGTCCCAGGCTCGGGTCCCGACTACCAGCCGACGGTCACCGTCAACGGCTGGACGCTCCCCTGGCGCATGAACGGCGACTGGAAGGAATTCCACCTCGTCGCTGAGCCCGTCATCCGCGAGATGGCGCCCGGCATGAAGGCGCATTTGTGGGGCTACAACGGCCAGTCGCCCGGCCCGACCATCGAGGCCGTGGAGGGGGACAAGGTCCGCATCTTCGTCACCAACCGGCTGCCTGAGAACACGGCGGTGCACTGGCACGGGCAGCGGCTGCCCAACGGCATGGATGGGGTCGGCGGGCTCACCCAGCCGCACATCCCGCCTGGGAAGACGTTTGTCTACGAGTTCCAGCTGCGTCGCAGCGGCACCTTCATGTACCACCCGCACTCCGACGAGATGGTGCAGATGGCGATGGGCATGATGGGTCTCTTCATCGTGCACCCGCGCGACCCTGCGTTCCGCCGTGTCGACCGCGATTTCGCCTTCCTGCTCAACGCCTTCGACATCGAGGCGGGCAGTTACGTGCCGAAGGTGAACACCATGCTGGAGTTCAACCTCTGGTGCTGGAACAGCCGCGTGTTCCCGGGCATCGACCCGCTGGTCGTGGGCAAGGGGGACAAGGTGAGGATCCGCTTCGGCAACCTCACCATGACGAACCATCCGATCCATCTGCACGGCTACGAGTTCAAGGTCTCGGGCACGGACGGCGGCTGGGTGCCGGAGGAGGCGGCGTGGCCGGAGGTGTCCATCGACTGCGCGGTGGGGCAGATGCGCTCGTTCGATTTCGTCGCCGACGAACCGGGCGACTGGGCCATCCACTGCCACAAGTCGCACCACACGATGAATGCCATGGGCCACTCGGTGAAGAACTACATCGGCGTCGACAAGAAGGACCTCGCCCAGCGGCTGAAGAAGCTCGTTCCCGGATACATGCCGATGGGATCGACGGGCATGGGCGAGATGGGCTCCATGGAAATGCCGCTTCCGGACAACACCTTGCCGATGATGACCGGCTTCGCGCAGTTCGGTCCGGTGGAGATGGGCGGCATGTTCTCGGTCGTGAAGGTGCGCGAGGGCCTGGCAAAGGACGACTACAAGGACCCCGGCTGGTTCAGCCACCCGCCCGGGACCGTGGCCTACGAGGCGAAGGGCGCGGTGCCCGCGCCGCCGCGGGCGGGACGGCCGCCGGACGATGCCAGGGGACAGACGTTCTCCGTCGTCGACCCGCGCAGGCGGCCGTCGCAGGGCGGACATGGACAGCATTGATTTCGAAGGAGTTTCGACCGTGAAGAGACATCGTCTTGCCGCGCTCATCGCCGCGTTCGCCTGCGCGGCGGTGACTGGCGGCGCGGCATGGGCCGGTTCCGGGCCCGCCGGCCACAAGCACGCGATGGACGCCTTCGGGCGCCCGGGGGACCCCCGCAAGCCTGCAAGGACCGTCGAGGTCGTGATGCAGGAGGGGAGCGGGACGATGGCCTTCGTCCCGAACCGCATCGAGGTGAAGAGGGGCGAGCAGATCCGCTTCCGGCTCAGGAACGACGGGCTGCTCGACCACGAACTCGTGCTCGGCACGCTGGAAATGAACCTCCGGCACGCCGAGGAGATGAGGAAGAACCCCGACATGGAGCACGACGACCCGAACGCGAAGCGAGTAGAGCCAAAGAAGAAGTCGGAGATCCTGTGGCGCTTCGACAAGGCCGGAACGTTCGATTTCTCGTGCCTCATCCCCGGTCATCGTGAAGCCGGCATGACCGGAACCGTCATCGTCAAGTAGCGAGGAGATCAACTCATGACCCGCAGCAAGACCCGGAGCACCGTTCTCGCCGCCCTGGTGGCCGTTTCCACTGCGATTTCGCCCGTTTTCGCGCAGGAAACGCCGAAGGTGAGGGGGACGATCGAGAAGGTCGACGAGAGCGCCGAGAAGATCACCATCGACCACGCGGCGATCCCCAATCTCGACATGGGCGAGATGAAGATGGTCTTCCGGGCCGGGGACAAGTCCATGCTGAAGCAGGTGAAAAAGGGCGACAAGGTGCTCTTCACCGCCGCCCGGGTGAACGGCCAGCTCACCGTCACGTCCATCGCCAAGGCGAACTGAACCGTATCCTTCCGGGGCGTTTTCGACCCTTTCCGAGGCCGGCGGAGACACTCTCCGCCGGCCTTTTCGCGTTTGAACCGCCCGTTCCCGGCTCTTCCACCGCCTTCCCACGGCCTCTCCAGCGGCAACCGGAAGGCGAAACGTCTCCGAGAACGCCCGCCTTCGGCGTTGACGAAACCCCTCATCGCGTCTATTGAACTCTGAATTCAGAGTTCAAGGAAGCGCCCATGAAGCTGTTGCCGGCCCAGCCGAGCCTGACGCAGCAGGTGTACGACGTGATCGTCGACGCGATCTGCGACGGCTCGCTGAAGCCCGGCGCGCATCTGGTGCAGGAGCAGCTGGCGGCGCAGTTCGGCGTGTCGCGGCAGCCCATCCAGCAGGTGATGGCGCTGCTGAAGGCGGACGGGATGGTGGAGGAGATCGGGCGGCGGGGCCTGCAGGTGACGCCGCTCGACCTCGACCTGATGCGCCATCACTACGACATCCGCGCCGCGCTCGACGGGCTTGCCGCGCGGCGGGCGGCGGCGCAGGTCCGGGACAATCCCTCCGCCGCGGCGGCGATCGGCGCCGAGGGGCGGGCGCTGCTGCGGCGCGGGCAGGCGGCGGTCGAAGCCGGCGACGTCGGCGGGCAGGTGCGGGCCGATGCCGAGTTCCACGGCCTGATCTACCGCGCTTCGGGGAACCCGCTGCTGGCCCGCACGGCGGAGCCGCACTGGCGGTTCCTGCGGCGCGCGATGGGCGAGGTGCTGCGCCTCGGCGAGGCGCCGGCCGAGATCTGGCGCCAGCACGCCGACATCCTCGCCGCCATCGTCTCGGGCGAGTCGATCCGGGCGGAACGTCTCGCCGTCGAGCACGACGTGACGGCGGCCGAGGCGCTCAGCGCTGCTCTGGCCGAACGCGAGACGAGCGCCGCTCCGGCGGCCTGAGGGGAGGACCGCCATGATCCGACTGCTCACGGCCGGCGAGACGCTGACCGCGCAGGCCCGCCTGCAGCCCGACCGCATCGGTGCGCGCGACCTCGAGCGGACCATGACGTTCGCCGCCTGGAACGACCGCGCCTGCCGGCTCGCCAACGGCCTGCTCGGGCTCGGCCTGAAGAAGGGCGACCGCGTCGCCGTGCTGGCCTACAACAGGGTCGAGTGGGCCGAGATCTACGTCGCCGTCGCCAAGGCCGGGCTGATCGCGGTGCCGGTGAACTTCCGCCTCACGGGCGCGGAGGCGCGCTTCATCGGCCTCGACTGCGGCGTCGCCGCCTTCATCGCCGAGGAGGCGCTGCGCGGCCTCGTCGAGGGCATCCGCGACGCGCTGCCCGTCCCGGCCGACCGCTACGTGCTGATCGGCTCCGCACCGGCGCCCGGCTGGCTGCCCTACGAGACGCTGCTGGCCGGCGCGTCCGCCGCCGAGCCCGCCGTGCCGGTGTCGCCGGACGACCCGTGGTGCCTGATGTACACCTCCGGCACCACCGGCAACCCGAAGGGCGCGATCCGCAACCACCGCGGCATGGCGATGCTTGCGTACATGACGGCGGTGGAGCTGAAGCTCGGGCGCAAGGACGACGCGCTGCTCGTCATGCCGATGTGCCACGCGAACTCGCTGAACTTCTTCACCTCGTTCCTCCATGTCGGCGCGGCCGTGACGGTGTTCTCGCGGGCGAACTTCGATGCCGCGCTGTGCCTGCGCACCATCGGCTCGATGGGCGTGACCTTCACCTCGCTGACGCCCACCCACTACATCATGATGCTCGAGGTGCCGGCCGCCGAGCGCGGCACGGCGGGCTTCGAGCGCGTCGAGAAGCTGATGATCTCCTCGGCCCCGGCGCGGGTCGAGACGAAGCGCGCCGTCATGGAGATGTTCCCCAACTCCGGGCTTTTCGAGCTCTACGGCTCGACGGAGGCCGGCTGGGTGACGATGCTGCATCCCGACGAGCAGTTCGACCACCTCGGCACCGTCGGTCGCGAGGTCGTCGGCTCGGCACCGATCCGGCTCCTCGACGACGATGGCAACGAGGTGCCCGACGGGCAGATCGGCGAGCTCTACTCCTGCGGGCCCTACGCGTTTGAGGGCTACTGGAACCTGCCGGCCAAGACGGCCGAGGCGTTCCGCGGCGAGTACCTGACGGTGGGCGACATGGCGCTGCGCGACCCGCAGGGGTTCATCCGCCTCGTCGACCGCAAGAAGAACATGATCATCACCGGCGGCGAGAACGTCTATCCCACCGAGGTGGAGGCCGTGATCGGCCAGCACCCGGACGTGCGCGACGTCGCCGTGGTCGGCTGCCCGGACGCCAAGTGGGGCGAGCGGGTCGAGGCCGCCGTGGTGCTGCGCGAGGGCGCCACCGTCACCGAGGCCGAGCTGATCGCGTTCACGCGCGACAGGCTCGCCGGGTTCAAGCGGCCCAGGGCCGTCCTGTTCCTCGAGCACCACGAGATGCCGCGCAACGCGACGGGCAAGATCCTGCATCGCGTCCTGCGGGACATGCTGGCGGGGCGGGCGACGTAGCCCGGGCTGCCGACCCCGGGGGCGACGGCGCCCGGCCGTGCGACCCCCACCCCCAACCCCTCCCCGCAAGGGGGAGGGGAGCAGGGGGCGGACTTCGTCGACGGCCTGTTTCCGCGGGGAGGCTGCTGTCGGCGACCCCCACCCCCAACCCCTCCTCACAAGGGGGAGGGCAGCAGGGGGCGGACTTCATCGACGGGCTGTTTCCGCGGGGAAGCGGCTGTCGGCGACCCCTACCCCCAACCCCTCCCCACAAGGGGGAGGGGAGCAGGGGGCGGACTTCATCGACGGGCTGTTTCCGTAGGGACGCGGCCGTCGCAAGACCCCCACCCCCGGCCCCTCTCCACGAGGGGGAGGGGAGGATCATCCGAGATGCATCGCGCACCCGTCATGACGGGAGGATGCACGAACCGAGGAGAACGCCCATGTCCGTCCAGCAGGACCTCAACAGGGACGAGGACACCATCGCGGCGTGGATCGCGCACGCGCTGCAGCTGCGCGGCATCGACCGCATCTTCGGGCTGCAGGGCGGCCACATCCAGCCGATCTGGGACCACCTCGCCCGGCGTGGCATCCGCATCGTCGACGTGCGCGACGAGGGGGCGGCCGTGCACATGGCGCACGCCCATGCGGAGCTGACCGGGACGCTCGGCGTCGCCATGGTGACGGCCGGCCCCGGCGTCACCAACTGCGTGACCGGCATTGCGAATGCGTCGCTCGCCCGCGTGCCGCTGCTGCTGATCGGCGGCTGCACGTCGCGGCCGCAGGCCAACATGGGGCCGCTGCAGGACATCCCGCACGTCGACATCCTGCGGCCCGTCACGCGCTACTGCCGCACCGCGCGCGTCGCCGACCAGGTGATCCGCGAGCTCGACGAGGCGATCGCTCGGGCGGAGGGCGACATGGGCGAGCCTGGCCCGTCCTACATCGAGGTGCCGACGGACGTGCTGCGCACCCGCGTCGCGCCCAACCTCATCCCCCGCGACTGGCTGGTGCCGAAGCCGCCGCGCCGGCCGGTGCCCGATGCCGCCCGCGTCGCCGAAGGCGTCGCGGCCCTGCGCGCCGCGAAGCGCCCGCTGGTCATCTCGGGCCGCGGCGCGCGCGGCGCGTCGGACGCGCTGGTGCGCTTCCTCGACGCGACTGGCGCACTCTACCTCGACACGCAGGAGAGCCGCGGCCTCGTGCCCGCCGAGCACCCCGCCGTCGTCGGCGCGGTGCGCGCCGCCGCGATGGCGCAGGCCGACCTCGTCGTCACGCTCGGCCGCAAGCTCGACTACCAGGTCGGCTTCGGCTCGCCGGCCGTGTTCCCCGACGCGACCTTCCTGCGCATCGCGGACACGGCGGGCGAACTGGTCGACAACCGCCGCGGCGAACCGGAGATCCTCGCCGCCGTGGACCTCGCGCTCGATGCGCTGACCGAAGGCCTCGGCAACGATGCCGGCGAGCGCGACACGGCGTGGTCCGACGGGCTCAGGGCCAAGCACCGCGAACGGATCGCCAAGGGCGCGGCGACGGCGGCGCCGCAGCGCGGCCCGGACGGCAAGATCCACCCGCTGACGATCTTCGAGGCGCTGAAGCGTGTGGCGGAGGAGGACTACATCGCCATCGCCGACGGCGGCGACCTGCTCAGCTTCGCCCGCGTCGGACTCAATGCGCGCACCTACATGGACGCGGGGGCCTTCGGCTGCCTCGGCGTCGGCGTGCCCTTCGCGGTGGCCGCGGCGCTCGCCTTCCCCGGCCGGCAGGTGATCGCGGTCAACGGCGACGGCGCCTACGGGATCAACGCCATGGAGGTCGACACGGCGGTGCGGCACGGCGCCAAGGCGGTGTTCATCGTCTCCAACAACGCGGCGTGGAACATCGAGCGGTTCGACCAGGAGATGAACTACGGCGGCCGCGTCGTCGGCACGACGCTGCGCCACTCCGACTACGCCGCGATGGCGCGGGCGCTGGGCGCGCACGGCGAGCGGGTCGAGGACCCGGCCGACCTCGAGGGCGCCATCCGCCGCGCGCTCGCCAACGCGCCCGCAGTCGTCGACGTGGTCACCTCGCAGGGGGCGGTGTCGTCGGACGCCGAGAAGGGCCTCGGCTTCGTGCCGGACTACCAGGCGCTCACCGCCTGGGACGACGCCGAGCGCCGTCGCCGCGGGCTGCTGTAGGCGGCGGGGCCGCGTGAGGCGCGGGGCCGCCGCGGCACCGTGCCAGCGCGTCAGGGGCGGGCGCGGAGGCGGTGGGTGCCGCCTTTCTCGGAGACGGCAGTGACCTCGACCGAGCCGTGGCCGCCGGGGAGGCGGACGAGCCATTCGACGGGCTTCGTCGTCGCCGTCCACTGCTGGCCCCAGGGCGACCACGGGTACTGCCGCTCGTTGCGGCCGGCGAGGTGGCCGAGGTCGGCCTCGACGGGGTTCATCACCACCTCGCCGCCGTCGACCGCGATGCGCACGCGCACCGGCTTCGCGACCTTGTTGGCGAGCGCCACGTCGGAGAGGTTGGTCGGCAGGTAGCCGTGGTTCCCGACGACGGCGCGGACACGGTAGAGGTCGGCCCCCAGCGCCTCCAGCGTCACCTCGTCGACGCGCACCCGCGGCGCGCAGGCGGCGTGGCGGAGGTTGAAGAGGACGTTGCGGCGGCAGATGTCCTCCAGCAGGCGTCCCGGCGGGTTGCGGTAGGTCCAGATGTTGACCATGCCGCCGATCTCGACGGGGCCGAGCTGCGGGTGGTCGAAGGGCGTCCAGTCGCGGAAGCCCTTCTCGCCGACGTTCTCCAGCACCCAGCCGAAGACCTTGATCTGGATCTCCTCCGTGCGCGGGTAGAGGTTCATGTAGCCGACCTTCTGGACCCCCGCCTCGCGCTCGAGGTCCCACAGCTCGGTGCCGAACGAGATGATGCCGAGCTCCTCGTAGGTCCAGTCCATCAGCCCGCCGCGGCGGATCTTCGTCTTGTCCGGCGTGAAGTCCTCGTAGATCGACACGGTGGGATAGCCGGTGAGCTCGGTGCCGACCTTGCCGATCTCCTTGAAGAGCGCGATGTCGCGCGCGCCCATGGCGCTGTCGGGCTTGGTCATGCTCGGCCGCATGATGATGCCGCCATGCGTGTGGTAGGCGCACATGCCGCAGATGTTCGGATGGTCGAGGATGAGGCGCGCCATGGCGTGCGCCTCGGGCTCGGAGAGCGGGTGCTCGCCGGCGCCGTACTCCTGCGGCGACCAGTGCGTCGGGAAGTTGCGGTTCATGTTGCCGTCGAACGGCATCTCGACCGGCACGTTGACGCCGTCGAAGTTGCGAATCCGCCCCTCGGGATAGATGCGATAGTACTCGCCGCCCTCCTCGCCGGGGCGGCGCTGCACCATGATGCGGGGATCGACCTCGCTCTTCTTCCACTCGCCCTTGCCGTCGGGCACGCGCATCCAGACGATGGTGCCGTCGCCGTCGAGGTCCTCCGGGATGAGGCCCTCGATGCGGTCGAAGCCGGGCATGAAGCGGCCGTTGCCGCACCAGTTGTAGTAGGGCGGCACCAGCGACAGCTCGGCCCCGTCCGGGTTGATGCGCGGCAGGATGTAGAACACCTGCTGGTCGACGAGGCGCGTCACCTCCGGGTCGCGGCCGTAGCCGGTCAGCAGGTGCCAGATGGCGTAGAGCGCCGTGGCGCTGGTGGCGTGCTCCTCGGCGTGGATCTGCGCGTCGATGTAGTAGCCGGGCTTCTCGGCCGCCGGGCCGGTCTTCGGGTTGGTGATCTCGACGAGCCAGACGTCGCGGCCCTGGAAGGTCTTGGCCAGCGAGCGCATCGTCGCGAGGTGAGGGTGGGCCGCGACCAGCGCCTTCAGGCGCTCCGTCATCTCGGCGTAGGTGTAGTAGCGGTCGAAGGCGATGTCCGGCAGGGCAGGGGCAGAGCTGGCCACGGGCGCGTGTCCTCGGGGTGGGGAAGGTGCGCGCATCGTCCCCCACGCGGCGCCGGGGGCGCAAGCGGCGCGGCGGGATGGCGGAGCTGCGGCCCATGGTGCCGCGCCTCCTGTCGCAGGGCGTGCACAGGGCTTTCCGGCCGCTGCGGAGATCGCGCTAGGCGGGGCAGGCGAATTGCGTCAATATGTCGCGCATCATCGATCACTTGGACATGCCGCCGCAGCGGCGCACGGTGATGCGTGGAGGGGAATATGCAGATCGCAGGTCTCCTCTACGGCGCGCCGTTGCTGAAGCACGTCGACTTCCCCGTGGCGGAGGTTCTCGGCCCCGGGGCGAGCGAGGACGAGATCAAGGACCTCATCACCCGGCACCGGCAGATCTTCATCAAGCCGCTGTTCAAGGGCGCCATCGGCAAGAAGGGCAAGGCCGGGCTGATCGGCCGGGCGACGGACCTGAAGACCGCGCTCGCCGAGAAGGAGCGGCTCTACTTCGTCGAGCACCGGCACGGCGAGGCCATCGCGAAGTCGAACGGCGTCACCTTCGAGGGCGGCGTGCCGGCCGAGCACGAGGTGTACTTCTCGATCACGGACTCGACCGTCTACCGCGCCCCGACGATGACGCTGACGCACCGCGGCGGCATGGAGATCGAGGAGGTGGACCGGCGCGAGATCGCGGAGGTGCCGTTCGACGCGCTGACGGGGCTCAAGGCCTTCGTCGTGGCGAACGCGCTCTCCGACATCGGCGCACCGAGGGAGATCATCTCGCCGCTGGTGCAGTACCTGCCGAAGCTGTGGGAGCTGGTGCACCACTACGGCATGACGACGCTGGAGCTGAACCCGCTGCGCATGCGACCGGGGCGCGACGGCCGGCTGACGCCGGTGGCCTGCGACTTCAAGTGCGGGTTCGACCGCGACGACCAGCGCTGGCAGCGGCTCGACCTGCCGCAGCACATCTTCACCGCCGACACCTCCGACTTCGAGCAGGAGGTGAACGAGCTGCGCACGCACCAGGGGCAGTCGGACGTCTTCGTCGTCAACGACCGGGGCACGATCCTGGCGCCGACCTTCGGCGGCGGCGCGAACTCGCTGGTCACCGAGGTGCTCGGCGACGCGGCGATCATCTCCTCGGACTTCGGCGGCAACCCGCCCTACGAGAAGATGAAGCAGGTGGCGAAGATCTGCTACAAGCACTGGCTGCGCCAGGCCAACGTGCTCTTCATCATCGGCGGCAAGTCCAACAACACCGACATCTACGAGACCTTCCGCGCCATGGGCGACGGGCTGCGCGAGCATTGCAGCGCGCATGGCCGCACGCCGCTCTACGTGGTGGTGGGCCGCGGCGGGCCGAACCTCATCCGCGGCATGGGCGCGCTCGCCGAGACCTGCGACGCGCTGGGGGTGCCGTACCGCTTCTTCGGCTTCGACAGCGCCATCTCGGAGGTCGTGAACTACGCCCGCAAGGTGGACGAGTGGATGAAGGCGGGCGGCCGCGCCGAGGTGGCGCGGCGGATGGGGCTCGTCCCGGCGTCCCACGCCGCGGCGCAGTGAGGGAGGCCGACATGCCCCGCAACGGACTCCCCGGCTTCCCCTACTATCTCGGCATCCCCTCGCTGGAGGAGGTGGCGCGGCGCGACGACCGCGTCTGCGTGCTCAACATCCTGGGCGGCGAGTCCCGTCAGGTGACGCCGGTCAGCCACGCCTTCTCCGGCGGGAACGTCGTGTTCGGCACCTCGCCCGGGCGGCGGGGGCAGGTGCTGCCGACGCCCATCGGCGACATCCCCGTGTACAACAGCGTGCGCGAGGGCCTCGACGACGGGCACGCCTTCGACACCGGCGTCGTCTACCTGCCGCCGCCCAGCGTACGCGACGGCGTCGCCGAGCTGATCCGCGTCAACCGCGGCATCCGCAAGATCGTGATCGTGACGGAGAAGGTGTCCGTGCACGACGCCCGCGAGATCCGGGCGATGGGGCAGGCGAACGGTGTCGACATCATCGGCGGCAACTGCCTCGGCGTCGCGGATTCATGGAACCGCGTGCGCATCGGCGGTGCGCTCGGCGGCGACAAGCCGGACGAGGTGCTGCTGAAGGGCTCCATCGCGATCTTCTCCAACTCGGGGAGCTTCACCACCACCATCGCCCAGTACCTCGCCTCCGAGGGGTGGGGGACGACGACGCTGATCTCGTCGGGCAAGGACGTCTACATCCACTACGCGGCGCGCGACTTCGCGCATGCCTTCCACGCCGACCCGCGCACGCGGGCCGCGGTGCTCTACGCCGAGCCGGGCGGCTACTACGAGGCGGGCGTCGCCTTTGACAAGCCGATCGTGGCCTGCGTGGTGGGGCGGTGGAAGTCGAAGCTCACCCGCGCCGTCGGCCATGCCGGCGCCATGGCGGGCTCGGGCGACCGCGCGGAGGACAAGGAGCGCTGGTTCCGCGAGGCGGTCGGCGTGGAGGAGCTCTACACGCCCGAGCGGCCCTGCGTGTCGAAGCGCGGCGCGGTGGTCACCAACATCGCCGACATCCCGGCGGCGCTCACCGCGGTGATGGCGCTGAATGGCGTGAAGCCCGACTTCGCCGGTACGGGCTCGCTGTCGCTGAAGCCGTGGCTTGCCAACGACCAGGGCCTCGACCTGCCGCCCGACATCCGGCTGCCCGTCGTGCGCGCGATGGCGCCCTACGACGAGCAGATCGAGGCGCTGTCGCGCACCATCGGCGCGGTGATCCCGCGGCAGGGGATGAAGGACCGCTCGGGCGCCTCCGTGCTCAACACCGGCACGCAGGTGACGAGCGTGCACGGGCACCCGGTGACGGAGCTCGCGCTGCAGCCGGTGCAGGCGCACTTCGCCCTGCCGCTCGTGCACGAGATCGCGACGGAGAACGACCGGGCGATGCTCGACATCGCCGTCGCGGCCGAGATCAACCTCGTCGGCGATCCGGCCATCATGGCGGCGGACGCGGCACGCGAGGCGGGCAACTCGCCGAACACGGTGATGGCCGCGGCGGCCGCGATCATCGGGCCGAAGCGCGTCGAGCGGACGCTTGCGTGCGGGCGGCTGCTCATCGACCTCTTCGCCCATTCCGGGATGCAGGACGCCCACGACGAGGCGTTCGACCTTGCGCCCATCACGGTGACGGAGGAGCAGCGCGCGCTGTTCGCAGCATCGCCCGAGGAGGCCGCGGACCCGCGCCCCGAGGCCATGCTGCGGGCGGTGAAGACCCGCGGCGGCGCGTCGATCTTCCTCGTCTTCCTGTCGCGGCTCGGCGTGCAGCCGTCGCGCGACGCGGTGCTCGCCGCCATCGCGATGACGATCGCGTGGGGACCGCTGATGCGCAAGCGCATCTCGCGCCTGACGGCGGAGACGCTGCCCTGGTACCTGCGGCTCTACGGCGTGATGATCGGCGCCTCGATCCCCGGCCGGGAACACCAGCACGGCAGCCTCTGCGGCATCCCGCGCGACGAGCGCTTCGGCCACTGGACCATGGCCGACTTCCTGTGCCTGCCGCTCATCGGCAAGAAGCCCGGCGAGCGCGAGGCGCGCCTGCTGCAGATGCTGGTCGGCCTGCTCATCTCCAACGGCCCCGGCGCGATCTCGGCGCAGGGCGCCAAGGGTGCGGTCTCGGCGGACGGGCCGCAGACGCCGGGCCGGGTGCAGATCAACAAGGGCATGATCGGCTTCCTCAGCCACAGCGGCTACGCCCATGGCGGCAACGGCTACGAGGGCATCTCCTTCCTGCTGGAGCAGTTCCGCGACGTCCCCCTGGACGACCCGACGGACCCTGCCCACGGCATCGACCTGAAGGCCCTGGCCCGCGACTTCGCCCGCAGCTACCGGGCGGAGAAGAAGCGGTCCAAGGAGCTCGGCCAGAGCGAGCCGCGCGCGCTGCCCGGCGTCCACCACCCGGTGTTCCGCGGCAAGCCGGTGAACCACGATCCGCGCGAGCGATTCATCGCCGACGACATGGCGCGCCGGGGCGACTACAACGTCTTCCACGCCTTCTACGTTGAACTCGTGCACGCGCTCTACGAGGAGGGTGCGACCCCCACCGTCTTCTGCGTCAACGTCGACGCCGTGATCGCGGCGCTGCTGCTCGCCGTGCTGTGGAAGGACCATCGCGCCGGCCGGATCACCGACCACGAGCTCGAGACGGCGGCCTTCAACGTCTTCCTCTACGGCCGCATGATCGGCGCCGCCGCCGAGATCGACGACCACCTCAACCGCGGCCGCAACATGGACACGCGGACGCCGCAGGAGCAGTGCTCCTTCGTCGCCTGAGACGAACGGCCGGGGCGGCGCGCGGCCTCCGCACCCTCGCATGCGCTGTCTGCATCGGCGGCAGGCTCCCGCATGCTTCCGTCGCCCGCGGTCCCCATGCAAGATGACGGTGGCGGTCCCCTCGCTCGCTCCGGGCCGCGGTCGTTTCCGGGAGTCACGCATGATCTCGCTCGCCGTCGTCGGCCTCGGCCGCTGGGGGAAGGTTCTCGTCAACGCGGTGCAGGGGAAGAGCGACTCGGTGCGCTTCGCCGCCGCCGTGACGCGCGACCCGGCGTCTGCCGCCGCCTTCTGCGATCCGCTGGGCATCAAGCCGCTTCCCGGCCTCGATGCCGCCCTGGCCGATCCCTCCATCGACGGGATCGTCCTGGCCACACCCCATTCGAAGCACGCCGACGAGGTGGTGGCCTGCGCGCGCGCGGGCAAGCCTGTCTTCGTCGAGAAGCCCTTCGCCCTCAAGCGCGAGAGCGCGGCGCGGGCGCTCGACGCGGCGCGGGATGCCGGCATCATCGTCGCGGCGGGGCACAACCGCCGCTGGCTCCTGCCCGTCGCCGCGCTGAAGCGCATGATCGACGCGGGGGAGCTCGGCACGGTCCTCCATGTCGAGACGAACTTCTCTTTCAACGCCGTGGGCCGCTACACGAAGGAGATGTGGCGGGTGGCCCCGGGCGAGAGCCCGGCCGGGGGACTGGCGGGATCGGGCATCCACCACATCGACGCCATCATCCATTTCCTCGGACCGATCACCGAGGTCTTCGCCATCACCACGGCGCGGGTCCACGACATCCCGCTCGACGACACCACCGCCGTGCTCTTCCGGCTGGCCAACGGCGCGACGGCGTCGCTCCTCACCATGACGGCGACGGCGGCGACATACCGCATCCAGGTCTTCGGGACGAAGGCGAAGGTTGAGATCAACGGGCTCGCTGAGACGCGCGGATCGGAGACGATGGTGGTGACGCCGGTCTCCGGCGAGGCGACCACGCACCGGTTCGGGCCGCTCGACATCGAGCGCGCCGAACTGGAGGCGTTCGCCGCCGCCATCCGCGGAGACGCGCCGTATCCCATCACGCCGGAGGAGATCCTCAACGGCGTCGCGGCGTTCGAAGCCGTGCCGCTGTCGGCGGAGCGCGGCCTGCCCGTCCGGATCGGCTGAGGCGGCCGGCTCTTCCCCCCGGGTTCAGCGTCCCGACAGCTCGGTCTCGAGCCGCGCGATCTCGCCCATGAGGCGGGATCGGGCCGCCGCGGTGTCGCCGACGATGTCGTGCAGGGGCCTGACGCCCACCTTCGGCAGGTCCGGAACGACGGTCTCGTAGATCTGCCGGCGCCGCTCGGTGCGCATGTGGGTGCCGAGCTTCATCAGGAGCGCGTTCAGGCGGCTCATGCTGGCGTCGTCGAAGACGGCATCCCACGCCTCGCGCTCGGGGCCGAAGTCGAACGGCTTCAGCGGCCCGCGTTCGCGGGCCATGCACCCGCGCAGCGCGAGGGTCGCGGCCTCGTCGACGGCCTCGCCCTCGATCACGACGCCGTACTCCTCCCGCGCCGCCGGCACGGAGACGTAGCCGTCCAGCACGTCCTCCAGCACGAGCGCGGGCTCGCGCTCCAGCGGATCGCCATAGCCGCCGCCGCCAGGGGTCATGATGGTGACGATGTCGCCCACCTTCGGGTGGAAGATGTCGAGCTTGCCGAGCTCGCGCTCGTCCGGCTGGCCGAGGTTGACGACGACGCGAGCCTTCTCGCCCGGCCGTCCGCCGGCCATGCCCCAGGGGCGGAAGACGAAGCGCTCCATGCCGCGTCCGAGAACCGCCGACCCTTCCCGCGCGATGCGCACGGAGAACACCACGCCGGTGCCACCGCGCCAGCGTCCCGCGCCGCCCGAGTCCGGGCGCAGGGAGTAGCTGACGATGCTCGCCGCGGCTTCCTCCTCCGTCTTCTCGATGGGGGTGTTGCGCTGGTTGGCGAGGCTGGAATCGCGACCGTCCACGCCGTCGGCGCCGATGCGGGCACCGGTGCCGCCGACGAGCGACTGCAGCACCATCACGGCGCGGCGGCCGGTGACGGGGTCCTGCTCGACGAGCACGGAGGGGATCATGATGCCGCCCGAGGGCGCCGGCATCAGGTCGGGGCTGGCGATGTTGAGCGCGCCGACGATCGCCTCGTTGAGGCGGATCGCCGTGGCGCTGCGCACGCCCACGGCGGCGGGCGCCTCCGGGTTCACCACCGTGCCGGCCGGGGCCTCGACGGTGACGTGCTCGAACATGCCGTAGTTGATGGGGATCGTCTTGTCGTGGCTGTAGACGAAGTGCATCAGCTTCAGCGTCAGCCACGGATGCCGCTTGCCGGCCGTGGGGATGTTGTAGGCGGCCGCGACCTGCGGGTCCGACCCGGTGAAGTCGAGGTGCACGTGGCCGTCCTTCGCCGTCAGGCGGCAGCGCACGCGCACGGGGACCTTGGAGACGTAGTCGTCGTCCAGCAGGTCGGCGAACTCGTAGGTGCCGTCGGGGATGCGCCGCTGCACGGCGATCGCCTTCTCCGCTGCATAGTCCACGAGGCCGCGCTGCATGGCGAGGAAGCCGTCGACGCCGAGCTGGGCCACGAGCTCGCGCACGCGCTTGTCGCCCACGGCGAGCGCCGCGAGCATGGCCTTGATGTCGCCGAGGTTGGCGTCGGGCGTGCGGCAGTTGGAGCGGTAGAGCGTGATGAAGTCCTCGTTCATCCGGCCCGCCTTGACCAGCTTCATCGGCGGGATCTGGAAGCCCTCCTGGTAGAGGTCGGAGAAGCGGGGCGAGATGGAGGACGGCACGCCGCCGCCGATGTCCGCGGAGTGGATGAAGTCCCACGCGTGCGCCACGACCCTTCCGTCGATCACGATCGGCCGGATCAGGTGCAGATCCGGCATGTGCGTGGCGAGGCCTTCGCTCGCATAAGGATGGTTGGTGATGATGACGTCGCCGGGCTCCAGCTCCGGGATGCGGGAGAGCGCGGGGCCGACGTTGCTGTCGAGGAAGCCCGAGACGCCGAGCACCTTCGGATAGGCGAAGAACCGGCCCTCCGGCGTCGCCAGCGCGCAGCCGTAGTCGCCCGCCTCCTTCACGTAGGTAGTGCGGGCGGTGCGCTGCAGCGTGATCGCCATCTCCTCGGTGATGGCGGTGACCTTGTGGAAGAAGATCTCGAGGCTGACCCGATCGACGGTCATGGCTGGGTCTCACGCGTGAGGTGGAGGGTGCCGAGGCGGTCCGCGCGGGCCTGCCACCCGGGCAGGATGTAGACCGTGGTGTCCGGCTGCTCGACGATGGCGGGGCCGCGCACCAGGCTGCCGGCGCCGATGCCCGAGCGGGCATGGACGGCGGCCTCGATGTCGCGGCCGCCGAAGCGGACCGTGCGGTGCCCGATGGGCGCGGCCTCGCGCGGCGGCACGTCGGGCAGAGCGACGGGAGGCACGCGGCCGATGACGCCGAGGCGCACCGTCGTCACCTGGATGGCGCTCTGCGGCTCTGCGAAGCCGTAGAGCCTCTCGTGCTCGGCGTGGAAGAGCCGCGCCACCGTCGCAGCGTCGAGGCCGGCCCGCAGCTCCTGCGGCACGATCACCTCGAGCTCGTAGGCCTGCTCGGGGTAGCGCAGCTTCAGCGCCACGACGGTGTCGTGCTCGCCGATCAGCGCGCCCTCCTTCTCGACCCAGGCGACCGCCTCGCGCTCGAGATCGGCGATGATGGACGCGACCACGGGGAAGGCGTCCTTCGCCGCGTCGCGCGTCCCCGCCGGGGCGATCAGGTGCCGGGCGGTGTGGACGTAGTCGCGCCGCACGTCGGCGAGGATTGCGCCCATTGCGCAGAACGTGCCGGGGGCAATCGGCACCATGACGGCGTCGAGCCCGGCCTCCTCGGCGAGGAGGTTGGCGTGGGTGGGGCCGGCGCCGCCATAGGCCACGAGGGCGAAGTCGCGCGGGTCGACGCCGGCGGTCGCCATGAGCTTGGTGAGCTCGGTCGCCATCTTGGCGCTGGCGACGCGCAGCGCCGACTCGGCGACCTCGAGCGCGCGGTCGGGGCCGGTGAGGCCCAGCTTCCCCGCGATGGCGTCGAGGGCGCGGCGCGCGGCGTCGACGTCGAGTGGCATGCGCCCGCCGAGGAAGCGCCCGGCGTCGAGGATGCCGAGCGCGAGGTAGCAGTCGGTCACGGTGGGAGCGGTTCCGCCGCGCCCGTAGGCGACGGGGCCGGGGTCGGCGCCGGCCGAGAGCGGGCCGACCTTCAGCATGCCCTGCGCGTCCACCCACAGGATCGACCCGCCGCCGGCGCCGATGGCCCCGACGTTGACGACCGGCATCATCAGCGGGAAGTCGCCGACGAAGGTCTGCGTGGTGAACTCGGGCGTGCCGTCGGTGACGATGGAGATGTCGGCGGAGGTGCCGCCCATGTCGATGGTGACGAGCTTGCGGCGCCCGACCGCGACGCCGACGCGCGTCGACGCCACGACCCCGGAGGCGGGGCCGGACAGCACCGTGTCGATGGGGCGGCGGCGCGCCGAATCCAGCGACAGCGTGCCGCCGTTGTTGGCGGTGATGTAGATGGGACCTGCGACGCCCTTGCCCGCGACGCGAGCCGTGAGGCGGTCGAAGTAGCGCGTCATCAGCGGGTGGATGTAGGCGTTGAGGCCCGCCACGAGCGAGCGCTCGTACTCGCGGATCTCCGGCCAGAGCACCGCGGATTCGGTGACGAGCACGCCCGGCAGCCGCGCCCGCAGCGCCTCGCCGATCTCGCGCTCCAGCGCGGCGTCGCGGTAGGAGTTCAGCAGCATGATGGCCACGGCCTCGACGCCGGTCGCCGCGATGCGCCGGGCGAGATCGTCGAGCTCGGCGGTGTCGGGGCGGCTCTCGACGGTGCCGTCGGAGCGGACGCGGGCCGACACCTCGAACATCAGGCGCCGCGGGACGAGGGGCGCCTCGCGCGGCTCGGTGAAATCGTAGGAGGAGGGCAGGCGCAGCCGGGCGATCTCCAGCACGTCCCGGTTGCCCGGCGAGACCACCATCGCCATGCGCGAGCCGCGCCGCTGGATGATGGCGTTGAGGCCGATCGTGGTGCCGTGCACCACGAGCTCGAGGCCCGCGGGATCGACGCCGTGCTCGGCGACGAGGGCGGCGATGCCGCGCTCGACCGACGCCGAGGGGTCGGACGGGACGCTCGGCTCCTTGTGGAAGAGCAGGGTCCCGCTCTCCATGTCCGCGAGGACGAAGTCGGTGAAGGTTCCGCCCACGTCGATTCCGACGCGCGTGTGACGCCAGCTCATGCGGTTGTTCCAGTCCTCGTGGCCGAGAGAGTGTCCTTCAGCGCCGGCGCGAGGCCGGCATAATCGTCGTCCTCGTTGTAGGCGGCCGCCGAGATGCGGGCCCACAGGGCACCGGCGAGCGCCGTGACGTGCATCTCGATCCGGTGCCGCTCCCACAGCCGCTGGCGCAGCAGCCGCGCGACGTCCCAGTCGGCCGGGCCGTCCCACGGCAGGCGGATGGTCGCGATGGAGCCGAAGAGGGCCGTCGGCGCTCCGGTGTCGGTGCCGAGCTCCGTGGCGAGCCGGACCGCGTGTCGCCGCGCCAGCTCCATGTTTCGCGCGCGCAGCGCCGGGCCGCCCAGCCGTTCGTGGAAGGCGATGGCCGCGGGCGTCGCGAGCCAGGGCGCGTAGTCGCGCGTGCCGATCTTGTCGAACTCGGCCGCGAAGCCCTGCCCGTAGTTGTGGGAGATCACCGTCGGGTGCACCTCCCAGGCGGGGTTCGCCGACACCGCGATGAAGGCGGAGCCCTTGGGCGAGCAGAGCCACTTGTGGCAGTTGCCGACGTACCAGTCCGCGCCCAGCGCCTCGATGTCGAGGTCCATCATGCCGGGACCATGGGCCCCGTCCACGAGCACCGGGATGCCGTGGGCGCGGGCGAGGGCCACGATCGAGGGCAGCGGCAGCACGACGGCGGAGGCCGAGGCGATGTGATCGACGAGGATCAGGCGCGTTCGCGGCGTGATGGCCCGTTCGATGGCGTCGACGACGCACTGCCCGTCGGGCGTGGGGAACGGCACCTGCGCCTCGACGGCGACGATGCCTGTCATGCTTGCGAGCCATGCGAGGTTCTTGCGCACGGCGTTGTAGACGTGGCTCGTCGTGAGGATCTCGTCGCCCTCGCGCCAGCGCACCGACCGCAGCACGGCGTTGGTGCCGTCTGACGCATTCTCGACGAAGCCGAGGCGGTCCGCCGGAACGCCGACGAAGCCGGCGAGGCGCGTCGCGGCGTGGCGGATGGCAGCCGGCAACTCGTCGTTGAAGAAGCGCACAGGCTGGCTTTCCAGCCGCGCCCGCCAGCGGTCGGCCTCGGCCGTCACGTCCCGCGGCGTGGCGCCATAGGACCCGTGGTTGAGGAAGGTGATGCCCTCCTCGAGCGCCCACAGCGGCAGCAGGCTTCGTCCCAGTGCGTTCATCGCCAGTCCCCCGTCGCCGCGCGGGCGATCGCGTCCGGAAGGTTGCGCGCGGGGCGGAACCCCGTGTCCACGGCCAGCCGCGAGACGTCGAGCGGCGGACGTCCGAGCGCAGCGTCGAAGGAGGCGTCGGCGCGCGACGCGTCGGGCTCGATCCGGATGTCGAGGCCGGCCGACCGGAACAGGTCGAGCACCTGCGACCACCGCCACCCGACGCCACGCGACAGGTTGTAGACCGGGTGTCGCAGGCTCGGGGCCGCGAGCAGCGCGCAGAGGCCGTCGCCCACGTCGTCCGCATGCGTCCAGTCGCGCACCGTCTCGGAGGGCGTCGCCGAGATCGGCGTGCCGCGGCGCAGCGCCTCGAACAGCGGGTAGAGCTGGCTCATCGTCTCGCGGTGCGCCGTCGGCCGCTCCATCGGGCCGTAGACGGCAGTAACGCGAGCCGCCACGGTCGACACGCCGCGCAGCAGGCCGAAGCGCCGGGCGAGGCCCTCGCACGCCAGCTTCGACACCGCGTAGAGACCGAGCGGGTCGGCGGGGACGGTTTCCGGCACGGGGGAGGGGAGGTCGGGGCGGAACCCGTAGACGACGCTGCTCGACAGCACCGCGACGCGCTCGATGCCGGGGGATGCCGTGGCGGCGTCGATGACGTTCGCCGCGCCGCCGATGTCGACGTCGATGACGCGCAGCGGATCGGCCGTCTCCATCGCGAGGGACGGCGTGATGGCCGCCATGTGGATCACGGCGCGCGGCCGGTGCCGGTCGATGGCGCTGCGCACGCCGTCCCGGTCGACCACGTCCAGGGTCTCGAACGTGACCGGGCCGCTCGTCCAGAAGCCGAACACGGCCTCGGGCGGCGGCGCGAGATCAGTCGCCACCACGGCTTCGCCGGGGACATTCCGCAGGAGCGACGCGACGACGTGGGCACCCACGAAACCGCCGGCGCCCGTAACGAGGATTGTCATACAGTATTACATAGCTCAAAGTCGGAGCCGGCGTCATCTGCCGCTCGCACGGAATCCGGGGACGGCGTGACGGAGCGGTTCCGACGGGTGTCGAGGAGCGCGCACGGCCGGGCATCCGGCCGGCCGCGCGGCCGCTTCGCGGCGCCGCCGGGGGCGGGCGAAGGGCGTGGAGGCCGGCGGTCGCCGCCGGTTCTCGGGAGGAGGCGGGATGGACCTGTCGGGGCGAATAGCGGTCATCACGGGCGCGGCGACCGGCATCGGCGCCGCCACGGCGCGGCTGTTGGCCTCGCACGGCGCGAGGATCGTCGCGGTGGATCGCAACGGGGCGGCGCTTGACGCGCTGTGCGCCGAGCTACCCGACGCACTGGCCCTGGTCGGGGACGTCGGCGACGAGGCGACGGTGGCGGCGCACGCGGCCGCCGCCCGTGCCCGCTTCGGCACGCCCGACATCCTCGTCACCGCGGCCGGCTGGTCTACGGGGAAGAGCGTCGTGGACAGCACGCTCGACGACTGGCACGCGGTGCTCAACACCAACCTCACCGGGACGTTCCTCTGGTGTCGCGCCCTTCTCCCGGGGATGGTCGAGACGCAGAGGGGGTCCATCGTGCTGGTGGGCTCGCAGCTCGCGCTGGCCGGGGGGCGCTCGAATGCGCCCTACCTCGCCTCGAAGGGCGCCGTGCTCAGCCTCGCCCGGTGCATGGCGCTCGACCACGCCGGGGACGGCATCCGCGTCAATGCGGTCGTGCCCGGCGCCATCGACACCCCGCTGCTCGCTCGCGCCTTCAACCGGAGCCCGGATCCCGAGGGCGCGAAGGCACGCTCCGTCGCCCGACACCCGCTCGGCCGGCTGGGCCGTGCCGAGGAGGTGGCGCGGGCGATCCTCTTCCTGGCAGGCGACGACGCCAGCTTCACCACCGGCAGCTGCCTGATGGTGGACGGCGGGTGGCTCGCCGCGTGACGCCTTTCCTTCCCTGGTGGCCGCAGGCTTTTCGCAAAGAGCCGGCTTCCACCTTTTCGCAGCATGCCCTGGGGAGACACCCGTGATCGACGCCGCCGCCCTCGACCGCATCCGCCACCTGCTCGACGGGGTCGCCGTGCCCACCGTCGTCTCACTGCTCTACCGAAAGGGCCTGCGCGGGATGATGATGCAGGCCCCCAAGCCCCTGAACCCCGCCGCCGCCCGTTTCGTCGGCCGGGCCTTCACCGTGCGGACCATTCCCGTGCGCGAGGACCTCGTCGAGGCGACGGCGCGCGGCGAGCGGCCCAACCTGCAGGGCGAGGCGACCGCCCGGCTCGGCCCCGGCGACGTCCTCGTGGTCGCCATGGACGGCGAGACCCGCACGGCTTTCATGGGCGACATCATGACGACGCACTTCATGGCCAAGGGGGCGGCGGGCGCCGTGCTCGACGGCGGGGTGTCCGACGCCGCCGCCATCGCCACGATCCCGTTTCCGGTGTTCTGTTGCGGGACGGCGGGCACGCCGGTCACGTCGCACCGGCTCGTCGTCGAGCTGCAGGCGCCCATCGGCTGCGCGGGCGTTCCGGTGTTCCCCGGCGACATCGTCTTCGGCGATCCGAACGGAATCGTCGTGATCCCCGCACACCTTGCCGAGGAGATCGCGCAGGCCGCCGCCGACCGGGAGGCGTTCGAGGCGTGGGTCATCGCGCAGGCGCGGACTGGACGCCCGCTGAAGGGCCTCTATCCGGCGAACGAAGAGACGATGCGCGAATACGAGGCCTGGAAGGCGTCTCGGGGCTGACGGCCGCGGGGGGCGTCGGCCCGGGGGCCTCAGCCGCGCGCGCGGTACGCGGCGAGGGTCTCCGCATTCGGCGGATAGGTGCCCTCGAGCGGGGCCCCGGCCTGCAGGCGTTCGAGAAGGAAGGCCTCGAGCCGCTCCTTCTCCAGCGCCTTCTCAGCCACCGTGTCAGCCAGGTGCGCCGGCACCACGACCGCGCCCGCCGGATCGCCGACGACGATGTCGCCGTCGTAGACGGGAACGCCGCGACAGCTGATCGGCTGGCGGATGTCGACGACGACCACCCGGCCCGAGGCCGGCACCGGCGCGGACCCTGCGGAGAAGACCGGCAGCGGGACCGCGGCCAGCGCCGCGAGGTCGGCGACGCCGCCGTCGGTGACGATGCCCGCGACCCCGCGGTTGGCGAGGTGCGTGCCGATGAGGTCGCCGAACAGCGAGATGCGGGGAATGTCGCCGATGTCGGTCACGATCACCTCGCCCGCCTTCACGCCCGCGAGCGCCTGCCGGTGGGGATTGGGGAGCCTGCCCTCGGCGATCGCGACGCGGATGTCCTCGCGCATCGGGATGGCACGCAACGTGCAGGCCGGACCGGCGAAGCGACAGGTGTCGGGACTGGCGGGAGAGAGCCCCGGGATGAAGGCGTTCATGATGCCGAGGCCGAACAGCGTCTGGCTGACTGCAGGCACCCCGGCGGCCGACAGCATCTCGAGCGTCTGCTTCTCAACGGTCACCGCGTGCCTCGCGAACGTGTTCCCGACCCCGGTGCGGAACGACGCCGACAGCGTTGCGCATCGTCGGGTTCAAGTCCAGACTGTATGACAAGCTAACACTCGGGCGCGCCAATGACGCTGTTCATCCTCCGCAGATTGCTGCAGGGCGCACAGCTCATGATCGTGATGTCGATCATCGTGTTCATCGGCGTCTACCTGATCGGCAACCCGGTCGACATCCTCATCCATCCCGCGGCGACGCAGCAGCAGAAGGCCGAGATCATCGCGCGGCTCGGCCTCGACCGGCCCCTGTGGGAGCAGTACGGGCAATTCGTGCTGGGCGCCCTGCGGGGCGACCTCGGGACGAGCTACGTCTACCGGGTGCCAGCCTTCAGCCTCATCCTGAAGGCGCTCCCCGCGACGCTGGAACTGGCTCTCTCGGCGATGGTGATCGCCATCGCCATCGGCATCCCGCTCGGCCTGTGGGCCGGCTACCGGCCGAACAGCATTCCTGCGCAGGCCATCACGGCCTTCTCGATCCTGGGCTTCAGTCTTCCGACCTTCTGGGTCGGCCTGATGCTGATCGTGCTCTTCAGCGTCGACCTCGGGCTCGCACCATCGGGCGGGCGGGGCGCCACGGTCGACGTGCTGGGCGTCCCGCTGAGCATCCTCACGCTGGACGGCCTGCGCCACCTCATGCTCCCGGCGTTCAGCCTGGCCCTGTTCAAGATCGGGCTCGTCATCCGCCTGACCCGGGCCAGCATGCAGGAGACCCTGCGGCAGGACTACGTGCGGTTCGCCCGGGCCAAGGGCGTGCCCGAGCACCGGGTCGTGGTGTCGCACGTCTTCCGCAACATCCTTCTGCCCATCGTCACCGTCATCGGCATGGAGTTCGGCTCCCTCATCGCCTTCGCGGTCGTGACCGAGACGGTCTTCTCATGGCCGGGGATGGGCAAGCTCATCATCGACTCGATCGGCGTCCTCGACCGTCCGGTGATCGTCGCCTACCTCATGTTCACGGCGTTCCTCTTCGTGCTGATCAATCTCCTCGTGGACGTGGCCTATTCCGTCCTCGATCCGCGCGTGCGGCTGGCGGGGCGCTGATGACGGCAGCCGCCACCGCACCCTCGCCGCCGATCCAGCGCCCCGGACGGCTTCAGCGCGCCTGGCGCTGGATGACCGTGTTCTGCCGCAGCCCGCAGGCCGCGCTCGGCGCGGCGCTGCTCGCCCTGATCGCCGTGGTCGCCATCCTGGCGCCGTTGATCGCGCCGCAGAACCCCTACGACCTCGCCGCCCTCGACCTGATGGACAGCCGCCTGCGCCCGGGCGAGGTCGGCTCCACCGGCATGCACCACTGGCTCGGCACGGACGACCAGGGCCGGGACCTGTGGAGCGCCATCCTCCACGGATTGCGGATCAGCCTCGGCATCGGGCTGGGCGCCGGCCTGATCGCGGCCGTGATCGGCACCACCGTCGGCGTCCTCTCGGCCTACTGGGGAGGCGCTGCCGACACGCTCATCATGCGGGTCGTCGACTTCCAGCTGAGCTTCCCGGCCATCCTGATCGCGCTGGTGCTTCTCGCAGCCCTCGGCCCGGGGATCGAGAAGGTCGTGTTCGCGCTCGTGGCCGTGCAGTGGGCCTACTTCGCGCGGACCGTCCGCTCGACCGCGCTCGTCGAGCGCGAGAAGGACTACATCTCCGCCGTCCGTTCGCTGGGGATCGGCGGGCGGCGGATCGTGTTCGGCCATCTCGTGCCGAACTGCCTGCCGACCGTCCTCGTGGTCGCCGCCGTGCAGGTGGCCAACGCCATCGCGCTGGAGGCGACGCTGTCCTTTCTCGGGCTCGGCCTGCCGGTCACGCAGCCGTCGCTCGGCCTGCTGATCGCCAACGGTTTCCAGCATATTCTCGCCGGACGCACGTGGATCAGCGCCTACCCCGGGGTCGCGCTCGTGCTGCTGATCGTCGCCATCAACCTCGTCGGCGACCGCCTCCGCGACATGCTGGACCCGAGGTCGGGCTCGTGAGCGACGTCGCGCTTGCCGTCCGCGATCTCACCGTCGAGGCGGTGACGAGGGACCGCCGGGTCACGCTGGTTGACGGCATCTCGCTCGCCGTCGGGCGCGGCGAGATCCTGGCGGTGGTCGGGGAGTCGGGTTCCGGCAAGTCGATGACGGCGCTGGCCGTGATGGGGCTGCTCGAGCCGCCGGTCCGGATTGCCTCCGGCGGGGCGACGCTCGCGGGCCGGTTGATCGATCCGACGGACCGGCGCGCCATGCGCGCCATCCGCGGGCGCGACATGGCGATGATCTTCCAGGATCCGATGATGACGCTCAATCCCGTCATGCGGATCGACGAGCAGGTGTGCGAGGCGGTCACGGTGCACGATCCCTCCGTCTCTCGCGCCGAGGCCCTGCGGCGGGCGCGGGAGGCGCTGGTCACGGTCGGGATACCTGCGCCGGACGAAAGGCTCGCCGCCTATCCGCACCAGCTCTCGGGAGGCACGCGCCAGCGCATCGTGATCGCCATCGCGCTCATCAACCGCCCCGCCGTGGTGCTGGCGGACGAGCCCACGACGGCGCTCGACGTGACCACGCAGGGGCAGATCCTGCACGAGGCGAAGCGGCTGTGCCGGGAGACGGGCACGGCGATGGTGTGGATCACGCACGACCTCGCCGTGGTCGCCAGCCTCGCGGACTCCATCGCGGTGATGTACGCGGGCCGCATCGTGGAGCAGGGACCCGCCGAGCGCATCCTCTCCGCGCCCCTGCATCCCTACACCCGCGGGCTCCTCGACAGCGTGCCGATGATCGACACGAAGACGGCGCGCCTGCGCTCGATCCCCGGCATGCCGCCGGTGGCGGGGTCCATCACGGCCGGCTGCCGTTTCGCGCCGCGCTGCGGGCGCGTCGTCGACGCGTGCCGCACGGCCGAGCCGGCGCTCGTGACGTCCGACGCCGGCGACCGCCTCGTGCGGTGCCTCAGGCCCCTCGAGCCGGCGGGAGAGGCCGGATGACTGCTCCCACGCGCACACCGCCCATCCTCGCGCTCGATGGGCTCGAGATGAAGTTCGTCACGGAACTCGACGTGGCGGCCCGCCTGCTCAACCTTCTCGGCGCCCAGCACCGGCGCAAGGTTGTGCACGCGGTCGACGGGGTGACGCTGTCCGTGCAGCGCGGGGAGGTGCTGGCGCTGGTCGGCGAGTCGGGGTGCGGCAAGAGCACGCTCGGCCGGGTCGTCGCCGGGATCCTCGGGGCGACGGGCGGCACCATCCGCTACGACGGGATGGACGTCGCCGCGATGGACGGCGCCTCGCGCCGGCGCTTCGTGCGCGAGGTCCAGATGATCTTCCAGGACCCGATGACCTCGCTCAACCCGCGTCGGTCGGTGCACGACGCGATCGCGGAGGCGCCGGTCGTCCACGGGATCATCACACAGGCGGAGGCGCCGGCTACCGTCCGAGACCTCCTTGCGCGCGTCGGGCTGGACCCGAGCTACGCGGACCGGTTCCCGCACGAACTGTCGGGCGGCCAGCGCCAGCGCGTCGGCATCGCGCGGGCGCTGGCGGTGAAACCGGCGCTCATCGTCTGCGACGAGGCGACGGCGGCGCTCGACGTCTCGATCCAGGCGCAGGTCCTGAACATGTTCATGGACCTCAAGGACGAGTTCGACCTGACCTACCTGTTCATCAGCCACAACCTCGGGGCGGTGCGGCATGTCGCCGGCCGGGTGGCCGTGATGTATCTCGGCCGGATCGTGGAACTGGCTCCGGCCGACGCGATGTTCGGGCAGCCGTCGCATCCCTACACGCAGGCCCTGCTGCGCGAGGCGCCGAGCCTGAACCGCCGCAGGGCGTTCGAGCCCATCAAGGGGGAAATCCCGTCCCCGCTCGCGCCGCCGCGGGGTTGCCACTTCCACCCGCGCTGTCCCTTCGCGGTGGAGCGCTGCCGCACGGAGCGCCCCGAACTGGGGCCGCTGCAAGGCGCGGCGGCGGATCACATGATCGCCTGCCACCGCGGCGGCGAACCTGAGCTCGCCGCCGCGGCAGGGTCCGTCACTTCGGCTTGACGTTGATCGCCAGCGTCTCCTCGTCAACGCGCGGCGTGAACGTGATGGTGTCCGTGCGCGCGCCCCACAGGACGTTCAGGTGCACCAGCGGGATGACGGCCGTCTCGGCCATCACGGCGCGGGTCGCCTCCTCGAGCAGCTGCTTGCGCTGGGCCGGGTCGAGTGTCGTCGACGCCTTCTGGATCAGCGCGTCGATGGCGGCGTTCGAGTGGTGCCAGTGGTTGAAGCCGCCGAAGCCCTTGTCCTTGTCGCGGGTGTGGACGGCGGTGGTGATGAAGTAGCTGCCCTCGCCGGTCGGGGTCGAGAAGCCGTTCATCATCAGGCTGTAGTCACCCTTCGCCTGCGCCGGGATGTAGACCGCGCGCGGCGTCGCGTTGACCGTGACCGTGATGCCGATGCGCGCCAGCATCGGGCCGAGCGCTGCGCACACGGCGCCGTCGCCGGGCAGGCGGTCGGACGTGCAGTGCAGCGCGACCTTGAAGCCCTGCGGATAGCCGGCCTCGGCCATCAGCGCCTTGGCCTTTTCCACGTCGTTGGCGATCGGCTTGAGGCCGTTGTCGTAGCCGAGGAAGCCCTTGGTGAGGAACTGGTTCGCCGGGGACGCCGCGCCCTCCAGCACGCGCGAGGCCAGCGCCTCGCGGTTCACGGCCATCGAGATCGCCTCGCGGACGCGCTTGTCCCGGAAGGGGTTCTTGGCCATCGGCTGGCCGGCGTTGTCGGTGATGGTGGGCGAGGGCTCCCGGTAGTCGGTGAACAGGAAGAAGATGAAGATGCCGGAGCTCTCCACGACGCCCATGCCCGGCGTCGACTTGACGCGCGGCACGTCCGCCGCGGGAAGGCCGTTGATCAGGTCGACGCGCTTGGACAGCAGCGCGGCGACGCGCGCGCTGTCATTGGTGATCTCCGTGATCGTGACCTTGGAGAAGCCCGACTTGGGACCCCAGTAGCCGGCATAGGGCTCCAGCACCATGTCGGCGCGCGGGGTGAAGGACACCAGCTTGAACGGCCCGGTGCCGATCGCGTACTTGCCGTTGTTGAAGTCGGCCGGCGTCGCGTCGAGCGGCGTCTCCGACGGAATGACGAGCAGGCGCCCGAGATCCTGCGGCAGGGACGCGGTCGGGCCCGCGGTCTTGATGGTGACCGTCAGCGGGTCGTCCGCCGTGATGGTCTCGATGCGGCGGAGGAACGGCACGAGTCCGCCGTCGGTCGGGGCGACCTTGCGGATGCGGGCCAGCGAGTGGACCACGTCCTGCGCGTCGAAGCTGCTGCCGTCATGGAACTTGACGCCGGGACGCAGCTTCACCTTCCACGTGACGGGGTCGACGAGTTCCCACGACAGGGCGAGGCCCGGCGAGGGCTGCAGGCTGTCGTCGAGCGCGACGAGCGACTCGAACACGTTCTTGGCCGAACCGATGTTGGAGCCCACGCCGGAAGCGTGGGGATCCATGCTTTCGCCGCCCGCGCGGACACCGATCTTCAGCTCCTGCGACATGGCCGGCGTCGCCAGGAAGATCCCCAGCGCCAGCGTCGCGACAATGCTCCTGCTTCGCATGTTCCGTGTCTCCTGAGTGAAGGACCGCGCTGTCCGGCGCGTCGGCAGGCGTCTTGGTATTCCTGTATTCAATCTTACAGCCAGAACGGGACGCAAGACCGAATCGGCTTCCGCGCCATGATCGGACCGCTGCCGGAACGAGCCGCCGCTTCCTTGGGCAGCGGACGGTCCCGGATGCTCACTGACGCGGCAGAAGGCGGTCCATCATCGACGCCAGCCGGCGCCGCTGCTCCGCCGGATCGGGGAACAGGTTCGCCATGCCGCGCTCGCCGACCTCTGTGATTCCCGGGACCACGGCTTCGACGATCTGACGCTTCACCTCGATGCGCCTCGGCGGCGAGCGCAGCAGCAGGCGGCTGGCGAGATCGGTCGAGACCTCGTCGTCGAAGACGCTTTCCCAGGCGGTGCGCTCGGGCCCGAAGCCGAAGGCCGGCCGCGCGTCGCGCGGGGCGGCGCGCAACGCTGCCGTCGCCGTCGCGTCCAGGCGGCCGTCCTCCACCACGACGCCGTAGTCGCGGCGTGCCGCCGCGGCGCTGACGAAGCCGGCGCGCACGTCGAGAAGGACCTTTTCGGCCTCCCGTTCGAACGGATCGCCGAAGCCGCCTCCGCCGGCGGTCATCACCGTGATGGTGTCGCCGGGCTGCATCACGACCATGTCGATCTTGCCGATGTCGCGCGCGCCGGGCTTCCCCTGGTTCAGGATGACCCGGCAGGTGGCGCCAGGGCCGCCGCCGGCAGCGCCCCAGGGGCGGAAGACGAAGCGCTCGAGGCCGCGGGCAAGGACCGACGAGCCCTCCCGCAGGATGCGGAAGCGCATCACGAGCCCCGTCCCGCCTCGCCACCGGCCGGGACCGGCGCTGTCGACGCGCAGGCCGTATTCCTCGATCAGCACGCCGACGTCGGCCTCGCTGCGCTCCAGCGGCGTGTTGTAGAGGTTGGCCAGGCCGCTGTCGCGGCCGTCGACCCCGTCCATGCCCGACTGGGCACCGGTGCCGCCGACCAGCATCTGGATCACCGACAGCTTCCGGTTGCCTGTGCGAGGGTCCTGCTCGGCGATGACGATGGGCACGTTGGTGCCGCCGGACGGTGCCGGGATCAGCCCCGGCAGCGCGGTCGTCAGCACGCCGACGAGGGTGTCGTTGACGCGCACGGCCGTCGCGTGCCGCACGCCGACGGCTGCGGGGAACTCAGGGTTGAGAACGGTTCCCTTCGGCACCTTGACGGTGATGTTCTCGAAGAGCCCGTAGTTCAGGGGGATCGTCGGGTCCCACGTGCCGACGAGGTGCATCAGCTTCAGCGTCAGCCACGGGTGCCGGATGCCGCCCGTGGGCACGTTGTAGGCCGAGCCGACCTGCGGATCGGTGCCTGCATAGTCGAGGTCGACCATCCCGTCGCGGACCCGCATCGTGCAGCGGACACGGATCGGCACGCGGGTGGCGAAGTCGTCGTCCATATAGTCCCAGAAGCTGTATTCGCCGTCCGGGATGCGGCGCTGGACATCACGGGACTTCGCAGCGGCCCAGACCGTGAGGTCGTTCGCCGCTGCCTCGAAGGCCGCGATTCCATGGCGCTTGATGATGGCCGCCACCCGCTGCTCGCCGACTGTCAGCGCCGCCAGCATGGCGTTGACGTCGGCGAGGTTGAGGTCGGGCACGCGGCAATTGGCGCGGTAGAGGGCGAGCAGCGTCTTGTTGATCCGCCCCTCCTCGACGAGCTTCATCGGGGGGATCTGAAGCCCTTCCTGGAACAGCTCGTTGAAGCGGGGGCTGATGCTCGACGGCACGCCCCCTCCGATGTCGGCGGAGTGGATGAAATCCCAGCCGTAGCAGACGATCCGACCCTCGTGGAAATAGGGCCGGATCAGCTGCAGGTCCGGCATGTGCGTGGAGAGGCCGCCGCTCGCGTAGGGGTGGTTGGTGATGATGACGTCGCCGGGCGCGAGCTCGCCGACGGCCTCGATCGCCTGGCGGCAGTCGAGGTCGAGGAAGCCCGAGACCCCGAGGGCCTCCGGATAGGCGAAGAACTTCCCGTTGAGGTTGGCCAGTGCCGTCCCGAAGTCGTGCGCATCCTTGACGTAGGTCGAGCGCGCGGCGCGTGCCAGCGTGATCGCCATTTCCTCCGCGCAGGCCCGGAGCTTCTGGTGCAGGACTTCCAGCGTGACGGGATCGAGCTTCATGCCGGTGTCCTCTCGAGACGGAGGCTGCCGTGCCGGTCGCACACGATGTCCCAGCCGGCGAGCGCGAGCGTCGTGGTGTCCAGCTGCTCGACGATGGCCGGTCCGCTGAGCCGCGCGCCGCGCCCGATCGCGGCCCGGTCGTAGACGGGCACGTCGAGGCCGTCGTCGAGGTGGACGCGGCGCCACTCCTTCGGCGCCGGCGGCGCAATCTCGGCCGCGTCCGGGAGCGGCACGGGGGCGAGGAGGCCGGTGGCCGCGAGCCGCACGTTCATCACCTCCACCGCGCTGCCGACCTCGCGGAACCCGTAGGCCCGCTCGTGGGCGAGGTGGAACGCCTCGACGGCGGACGCCTCGTCGAGGCTGCCGTCCGCGCCGGGCGAAAGGCCTATCGGCAGCTCATAGGACTGCCCCGGATACCGCATGTCGCAGGAGAGCGTGAAGGCGTGGTCGCGGATCAGCTCGCCTTCCTGCACGATCCAGGCGGTCGCCTCGACGCGAAGGGTCTCGACGAGCTGGGACACGAGGGCGAACCCCGCGCCTGTGTCGCCGATGGGGACGCGCGCGGGCCGGACGAAATCGCGCCGGACGTCCGAGATGAGGGCACCCAGCGCACAGAAGGTGCCGGGCGAAGGCGGAATGAGGATCGAACCGACATGGGCCTCGTCGGCGAGGATGTTTGCCATCGTCGGTCCCGCGCCGCCAAAGGCGATCAGGACGCAGTCGCGCGGGTCCGTTCCCTTCTGGGCGAGGAACTTGGTGAGCTCGGTCGACATGCGCGCGGCGGCGATGCGGATGATCGCGTCGGCCGCCGCGGTCGCATCGGCAAGACCGAGCGAGGTGGCGGTCTCCGAGAGGGCGGCCCTCGCCTTCCCGGCGTCCAGTTTCATGCGTCCGCCCAGGAACCGGTCCGGATGGAGGACGCCGAGCACCAGCAACGCGTCGGTGATCGTCGGGACCGAGCCTCCGCGCCCGTAGGAGATGGGACCCGGGTCGGCGCCGGCACTGTCGGGGCCGACCTTGAGGATGCCCTGGCCGTCGAGCCAGGCGAGCGAGCCTCCGCCGGCGCCCACGGCCGAGACGTTCACGACCGGCAGCATCAGCGGGTAGTCGCCGACCATGGAGGTGCGTGCGAACTCGAACTCGCCATCGGTGACGGTCGCCACGTCCGTCGAGGTCCCGCCCATGTCGAAGGTGAGCAGGTAGGGCAACCCGTCGCCGAAATGGGCGGCAGCCCGCACGCCGGAGGCCGGCCCCGAGAGGATCGTGTCGATCGGCCGCTCTCGCGCGGTCGCCACGCTCATGGCCCCGCCATTGTTCGAGGTGATCGTCACGGGCGCGGTGACGCCCATGGCCGCGAGGCGCTCCGTGAGCCGGTCGAGGTACGACGCCATCAGCGGATGGACATAGGCGTTGAGGACCGCGATCAGGGCGCGCTCGTACTCGCGCAGCTCGGGCCACAGTGTCGCCGACGCGCTGACGAGCACGTCGGGCAGGCGGCGCCGCAGTCCCTCGGCCACGGCGGTTTCGAGTGTGGGGTCGCGATAGGAGTTGAGCAGCATGACGGCGACGGCGCCGAAGCCGCGCGCCCCCAGCTCGGTCGCCAGCCTGTCCAGCTCGGCCTCGTCGATCCCGGCCTCGACGGTGCCGTCGGCCATCATCCGCGCGCCGATCTCGTAGACGTTCTCGCGCGGGACGAGCGACTTCTCCCGCCCGATCCTGAAGTTGTAGGAGTTGGGGAGCCGGCCCCGCGCCAGTTCCATGACGTCGCGGTTGCCGCGGCTCACGACGAGCGCCACCGGCGAGCCGCGCTCCTGGATGACCGCATTGAGGGCGAGGGTGGTCCCGTGCGCGATGAGCGCGATGTCGGAGGCGACGGCTCCGGCCCGCTCCAGCAGGGCCGCGACGCCGCTGGCGACTGCCCGCGAGGGATCGGCGGGGACCGACGGCTCCTTGTGGAAGATGAGTCCGCCGGCCGCGAGGTCGGCCATCACGAAGTCCGTGAAGGTGCCGCCGACGTCGACGCCGATCCGGTAACGTCCCGGCCCGCTCCCCCTGCCGCCCATGCGCCGCTCCGCGTTGCCGTTCTCCAAGTTGTATGATTGTATACCAACGAGTCAATCGCCGTGGGCGAAGGACCAGAGCGGAGGATCGCAATGCCCGACCGGCGGCACGATTTCTATCTCCTGACGCCCGGCCCAGTGACCGTTGCGCCGTCAGTGAAGCAGGAAATGCTCCGGGACCGGAGCCCGAACGGCGACGAGATGATGGCGCAGGTCAACGCCATCCGCGCCTATCTCCTCGAGATCTGCAACGGCGTCGGCACCCACGAGTGCGTGCCCGTCCAGGGCAGCGCCACCTTCGCGATCGAGGGCGTGTTCCACACGCTGGTGCCGAAGGGATCGACGATCCTCGTGATCCAGAACGGCTTCTACGGCATCCGCCTGAAGGAGGTCGCGGAAGGTGTCGGTCACAGGGTCGTGATGCTGGAGCTGCCGCTCACGGTGACACCCACCGAAGCCGACCTCGACGCGGTGATCGACGAGAATCCCGGCATCACGCACATGATCATGTGTCACGTCGACACAGGCACCGGGATCTACAATCCCGTCGAGCCGCTGGCGGCCGTGGCGCGGCGGCGCGGCATCAGGCTGCTGATCGACGCCGTCGCCTCGTTCGGCTCCTTCCCCCTCGACGTGAAGGCCCTGGGCATCGAGGCAGTGATGATCTCGCCGAACAAGGGCCTGGAGGGTGTCCCCGGTGTCGGCATCGTGATCTGCCGGCGCGACGTGCTGGAGGCGTCGGCCGGGCGCTCGCCATCGGTGGTGCTCGACCTGCATGCCCAGTGGGCTTTCATGGAATCGCGCGGGTGGTGGCGCTTCACGCCCCCCACGCACGTGCTGGCCGCCCTGGCCAAGGCCTGCGAGCGTCACAAGGCCGAGGGCGGCGTCGCGGCGCGCGGCGAACGTTACCGGCGCAACTGGCGCCGCCTCGTCGACGGGCTGCGCCAGCGCGGGTTCAGGACGCTTCTGCCGGACACCGTCGCTGCGCCCATCATCGCGACCTTCATGGATCCCGACGATCCCGCTTACGACTTCCAGAAGTTCTATGCGGCGATGGAGCGGCGGGGGATCGTGATCTTCCCCGGCCGGCTCACGGCGGCAGGGACGTTCCGCATCGGCTGCATGGGCGACATCGTGGAGGACGACATCTCCGTCATCCTCGACGCGATCGAGGAGTCGATGCAGGAGATCGGCGTGACGCGCACGATTCCCCGCGTCGAAGAGAGGGCCTGACCGGCATGGCCAATCGCCACCGGGTCCTGATCATCGACCCGCAGTTCGCGACGGAGCCGGACGTCGAGCGTACCGTCCTGCACGAGGATCGCTACGACATCGCCATCTGGCGGCCGGAGGGCGCGGAGCCCGTCCCGGCCGAACGCCTGGCGTGGGCGGATGCGGTGCTGAACTGCCGCAGCCGGCACGGGCTGAAGGGCGGGGCGGTGGCGGCGATGGAGCGGACGCGGATCGTCGTGCAGGCCGGCGTCGGCTTCAACCACATCGATCTCGACGCATGCGGCGCGCGCGGCATCCCTGTGTGCAACACGCCGGACTACGGCACCATGGAGGTCGCCGACCACGCCCTCGCGATGACGCTCTCGATGCTGCGCGGCGTGACGGCCTACCACATGCGCCTGCTGACGCGCGACGATGCGTGGGCGACCCTGTCGCTTCCTCTCGCGCCCGTCCGGCGCCTGCGGGGCCTGACGTTCGGTGTCGTGGGGATGGGGCGCATCGGCACGGCCGCGGCCCTGCGGGCCAAGGCATTCGAGATGCGGGTCGCGTTCTTCGACCCCTACCTGCCTCCGGGCGCAGAACTGTCCTTCGGCTTCACGCGGGCGTCGACGCTCGACGAGCTCATGGCCATGAGCGACGTCGTCAGCATCCATTGCCCCCTGACGAAGGAGACGGCCGGCTTCATCAATGATCGCGCGCTGGCGGCGTCGAAGCCGGGCGCGGTCCTCGTGAACACGGCGCGCGGCGGCGTGGTCGATCTCGATGCGGTCGAGCGTGCCCTGCGCTCGGGGCGACTGGTGGGTGCGGCGCTCGACGTCCTGCCGGTCGAGCCGCTCGACCGCTCGCATCCGCTGATCGCGGCGTGGACGCGGCAGGAGCCGTGGCTCGAAGGGCGGCTGATCATCACCCCGCACGCAGCCTTCTTCACTCCCGAGAGCCTGTCCGACATGCGCCGGCTGTCGGCGCAGGCGATCTTCGACTTCTTCGAGGACGGCAAGCTGCGCAGCTGCGTCAATCTCGACAGCCTCGACATGCGCCGGATGGCGGGCGACGCAGAGGGCGGTCGCTGACGGCTGCTCCCGTCCCGGACGCTCAGGCCGTCACGCGCCCCGTGACGACGATGTGCTGCCCCTGCAGCACGGGGGCCGCCCAGGCCTGCGCGATGACCACGCCGTCGACGCCTGCGCGCGCCTTCCACGGGGGCAGGTCCAACCGCTCGAAGTCGTGCAGAAGGCCGACAGGCTCGCCCGCCCTCACCATCGTGCCGCAGGCCATCAGCGGTTCGTAGTGCCCAGCGAAGGGTGCGACCGTGAAGCAGTCGCGGTCGACCATCGAGGCCTTGATCTGCGTCCCCGCGGCGTGGTGCGCGATAGGCTGGATGTCGCCGGTGAGCTGCCCGTGACGGATTGCGGCGGCCAGGACGCCCTGGCGGCCGTAGCGGACGCCCTCGTGGCTCACGGCGCCGCCGTGGCCGAGTTCCGTCCCGACGGTGATCTTGCCCAGCCGTTCCGCCTCGCTGGGCAGCAGGCCCGGCGTCTCGTTCTGGTAGGTGATGACGAGCGGCGTGCCGAACCAGCGCGCCGTCTCCTCGATCAGCTTTCCCTGCACCGGATCGTCGATGGGATGGAAGCTCGCGGACGGAGCGAACCGCGCCACCTGCCCGCCGGAATGCAGGTCGATGACGACGTGGACGTGCGGCCAGATGAAGGTTCGCACGAAGTCGGCGATGCGGTGCGTGATGCCGGCAAGGGCCGGGGTCCTCCCGGCGTCGCGCACGAAGGCGCGGTTGAGATTGACGCGGTCGTCGAGCGTGGAGTCCCGCGTGCCGGCGCGGAACGCCGCGGGGTTGAGGACCGGCACGAGGATGATCCGGCCGCGGACGTCGGGCAGGGCGATCGTGTCCGTCAGATGCCGGAGCGCGATCGGCCCTTCGTACTCGTTGCCGTGGTTGGATCCGAAGGCCACGAGCCCCTGTCCCGGGCGCGCCTCCGGGCCGACGAAGACCGTGAGGGGGATCAGGTGGTCGCCCCAGATCGAATCGTGTTCCAGAGCGACGTGGTAGTCGCGCCGGCCGGGGCTCTCGAGGTCGAGGCCGGATGGGCGGACGATGCGGCGTTCGGCGGGCATGACGCCTCCTCAGTTGACGCGGTGGGAGCGCACGAAGTCGGTATCGATCTCGACGCCGGCTCCGGGCGCGTCCGGGATCAGCACGGTGCCGTCTTCCTCGAGCCGGAAGGGCGCGCCGCGGGTGACGCCGCGCGTCAGGGCGCTCTGGCTGACGTTGAATTCGACGAACCGGGCACGGGGCAGGGTGGCGATCAACTGGAGGCTGTAGCCCGTCAGAAGATGCGTGAGCCACGAATGCGGGACGAGGTCGATCCCCGCCTCCTCCGCCATCTGCGCGACGCGGCGCGCCACGGTGAGGCCGCCGCAGCGCGACAGGTCGGGCTGGATGACGTCGACGCAGCCGGCGCCGATGAAGCGCTCGAAGTCCCACACGGTGGCGACCTGCTCGCCGGCAGCGACGGGCACGGGGCTTTCCGCGCGCACGGCGGCGTACTCGTCGAACCGATCCGGGTGGATGAAGTCCTCCACCCAACCGACGCGGTAGTCCGCCAGCCACTGGCACAGGGCGATGGCCTCGCGGCGAGAGCGCATGGGCCCGGGCTTGGACCAGCCCACCGGATACCAGCCGGGATCGACGAGCAGGTGCCGGTCCGGCCCCAGCGCCTCCCGTGCGGCGGCGACGAGTTCACGGTCGCGGCCCGGATCCTCGCCGAAGACGCCCCAGCCAAACTTCACGGCCCGGAAGCCGAGGTCCACGTAGGCCCGTGCCGCTGCGGCCATGCCCTCCGGCGTGTCGCGGAACAGGGTCGACGCGTAGGCGGTGATCCGGTCGCGGCGGCGCCCGCCTAGGAGCGTCGCCAGCGGCATCCCCGCGGCCTGCGAGCGGATGGACCACAGGCAGTTGTCGATCGCCGAGATGCACTGCATCGCGATCCCGCGCCGCCCGTAGTAGGCGCTGCCGACGTAAAGCCGGTGCCACAGCCTCTCGACGTCCAGAGGGTTTTCGCCGACGAGCAACTCGGAGAGGGACTTGAACCCCATCACGGCCATGCCCGGGCCGGCGATGATGGCCACGGCGGGCGGGGCCAGCGTCTCCACGTCGGCCCAGCCCTCGAGCCCCTCGTCCGTCGCCACGCGGACCAGCAACTGCCAGTCGCCGTTGTCGGTGGCCTCCGCGCCCGTCGCCGTCGAGCCGTAGCTCTCCGCGCCCTTGAGCAGGATTGGTTCGACGGCGGTGATGCGCATGTCGCGTCTCCTCTGGTGGCGGGGTCAGGTCGGGTTCGGCCCTAGCCGGCCGGTGTTCTCCGCGAAGTGGCACGCAACGGCATGACCCGGGAGGATCTCCCGCAGCGGCGGCACCTCGGCGGAACAGATCGGCTGCGCCAGCGGACAGCGACGATGGAAGTGGCAGCCGGGCGGCGGGTCGAGTGGGGTAGGGATCTCCCCGCTCAGCCTCTCGCGCCTGCGCCTGTGCCGGGGGTGGGAGGCGGGCACCGAGTCGAGCAGCGCCTGGGTGTAGGGGTGGCGCGGATCGCGGTAGAGTTCCGGCTTGGCAGCGACCTCGACCAGGCGGCCGAGATACATCACCGCCACCCGGTCGCTGATGTGCCGGACGACCGCGAGGTCGTGGGCGATGAAGAGGTAGGAGAGACCGAGCTCCTGCTGGAGGTCCTGCAGCAGGTTGATGATCTGGGCCTGCACGGACACGTCGAGCGCGGAGACCGCCTCGTCGCAGACGACGAACCGCGGCTTCGGCGCAATGGCGCGGGCGATGCCGATGCGCTGGCGCTGGCCGCCCGAGAACTCGTGCGGGTAGCGCGAGACATGCGTCGCTGGCAGGCCCACGAGATCGAGCAGTCGCCGCGCTTCGCGCGCGAGATCGGCCCTGCTCCGGCCCCCCTGCACGACCAGCGGCTCCAGGATGATGTCCTCCACCGTCATGCGCGGGTCGAGGGCGCCGTAGGGATCCTGGAAGACGATCTGCATGGCGCTGCGCATCGTGCGCATCCGCTCGGGTGAGAGGGCCAGAAGGTCTTCCCCGTCGAACAGCACGCGGCCCGCGGAGGGCTCGATGAGGCGAAGAATGAGCCGGCCTGTCGTCGACTTGCCGCAGCCCGACTCGCCGACGAGCCCCAGCGTCTCGCGCCGGCCGACGGTGAAGGACACGTCGTCGACGGCCTTCACCCGTGCCACCTCCCGCTCGACGAGGAGGCCTTCCCGGATGGGAAAATGCTTGCCGAGGCCCTCGACCTGCAGCAGGGGCGCGTCCGCGTTCATCAGGCGCCGTCCCCCGTTGGCGCCGCCGCGCGAACGGCGTCCGTCCTGAGGCATGCCGCATCGTGGCCCGTGCCGACGCGCGTCAACGGTGGCCGCCCCTCGTCGCAGGAGGCAATTCGCCAGTCGCAGCGCGGCGCGAAGCGGCAACCGGGGGGAAGCGACCCGGGCGCGGGCAGCGTGCCGGGGATCGTGCGCAGCCGCGGCGCGTCCTGCGTGATGTCGGGCGTCGAAGCCAGCAAGCCGCGCGTGTAGGGATGCGACGGCGCGTCGAAGATCGCTTCGACGCCTGCGGCCTCGGCGACACGGCCCGCATAGAGGACGCAGACGCGGTCCGCGAACTCGGCGATCACGCCCATGTTGTGGGTGATTACGAGGACCGCCATGCCCAGCTCCGACTGCAGGTCGCGCAGCAGGTCGAGCAATTGGGCCTGGATGGTGACGTCGAGCGCGGTCGTCGGCTCGTCGGCGAGCAGCAACTGTGGCGAGCAGGCCAGCGCCATGGCGATCATCACGCGCTGCCGCATTCCACCGGACATCTGGTGGGGGTAGTCGTCGAGGCGTCGCCGGGGCGAGGGGATGCCGACGCGGGCCAGCATGTCGACGGCCCGCTCGCGCGCGGCGGCGCGTCCCAGCCCTTCGTGGTGGACGATGGTCTCGATGATCTGGTCTCCCACCGGGAAGACAGGGTTCAGCGACGTCATCGGTTCCTGGAAGATCATGCCGATGCGCCGGCCCCGGATGGCGCGCATCCGGCGCTCCGGCAGGGCGAGAAGGTTCTCGCCTGCGAACGTGATCGTTCCCGAGGTCACCTTCGCCCCGGTTTTCGGGAGCAGGCCCATGACGGCCAGCGCCGTGACGCTCTTGCCCGAGCCGGACTCGCCGACGAGCCCGAGGACCTCCCCGGGGGCGATGTCGAAGGAGACGTCGTCGACGGCCGTGACCTGTCCCTCGTCCGAGCGGAAGACGACGCCGAGGTTGCGTACGCTGAGCAGCGGTTCGCTCATCGCGCGTCGACCTTGAGCCGGGGGTCAAGCACGTCGCGCAGGCCGTCGCCGAGGAGGTTCAGGCCGAGCACCGTGACGCCGATCGCCAGTCCCGGGGCCGCGGTGAGCCACGCCGCCTCGCGGATGTAGCCGCGGCCCTCGGCGATCAGGATGCCCCAGCTCGGGACCGTCGGCGGGGCCCCGAGCCCGAGGAAGCTCAGCACCGCCTCCGACAGCACCGCGTAGGCGAACACGAAGCTCAGCTGCACGATCAGCGGCGGCATGCAGTTCGGCAGCACGTGGCGCAGCAGGATGCGGGCGTCTCCCGCCCCGCAGGCGCGGGCCGCCTGCACGTAGTCGAGCTCCCGGACGACGAGAACGGAGGCGCGCAGGACGCGCGCCGTGCGCGGGATGTAGACCACCGCCAGGGCGATCACGACGGTCGTCACGGACGGGCCGAGCGCTGCGGCGATGCCGATGGCGAGCAGCACCGACGGGAACGCCATCAGCGCGTCGGAGAGCCGCATCAGCGGGCCGTCCAGCCTTCGGAAATAGCCGGCTGCGGCACCGAGCAGGACGCCGAAGACGGCGTTCAGCATCACCACCCAGAAGCCGATCTCGAGGCTCAGCCTGCCGCCCCACAGGACGCGGCTCACCATGTTGCGGCCGAGGTTGTCGGTGCCGAACGGAAAGTCCCAGGAAGGTTCCCGGAACCTGAACCGCACGGCCATCCTGTTGGGGTCGGACGGCGAGATCCACGGCGCGAGGATGGCCGCGAGGGCCACGGCGCCGAAGAGGATCGCCCCGGTCATGAAGGCCCTGTTGCGCAGGAGCCGGCGCGTGGTGCGACCGGGGCGGAACCGCGCCAGCAGGCCCGGCCTGACGGCGTTGACCTCAGCCGCGGCCATCGACGCGCACCCGCGGGTCGAAGACGCCGTAGAGCAGGTCGACGACGAGATTGAGCAGCATCAGGGCGGTGGCGACGAACAGCAGGCCGCCCTGGATCATCGGGTAGTCGCGCCGCAGGATCGCGTTCCCGAGCAGGGAGCCGATCCCCGGAACGCTGAAGATGGTCTCGACGATGACGGACCCTGAGATCAGCACCGAGAGGATGAGGCCGATGACGGTGACGACCGGGATCATCACATTGGCCAGCGCGTGCTTGAGGACGACGCGTGTCTCCGGGAGGCCCTTGGCGCGGGCCGTGCGGATGTAGTCCTGCCCCAGCACGTCGAGCATCGTCGAGCGGGTGATGCGGGTGAGAAGCCCGATCTGCAGGAAGGCGAGCGAGAGCGCCGGCATCGCTGCGGTCCGCAGGAACCCGACCGGATCGGCCGAGGGCGCGACGTAGCCGCCGGTCGGCAACCATCCGAGCCAGACCGAGAACAGCACGATCATCATGAGGCCGAGCCAGAAGTTCGGCAGCGACACGCCGATGAGCGCGAAGATCGACACCGCCTGGTCGACCCAGGTGTTGTGACGCAGTGCTGCCACGATGCCGGTGGCGAGGCCGAGGACGACGGTCAGCACGAGCGACAGAAGGGAGATCCAGAACGTCACGGGTGCGCGCTCCACGAGCGCCTCCGTGACGGGCTGTCCGAGCAGCAGCGAGCGGCCGAGATCGCCGCGCGCGAGGTTGGCGTAGAACGATGCCAGCTGCTCCCACAGCGGCCGGTCGAGACCGAGGTTGCGCCGGATCGCCTCGATCTCCGCCGGCGTCGCGTTGGAGCCGCCTATCACCACCGCCGGGTCGCCCGGCACGAGCTTGATGAGCCCGAAGCTGAGCAGGCTGACGAGCAGCAGCAGCGGGATCATCTGGAGCAGGCGCTTGAGCGCGTAGCGGGCCATGGATGTCGCCCCGGGCGGATGCGCGCCGGCGAGGCCGGCGCGCCCGGTTCCGGATCAGCCCTTCAGCCAGACACCGGACATGCGCGGGATGTAGTAGGCCTTGAAGCCCTCGACGTTCGCGCGCACCGCCTGCGTCTTCGGCATGGCGCCGAAGGGGATGGCCATCACCTGGTCGAGCGCCCGAGCCTGCGCCTTGGCGAAGGCCGCCTTGCGCTCGTCGAGCGTCTTGCCGGACGACAGCGCCTGGAACGCGGCCTGGAAGTCGGCGTCCGGCTCCTTCGGCTTCCACACGAAGGACGGTGCCGCGAGCTGGCGCATCGTCTGCGGCCCGCCGAGCGCGATGACGGTGATCCAGCCCGTGTAGAAGAAGTTCCAGCCCTCCGTCTCCTTGATGCTCTTCTGGAGCGCGGCCGGCCAGTCCAGCACGAGAAGCTCGGCGTTGATGCCAGCGGCCTTGAGCTGCTCGGCCATGACCAGCGACGTGTTGTACATGTACGGGAACTCGCGGTTGGTCATGAGGACGACCTTCTCGCCCTTGTACCCCGCCTCCGCGAGCAGCTTCTTCGCCTTGTCCTTGTTCTTCTGGTTCAGGTTCTCGGAGCCGGCCTCGCTGTAGTAGTTCATGCCGGGGAACTGGAAGCCCTTGTTGAGCTTGTACTGCCCCTCGCTGGCGGCCTCCATGATCTCCTCGAAATCCATGGCGGCGAGGATCGCCTGCCGCACCTTCGGGTTGTCCGTGGGGGGCGCCGACGCGTTCGGGTAGGCCACGTTCATCGTGAACATCTCGAGGCGCGACAGCTTGATGTCCTTGTTGCCGGCAAGCCGCTTCTGCGAGGCGACGGGCACGTCCTCGACCCCCTGGATCTCGCCGACCTCGAGCGCCGCCGTCCGCGCGGCCGGCTCCGTCATCATGCGGAAGGTGACCGTGTCGACGCAGGCCTCCTTGTTGCCGCCGAACCCGCTGATGGCCTTGTGCCGGGTGTCGGGCTTGTAGCTGGCGAAGCGCTTCAGCTTCACGTGGCTGTCGGCCTTGAACTCCTCGAGCTGGAAGGGGCCGGTTCCGACGATGGGGAGCTGCTGCGCCGCGGCGTCCGCGTTCTCCGCCGGGATGATCACCACGGGCACCGTGAAGGCGGAGAGCTGCTCGATGAAGGTCGGCCGCGCTTCCTTCAGCTTCAGCACGAAGGTCGACGCGTCGGGCGTCTCCCACTTGTCGACCGGCTCGAGGATCGAGCGATCGACGCCGATCTTCGCATAGCGCTGGAATGAGGCGGCGACGTCGGCCGAGGTCATCGTCTTGCCGTTGTGGAAGGTGATGCCCTGGCGCAGCTTGAACGTGTAGGTCAGGCCGTCGGCGCTCTGGTCCATGCTCTCCGCCAGCTCGAGCACCGGGTTCATGTTCTCGTCGCGGGTCACCAGCGTCTCGAACATGTTCATGGCGACGTTGCGGGTCGCCGACGAGTTCGAGGCGTGCTGGTCGAGCCCCGGCACCCGCGCCTCGAGCGCGAAGACGAGGTCGCCGCCCTTGCGTCCGCACTGGCTTGCCTGGGCCATGGCGGTTCCGGCCATGAGGGTCGCCGCGAGGCCGCCGAGGACGGCCCGCGTGGCGTAGGTCCTGATCGTGTTCATCGTGCTTCTCCCCTTCCTCGCGAAATCGTTGCGGGCGCTGCCGCCCGGTCCGTG
This sequence comes from Alsobacter sp. R-9, assembly GCF_054612375.1. Classification (NCBI taxonomy): domain Bacteria; kingdom Pseudomonadati; phylum Pseudomonadota; class Alphaproteobacteria; order Hyphomicrobiales; family Alsobacteraceae; genus Alsobacter; species Alsobacter sp. R-9. The sequence goes on along the minus strand of NZ_JBTSWJ010000006.1, from coordinate 116,158 downwards.
CCGCCCTGACCTGCAGGAGCGGGTTTCCAGTCCGCGAGCGTCGAGCCGTGCGCGGCGAAGCGCACCGGCAGGACGCGCCGGCGGAAATCGAAGGCGCCTTCGCGGAGCCGGCCGAGCATGGCCTCGGCCGCGACCTCGCCGATGGCGTAGGCCGGCGAGAAGACGGTCGTGAGCTCGGGTGACGCGTAGCGCCAGAAGTCGAGGCCGTTGAAGCCGGTGACACGGACGTCCCGTGGGATCGCGAGGCCTCGCTCGGCGAGAAGCTTCATCCCGGCGATCGCCATCTGGTCGTTGCCGCCGATGACGACGTCCGGGACGCCGTGACGCGCGACATGGGCGGAGAGAGCGGCCTGCGTGGATTCGAAGCCCTCGTCCCCGCAACGCAGGAGATGGAAGGCCGGCGCGGGGGCGATCCGCCGGAGCACCTCGCGGATTCCTGCTTCGCGCCGTTCCATCGCCGGCCAGCGCTGCGTCGGCACCAGCATCACCGCGTGGCGGGCCGGGCGGTCGAACAGGTGGCGGGCCAGTTCGGCGGCACCGCCGCGGTCATCCTGAAGGATGCTCGCCACGTCCGCGAGGTCGGCCGGGGCCTCCTCCTGCAGCAGGACCACGGGCTGTCCGAGGGCCTGCACGCGCTCGATCATCGCCCGGCGGCGCGCGGGATCGCCCGAGAGCATCAGGCAGATGCCGTCGCTCTCGATGTGGCGCAGCATCGGCGCCTCGTCGAGCTCGCCGGGCGCCACGCCGTGCAGCATGGTGCTGTAGCCCTCCCGGCCGAGGCTCGCGGTGAGGCCGGCCAGCATCGCGGCCGTGAGGGGATCCGAGACGTAGGAGGGGGACGGATCGACGATGACGACGCCGATCACCTGGCGCCGGTTCGTGCGCAGGCGCCTGGCGTTGGCATGGGGCCTGTAGCCGAGGCTCTCGCAGGCCTTCCGCACCCGCTCCGCCACCTCGCGTCCGACCTGGCCGGCGCGGCCGTTGACGACGTTCGACACCGTCATGGGCGTCGTGCCCGCGAGCGCCGCGACGTCGCGGAGGGTGGCGCGGCCGCGCATCTCCTCCGAGGGAGGGGCGCGGCGCGCGGTCATCAGTGGGACGTCCTGTCGACGTAGGGGCCGCTCGAACCGACCAGGAAATCGAGGTCGACCCCCTTGTCCGCCTGCATGACGTGCTCGACGTAGAGTTTCTCCCAGCCGCGCTGGTACGGCGAGACGAAAGGCGCGAGGGCTTCGCGGCGACGGGCCAGTTCCTCCTCGGGCACGTCGAGGTGCAGCCGCCGCCCGGGTACGTCGAGCTCGATCCAGTCGCCGTCGCGCACGAGCGCCAAAGGTCCGCCCGCCGCCGCCTCGGGCGCCACGTGGAGGACGACCGTCCCGTAGGCCGTGCCGCTCATGCGGGCGTCGGAGATCCGCACCATGTCGGTGACGCCCTGCCGCAGCAGCTTCGGCGGGATCGGAAGGTTGCCGATCTCCGCCATGCCCGGGTAGCCCCTGGGGCCGCAGAACTGCAGGACGAGGATGCTGTCGGCGTCGACCGGCAGGTCCGGATCGTCGATGCGCTTCTTCAGGTCGTCCGGACCCTTGAACACGACCGCCTTGCCGCGATGCTGCATCAGCCTCGGCGAGGCGGCGGACGGCTTGAGGACCGCGCCGTCGGGGGCGAGGTTGCCGCGCAGGACGGCGATGCCCCCCAGCGCCTTGAACGGCTCGGCGAGGGTGCGGATGACGCGCGCGTCGTGGATCTTCGCGTCCGCGTTGACCGCGCCGATCGGGCGGCCCGTCACCGTGACCTGGTCCGCGGCGAGACGCGACCTCAGCTCGTTGAGGACCGCCGGCACGCCTCCCGCATAGTAGAAGTCCTCCATCAGGTACTCGCCCGACGGCATCAGGTTGACGAGGCACGGGACGTCGCGGCCCCATCGGTCCCAGTCGTCGAGGTCGAGGGGAACGCCGAGGCGGCCGGCCAGCGCCAGCAGGTGCACCACCGCGTTGGTGGAGCCGCCGAGCGCGGCGTTGAGGACGATGGCGTTCTTGAACGCGTCGCGGGTGAGCACCTTCGGCAGCGTCAGGCCCTCGCGCACCATTTCCACGATGCGGCGGCCGGATTCGAACGACAGCGCCTGCCGGCGGCTGTCGACGGCCGGAATGGCGCCGTTGTCAGGAAGCGAGACGCCCAGCCCCTCGCAGAGACTCGCCATCGTCGACGCGGTGCCCATCGTCATGCACGAGCCCGCGCTGCGCGACATCGCCGCTTCCGCGGCCATGAACTGCTCGACAGACATGGTCCCGGCCCGCACCGCCTCCTTGAAGCGGATCACGTCCGTGCCCGAGCCGATCTGCCGGCCCTCCCAGCGTCCCGAAAGCATCGGGCCGCCGGAGACGGCGATGGTGGGCAGGCCGACGCTGGCGGCGCCCATCAGGCAGGCCGGCGTGGTCTTGTCGCAGCCGACGAGCAGCACGACGCCGTCCATCGGATTGGCGCGGATGGAGGCCTCGACGTCCATGCTCGCAAGGTTGCGGAAGAGCATGGTCGTCGGCCGCATCACCGGTTCGCCGAGCGAGGTGACGGGGAACTCCAGCGGGAAGCCGCCAGCCTCATAGATCCCCCGCTTCACGTGCTCGGCAAGGCCACGCAGGTGGCCGTTGCACGGCGTGAGGTCCGACCACGTGTTGCAGATGCCGATCACCGGGCGCCCGTCGAACATGCGGGCGGCGTGACCCTGGTTCTTCAACCACGAGCGGTAGATGAACCCATACGAATCCTGCCGCGCGAACCACTCGCTGGAGCGCGGTTTCTTGTCGTCGTCGTCCTTGCCGGCCATGGCGTGCTCCTCAGCCCGGATAGCCGCCGTGCCACCAGTGTTCGAGCGGGTTCGAATGGATGATCCGCTCGATCGTGGTCTCGGCAACGCGGGGCAGGGCGGTGCCCTCGACCTGGCGGTTGATGGTGCGCAGCCCCTCGATGGAGTCCTTCACGGAGGTGAAGGGGAAGTCCGTTCCGAAGAAGATCTTGTTCCACTCGGTGATGAGGTATTCCTGGGCGCAGATCAGGATGTTGTAGTACTGCCACGGGCGATAGTAGAGCGCCGATACCTCGCAGTAGACGTTGGGGTTCTTGCGGGCGACGACGATGCATTCCTCGTACCAGGGGTGGCCCATGTGGGCCATGATCATCTTCAGGTCCGGGTAGCGGTGGGCGATGGTGTCGACGTCCAGTGGCCGGCCGCAATGGATCGGGGCGTTCGTCCCGTAGGTCGTGCCCATGTGCATCGTCAGCGGCAGGTTGTTCTTCTGCAGGTAGGCGTAGACGGGCTCCAGTCGCGGATCGAGCAGCGACACGCCGTTGTAGATCGGCCCGAACTTCACGCCCTTCAGCTTCAGGTCCTCGATGGCGTGGACAAGGAGGTCCATGCAGTCGGGCATGCGCGGGTCGATGCAGGCGAAGCCGATGAACTTGTCGGGGTGCTTGGCCACGGCGCGCGCCGTGACCTCGTCGTCGCCGTCGATGCCGATCGAGTCCTTGTAGCGCAGCGAGAAGATGATCGCCTTGTCGACGTCCTGCATCGCGGCGAAGACATCCTCGCAGTTGCTCTTGAGCGGGAAGCCGCCGGGGCGGGCGCGGCGCGCCAGCTCCGCATAGAGCGGCAGCATCTGGTCGTCGTCGTAGATGTTGACGTGGCAGTCGACGATCATCGGGAACTCCGGGCGTTCAGAGGATGCCGTAGCGGGCGAAAACGTCGGCGAGCTTGTCGCCGCGCTGCAGGTCGCGCAGCGTGTTGCGCTCCCCGGTGACCTTGTGGAAGGCGAGGTCGAGCACCGCCTCCTCGACGGCCTTCGGCACCACGACGACGCCATCGGCATCGCCGAAGACGAGGTCGCCGGGCGAGACCTTCACGCCCCCGCACTGGATGGGCACGTCGAGGGCCATGATCTTGCCGCGCCCCTTGGAATCGAGCGGCGCGATGCCCTGGTGGAAAACCGGGAACTTCATCTCGCGGATCGCCTTGATGTCTCGCACGCAGCCGTCCATCAGCGCGCCTGCCGCGCCACGCACGCGAGATGCCGTGCTCAGCAGCTCGCCCCAGGGCGCGATGCGAGCCGGATTCGAGCAGGCGAAGACCGGGATCTCGTCGGTCTTGAGGCTGTCGATGAGGGCGATCTCGAGCTCGTACGGGTTCGAGCCCTCCGGGACGTGGTAGACCTCCATGAAGGCTGCGGTGCGCGCGCGGCCGACCATGACGAGCGTCTCGTCGAGCGGCCTCACGGCGGATGGCAGGGCCTGGTCCATGACGCCGACTTGGTCGAGGCAATCGGACAGAACGGCCGTGAACAGCGTGGAGCGGATGTCGGCGAGGCTGCGCTGGGCCATGTTGATCTCCCGGTTCAGGGCAGTTCGGAGCGGCGCCGGGTCGTGCCCGGATCGGCAAGGAAGGCAGGCGTGAGGTCGAAGCCGAGGCCAGGGCCGGGCAGGGGCCGGAGGACGCCGTTCTCGATCGGCGGCAAGGCCGTCGCGATGGCCGCGTACCAGCCCCGCGTGTAGGCGCGAACCGTCTCCTGGATCAGCGCGTTCGGGCTCGTCAGGGCGATGCAGGATCCGGCCACGTAGCCGACGGGACCCGTGCAGTCGTGAGGCGCGATCGGCACCTGCCAAGCGTCTGCCAGCGCTGCGATCTTGCGCGCCTCGGTGATCCCCCCGGACCATCCGACGTCGAAGGAGACGATCGAGACCGCACGCCGTTCTAGGAGGTGCCGGAAGGCCTCCTTCGTCGCGGTCGTCTCGGAGCCGTAGATGGGCAGGCGGGTGAAGGCTGACAGCGCCGCCAGCCCCTCCACGTCGTCCATGCGGACGGGGTCCTCGATCCACGCCGGTGCGTAGGGCTCAAGAGCGGCGATGATGCGCCGCGCGCTCTCCAGGTCCCACAGGCTGTGGAGCTCGACCATGAGGTCCATGGCCGGCCCGCACGCCTCGCGGATCAGCCGGAACGGCCGGACACCCTCCTCGATCTGGGCGGCTGTGATTCCGCGCCCGCCATTGGCGAAGGCCGCGAAGTCGAAGGGCCAGATCTTCATCCCCGTGATGCCTTCGGCCAGCAGCGAGCGCGCGAGGCCGACGGGATCCGTCATGAAGCCCTTGAGGTCATCGAGATCCTCGACCGCGTCGTGGTCGATCCCGAACCAGCGCCTGACCTCGCCGCGGGCCTTCGTGGCGTAATGCGGGCCGGCGCAGGTGTTGTAGACACGGATCCCGTCGCGGACGAGACCGCCGGTCAGCCGCCACAGCGGCAGGCCCGTCGCGCGTCCCATCAGGTCCCAGAGTGCGACGTCGATCGCGGACGCCGCGCGGACCTCGACGCCCGACGACGCGTAGCCGACCGGATAGCGCATCAGGGTGCGGTGCCAGGACTCGATCCGGCTTGCGTCACCGCCCAGCATCTGGGGCGCCACTGTCTCGTGGATGAAGGCCTCGACGGCCACTGGCGCAAAGAACGTCTCGCCGAGCCCCTTGAGGCCGTCGTCAGTCTCGACATGAACCCAGAGCAGGTTGTCGTGCGCGGCGGTGCGGATGGTTTCGATGGCCCGCACGCGCATCGGCTCTACCTCGCCGCCGCGACGTGGCGTTGGGCGGGCCGCCCGGCCGATCCTGCATGGACGGCCAGACACGCCGGTGTCCGCAGTTCCAGTCCTGCGGAGCGCAGTCGTGACCGAGAGGGAACCTGCGGCATGGCGCGCCCCTGTGACGGCCGTCATCCTGCGCTTTAACGTTATAGGCGTCAATCCGGTTTCGACATCCGCGGTTCGTGTCGACCGGATGGGTCCGGGATGATTGTCGGGACCCGCGCTTGCCAACGGCGCGGTGCCGGCAGTAAGGAAATCCAGACAATTGCTCCCGGAGACTGCTCCGGTTGTCAGTACAGACGGGGGACTTCAGGGTCATGACGATGAACCGTGGAACGGCCGCAGCCGGCGAGACGAACACGATCGCCGCACGCGGCGCCGGGGGCGGGTCCCTCGATCGCCGGTCCTTCCTGATGGGAGCCGCCACGAGCATCGGTGCGCTGGGACTGGCGGGCTGCGTCACGCAGGACGGCGTCAGCCGCGCCGAGGCCGAAAGGATGTATGCGGCCCTCCCCAACGAGAGGTTTCCGGTCCCGGCCGTCGACGTGACGAAGGTGGACCCGAAGTACTACCGTCGCACCGTCCGCTACGATACGGCCGAGGCGCCCGGGACGATCATCGTCGACCCGAGCAACTACTACGTCTACCGCATCGAGGGCGAGGGCAATGCCACACGCTACGGTGCCAATGTCGGCCGCCAGGGGTTCCTGTGGAGCGGCACCGCCTATGTCGGGCGCAAGGCGGAATGGCCGATCTGGACGCCGCCGAAGGAGATGATCAAGCGCCAGCCCGAGGCGGCGAAGTATGCCGGCGGCATGCCGCCCGGCCTGGACAACCCGCTCGGTGCCCGCACGCTGTATCTCTACCAGAACAACGTCTACACGCTCTACACGATCTACAGCACGATCGATCCCGAGACGATCGGAACCAACCTGACGAGCGGCTGCACAGGCCTGCTGACGCAGGACATGATGGACCTGTATGAGCGGACGCCCGTGAAGACGAAGGTCATCGTCCTTCCGGCCTAAACTTTTCCGCTGCCACATGGACGTGCCCGGTCGGGGCACGTTCATGTCGTCATGACCGCGCGTGATCTTTCCCCGACTTCCGAGCGGGTGAGCGCGGCATCCCTGTCTTCTTTCGTCGCTCCCGTGGCCGTCCGGCGCCGATCGCGGCAGCAGGCGTGCTTTGCGCGGCGCGCCGCGGTGCGTCCTGTCCACCGCCCCGCCTGAGCCGAGACACGCTCTTGTCTGCGGACACGGCATGGGTCATGGGTGGGAAAATCGAGAAGATTGGGAGGACAGGATGCTGCTCAGAGGCAAGACCGCAGTGATCTCGGGCGCAGCGAGCGCGCGGGGAATCGGCCTCGCGACCGCCCGCCTGTTCGCGGAGCACGGGGCTCGCGTTGCGATCCTGGATCTCGATGCTGGCGCGGCCCAGGCTGCGGCGGACTCCATCGGCGCGGGGCATATCGGAATTGCCTGCAACGTGACCGACGCGACCGCATGCCGTCGCGCGGCGGACGTCGCGATCGGCACCTTCGGCAAGGTCGACATCCTGATCAACAACGCCGGGATCACGCAGCCGGTGAAGACGATGGACATCACCACCGCGGACTGGCAGCGGATCGTCGACGTGAACATGACCGGCGTGCTGTATCTCAGCCAGGCCCTCATCCCGCACATGCGGGAGCGGCGGCAGGGCTCGATCGCCTGCATGTCGTCGGTCTCGGCGCAACGCGGAGGCGGCATCTTCGGCGGCCCGCACTACTCGGCGGCCAAGGCCGGGGTCCTGGGCCTCGCCAAGGCCATGGCGCGCGAGCTCGGCCCGGACGGCATCCGCGTGAACTGCGTCACGCCGGGCCTGATCCAGACCGACATCACGGGCGACAAGCTGACCCCCGAGATGAAGGCCGAGATCATCAAGGGCATCCCGCTCGGTCGGCTCGGCGATGCCAGGGACGTGGCCAACATCTACCTGTTCCTCGCCTCCGATCTTTCGTCGTACGTCACCGGTGCGGTGATCGACGTGAACGGCGGCATGCTCATCCACTGAGCCCGAGGCCACTCCTCCAGCCGATCAAGGGAGCATCCCGTGACGCCGTCCCAGGGCCACAACAAGGAACTCGCCGATCGCGCCTGGCGCATCCGGCGCAATGCGGTCCGGATGGGCGAGGTGCAGGGCCAGGGCTACATCGCCCAGGCGCTCGACATCGCCGACGTCCTGGCCGTCGCCTACTTCCACGCGATGCGGTACCGGCCCGACGACCCGTCATGGGAGGGCCGCGACCGCTTCCTCCTGTCGAACGGCCACTACGCCATCGCGCTCTATGCCGCGCTGATCGAGGCCGGCGTCATCCCCGCCGAGGAACTCGAGACCTACGGCAGCGACGAGAGCCGCCTCCCCATGTCGGGCATGGCCTCCTACACGCCGGGCATGGAGATGTCAGGCGGCTCGCTGGGCCTCGGGCTCAGCATCGCCGTCGGCATGGCGCTCGGCCTCAAGCGCAAGAAGTCGGACAGCCGCGTCTACACGCTCTTTTCGGACGGCGAGCTCGACGAGGGGTCGGTGTGGGAGGCCATCATGGCCGCCGCGCACTACGGGCTCGACAACCTGATCGCCATCGTCGACATCAACAACCAGCAGGCGGACGGTCCGTCGACGAAGGTGATGGGCTTCGAGCCTCTCGTCGCCAAGCTCGAGGCCTTCGGCTGGTTCGTCCAGCGGATCGACGGCAACGACCTCGACGCCGTGGTGGCGGCCTTCGACGCGGCCAGGGAGCATCCCGAGCCGCGGCCGCGGATGATCATCGCCGACACCCTGATGGGCAAGGGCGTGCCTTTCCTCGAGGCCCGAGAGAAGAACCACTTCATCCGCGTGGAGGCCCATGAATGGGCGCTGGCGCTCGCCGCCCTCGACGAAGGGAGGCTCGCATGACGTCCCCCGCCACGCCTCCCTCGGGCAAGCCGCGTCTCACGACCTCCGCCATGATCGCCTCGATCGCGGCGGAGGGGCAGAAGACGAGGCCGGCGCCGTTCGGCCACGCGCTCGTCGAGGTGGCCAGGTCCCGGCCCGACATCGTCGGCATGACGGCCGACCTCGGCAAGTACACCGACCTCCACGTTTTCGCGGCCGCCTATCCGGACCGCTTCTACCAGATGGGCATGGCGGAGCAGGTCATGTTCGGCGCCGCCTCCGGCCTCGCGGCGGAAGGCTTCACGCCCTTCGCCACGACCTATGCGGTGTTCGCCTCGCGGCGGGCCTACGACTTCATCCACCAGACGATCGCGGAGGAAGACCGCAACGTGAAGATCGTCTGCGCGCTTCCCGGCCTGACCTCCGGCTACGGCCCCAGCCACCAGGCGACCGAGGATCTCGCGCTGATGCGCGCCATGCCGAACATGACCGTGATCGACCCCTGCGATGCGGTCGAAATCGAGCAGGCGGTGCCCGCCATCGCCGCGCATCGCGGTCCGGTCTACATGCGGCTGCTGCGCGGGCAGGTTCCCGTGGTTCTCGACGAGTACGGCTACCGCTTCGAGCTCGGAAAGGCGAAGACGATCCGCGACGGCAGCGACGTTCTCGTCATCTCGTCGGGCCTCCTGACGATGCGCGCGCTCGAAGCCGCCAAGGTGCTCGAGGCGGATCGGGTCGGAGTCTCGGTGCTTCACGTGCCCACGATCAAGCCGCTGGACACGGAGACCATCCTGCGGGAGGCGGCGAAGCCGGGCCGTCTCGTGGTGGTCGCGGAGAACCACACGGTGGTGGGCGGTCTCGGCGAAGCTGTCGCCGGGCTGCTCCTGCGCTCCGGTGTTCATCCTGCCTTCCGGCACATCGGGCTCCCGGACGAGTTTCTCGCGGCCGGCGCGCTGCCGACCCTCCACGATCGCTACGGCATCTCGACGGCCGCCATCGCGGGGCGGATCAAGGAGTGGCTCGACCGTTGAACCCGCTGCCCGAAATGGGGGCGATGACCGGGCGGGCCTTTCCATGACCGACACCGTCGAGCTTTTCGCGAGCATCCCCCCTCCGGACCTGAAGTTCCGGCTGCTGTGGCACGCGGTCGCGGAGATCGAGCCCCGGCAGGACCTCGGGGAGGGGCCCTTCGGCCACCGGTTCATCGTGCCGATCAGGGGAGGCGAGGTCGTGGGCGCGCCCGGGCTCGAGATGCTGTCGGGGGAGATCGTGCCGGGCGGCGCCGACCGGCAGTTGCTGCGAGCCGATGGCGTGAAGCAGCTCGAGGCGATCTACGAGATCCGGACGCGCGACGGCATCGTGCTGAACATCTGCAATCGCGTGCTGATCGAAGAGGGACGAGACCCGCGCTATGCCATGTCCCGGATCGAGGTCACGGCGCCCGCCGGGCCGCTCGACTGGCTTAATCGAAGGTTGATCCTCGGGACCCTGCAATCGGCGCGCCCCCGGCGGGAGGGTGTGATCATCCGCGCGTTCGAGGCAGACGCGCTCTATCGGTAGCGAATGGTCGTCTCGCGCGGACAGCGGGCTGGGTTCGCGCAGCTCTCGCCGCCGAGAAGCGCGCTTGCAACCGCCCCTTTTCGCTGGCTCACCGCGAGGTTGACGACAGCCTCATCAGGTCAGCCCTCAGCCGATCCGGATCCGACAGGTCCTTCTCGATGTCGCCGTGAACGGCCGTCCAGATCGGCATCGCCTGCGCCAGGACAGCGCGGCCTTCACCCGTCAGGGACAGCAGCCGCGCCCGACGGTCCCGCGGGTCGCGTTCGACCGCCACGAGGCCCCGTCTCTGGAGGGGCTTGAGGTTGGCCGTGATCGTCGTCCGGTCCATGGCCAGGAGCCCGACGAGACTTCCGAGCGGTGCCGGCTGGGGCCGATTGAGCGACATCATCAGGGAGAACTGCCCGCTGGTGATGCCCGCCGGTTTCATCGCGAGGTCGAACCGGCGCGCGAGGGCGCGCGCCGCTCGCTGCGCGTGAAGGCACAGGCAGCTGTCGCGCACAAGGAGCGTGGTCTGGAACGTCGGACCCTGGGGTTGGTTCATCGAGCGGGTTGACAGCGGTGTCGTGATTACGTTGATATCAACATAAGATCGAAGACGTCAACCGAGCCCCCGTCGAGGAGACGACCATGAAGATCGTGACCAGTCTCAGTTTCCAGGGACAGTGCCGCGAGGCTTTCGAGTTCTATGCGAGGGTCCTGGGCGGCACCATCACGGCCGCGATCCCGTATTCCGAGGGCCCTCCGGACATGCCGATCACCGACGAGAAGTACAAGTCGTGGCTCATGCACTGCTGGCTGCAGGTGGGTGATCAGGCGCTGATGGGCGCCGACATGGACGTCGGCTGGGCCAAGTCGATCGACAAGCCGAAGAACGGGTTCGACGTCACCGTCCATGGCGATGACAGGGCGGAATGTCAGCGGTGGTTTGAGCAACTGTCTGAAGGCGGGCGCGTCGTCATGCCCTTCGGCGAGACGTTCTGGTCGCCCGGCTACGGCTCATGCGTCGACCGGTTCGGCATCCCCTGGATGATCAACACGGCTGCGCGGCCGAGCTGACGGCTGCGGACGAGAGAACGCGCGAGGGCAACGGCGATGGCCGCTGCCCACACCAGCTGCGGCGGTGCCGCCCGCCTTTCTGGAGAATGACATGGGCCCGTCCTATCGCTGGGTCATCGTGGCCGCAGGAGGGCTGCTGGGCTGCGTGGCCATGGGGGCCATGTTCTCCCTGCCGGTCTTCCTGCGGCCCATGTCGGAGGCTACCGGCTGGTCGGTGACGGGCATTTCCAGTGCCATGACCATCGGCTTTCTCGCCATGGCGGCGGGCAGCGTGGCATGGGGTGGTCTCTCGGACCGGTTCGGGCCGGGCCCGGTCGTCCTCGCCGGCTCCGTCCTCCTTGCGGGCAGCCTTGCCCTTGCCAGCCGGGCAGGGTCGCTCGTCGAGTTCCAGCTCCTGTTCGGGCTGCTGGTGGGCGCGGCGACGGCGGCGATCTTCCCGCCGATGATGGCCTGTGTCACCGGCTGGTTCGAGACCCAGCGCGGCCTTGCCGTCTCTCTGGTCTCGGCGGGCATGGGAGTCGCTCCCCTGACGATGGCCCCGCTCGCGGCCTGGCTCGTGACAGAGACCGACTGGCGCACCGCGATGCTCGTCCTGGCCGGGCTCTCCGCCGGCCTGATGATCCCCGCCGCGCTTCTGGTGCGTCGTCCGCCGGCGCTCGAGACGGCCACCACGGAGGCCCTCGCCCCGGCTGCCGGCATGAGCGTGCGCGAAGCGATCCGGTCACCGCAGTTCGCCCTCCTCATGATGGCGAACTTCTTCTGCTGCGCCACCCATTCGGGGCCGATCTTCCACACCGTCAGCTACGCCGTCACGTGCGGCATCCCGATGATCGCAGCCGTCTCCATCTACAGCGTCGAGGGGCTGGCGGGCATGTTCGGGAGGATCGGCTTCGGACTCGCCGGGGACCGCTTCGGCGCGCAGCGCGTCCTCGCGGCCGGACTTCTGGCTCAGGCCTTTGGCGTCCTGTCCTATGCCTTCGTCGGCCAGCTCGGCGGCTTCTACGCCGTCGCCGCGGTGGTGGGGTTCATCTACGCCGGCACGATGCCGCTCTACGCGGTCATCATCCGCGAGAATTTCCCGCTCCGGATGATGGGGACGATCATCGGCGCAACAGCGATGGCGGGCAGCCTCGGCATGTCGACCGGCCCGCTTCTGGGAGGCATGATCTACGACCAGTTCGCCAGCTATGCCCTCATGTACGTCGCGTCGTGGGTGCTGGGGCTGGTGTCGATGCTGGTTCTGCTGGCGTTCCGCCCGTTTCCGCCCGGGAGGGCAGGGCTGGAACCTGCCTGAGGCCGACGCCGCCCGCGTTTTCCCGGGAAGGGTGGCAGCAGGACTGTCCCGGCCGAGTCTGGCTCCCGTGCGATTTCGCACGTTTCGCCCCGGCAACCGCGCTAAGCTGGAGTTCATGGCGCATCTTGCACGCGTCCGCTTCGGTCGCCTGGACGCCGACGAAGGAGGGCAGGAGCATGAGACGCAGGGATCTTCTGCTGGGCCTCGGTGCGCTTGCCGTCCCCCGACCGGTTCTTGCGCAGCCCGCAGCAGCAGGCCGCCCCGCCCGGATCGGCTGGATCACGGCCCAGCGCCGGTCGAGCCTCGAACCCTACCTCGCCGAGGTTCGTAGCGGTCTCGCGGAGTTCGGCCACGTCGAGGGCAAGTCCCTCACCATCGTCTACGGCTTCGGCGACGACGATCTCTCGCGCGTCCCGACCCTCGTGCAGCAAATGATCGCCCAGCAGGTGGAACTGATCGTCGCCCAGGGCGCCGCCGTCGGCATCCTCGCGAAGATGGCGCTGCCGGTTCCGCTGGTCTACGTGACCAGTGGCGACCCGGTCGCCTCCGGCTTTGCGGAGAGCCTCTCCCGTCCGAAGGCGAACATGACCGGGATCACCTTCATGGCCGCGGAAATGAACGGGAAGCGGCTGGAAATCCTGCGGGACATTCGGCCCGACCTGCGGAGGATCGCCCTGATCGGCAACCCGGAGCATCCCGGCGCGGCCATCGAGTTCGACTTTGCGCAGGACAAGGCCGCGGCTCTGGGGCTGGACGTGTCGATGTTCAGGACCCGGTCGCTGGACGAACTCGACAAGGCATTCGCGTCGATGTCGTCTAGCCCCGTCGATGCCGTGTCGGTCTTCGCCGACGGCTTCGCCGTGCAGTATCGCGACCGCATCATCGGGCTTGCGATGGAGCGGAAGGTGCCCGTTGTCTCCGGTTGGGCCGTGTTCGCCCAGAGCGGGGCCCTGTGCACCTATGGTCCCCGCCTGTCCTCGTCCTATCGGCGTCTCAGCTACCACATTGCCCGGATCATCGCAGGCGCGAAGCCGGCGGACCTGCCCGTCGAGCGTCCCACGACGTTCGAACTCGTCCTGAACCTGCAGACCGCGAGACGCCTCGAGATTCCGGTCCCCAATGCCGTGATCGCGCGAGCTGATGACGTCCTCGATTGACGGTTGGGGCCCCTGGCAAAATAATCCTTTGAGTGGTGAGGCAGCAAAAGGGAACCGCGAGGCTGCCATCGTTCTCGCGGCGACCCATGCTCCGTGCAATCGCCGTCGCTCTTGCGACGCTGGCCGTGGTGGTCCGGGCCGAGAGGTGAGGGAATGACCGGCGGCGATAGAGGAATTCTTCGGATGCGACGCCGCGACGTTCTTGCAGGTGCACTGGCTGCCTGGGCGTCGGCGGGCGCGACGGCGCAGGCGCAGGGCGTTCCCGTCATCGGCTTTCTGGGCAGCGAGACGCCCGAGCAGTGGAAGGCGCGGATCGACGCGTTCACGGCGGGGCTCAGGGAGATGGGCTTCGCTGAAGGCCGCAACGTGCGGATCGAGTACCGCTGGGCGGGTGGTCGGAACGAGCGGCTGGCCGGCCTGGCAGCCGAGCTCGTCCGTTCGGGCGTCACCATCATCGTCGTGCTCGGCAACACCACGTCGGCGATCGAGGCGCGGAAAGCCACGTCCACCATCCCGATCGTCGTGCGCACCGCGGTCGATCCGGCCAGCATCGGACTTGTCGAGACCCTGGGCCGGCCGGGAGGCAACCTGACGGGCTGGACCACCCTCGGTGCCCAGATGGGACCCAAGCAGCTCGAACTCCTTCGTGACGTGCTTCCCGCCGGGGCGGTCGTGGGGGTGCTCGTCAATCCCACCAACCCCCTGCTGGCAGACCTCGTGTCCCGGGAGGTTCCGGTGGCGGCCGCCGCGCTTGGACTCGAGGCGCTGGTTCTCAGGGCCAACTCCGATGCCGGGCTGGATTCAGCCTTCGCCGAACTGTCCGCACGCGGCGGAAAGGCGCTGATCATCGGAGCGGACACCTTCTTCAACAGCCGAAACGACCGGATCGCCACGCTGGCCCTGCAGAACAAGGTGATCGCGGTGTCGGCCTATCGCGAGTTCACCCATGCCGGGGGGCTGATGAGCTACGGCGGCAGCGTTGCCGAAGCCTCGCGCCGGGTCGGCGAGTATGTCGGGCGGATCCTGAAGGGCGAGAAACCCGGCGAACTCCCGGTTCAGCAGGTTGCCAAGCTCGAGCTGATCCTCAACCTGAAGACGGCGGCCCTTCTCGGCCTCTCGCTCCCTGTCTCCCTGGTGGGGCGGGCCGACGAGGTGATCGAGTAGGCGGCACAAGTCCCGGCGCTTCACTCGATCAGTTCGTCCGCCTGCGTGGACAGGGCCGCTGGCACGCTCAGCCCCATCGAACGCGCTGTCCTCCCGTTGAGCGTCAGCACGAAGCGCGACGGCTGCTCGATCGGCAGGTCGCCCGGCGACGCCCCCTTGAGAATGCGCTGGATGTAGTAGGCCGCCCGCCGCGTCGCCTCGCGCTCGTCAGGACCGTACGTGAGCAACGCGCCGGCCTGGGCAAAGGACCGGTAGTTCGAGATCACCGGCAGTCCCGCGTCGGTTGCGAGGCCGACGATGCGTTCCTCGTGGCCGGAGAAGATCGGCTGCACGATCAAGACGTCGGCGCCCTTGTCGGCAATGTCGCGCATGAGACCGGGACCGATGCCGCGCGGACCCTCGACAAGGCGGACATCGACGGCGATGCCCATGCCGTGCCCAGCCGCCTGTGTCTGCTGCGCGAAGGTGACGGCGTTCGGATCGGCGGAGGAGCCGAGGAACGCCGCCGCACGCATGCCGGGCTTCAGGAGCTGGAAGAACGCCAGCCGCTTGGCCGAGTGGTCGGGCCCCAGCAGCGACAGGCCCGTCATGTGTCCACCGGGCCGGGAGAGGCTCGGCACCAGTCCCGTCGCCAGGGGGGCCGCGACGAGCATCACGACCGGAAGCGAAGGCGCCAGGTCCTTCGCGAGGTGAGCCGTCGCCGTTGCACGGACCACCAGCACATCGATCCGCCGGGCGACCGCATCGAGGATGGCCTGCCGGGTCCGGTCGCGGTCGCCGTTGGTGAAGACGGCATCGAGCGTGATCGTGGAGCCGACGACGTGGCCGTACTCCTTCAGCCCGGCCTTCAGGTCCTCGATGTCGCCTCCGTCGCCCGCGAACCAGCTCACGAACGCGACGACAGGACCGTTCGCCTGCGCCCGTGCGGGCCTGCCGGCCAGGAGGAGGACTGTCGAGGCGGCGAAGGCCCTTCGGGTCAGGGGCGGACCGATCATTCCACCAGCTCGTCGGCCTGGACGAGGATGCTCGACGGGATCTCCATCCTCATGGCCTGGGCCGTGCGGGCGTTCACGGACAGGAGATAAGCCGTCGGCTGCTGGACGGGGAGCAGTCCCGCGTCCTCGCCTTCGAGAATGCGCGCGACGTATCCGGCCGCCTTCGCGAACATGTCCTTCCGGTCGGGCGAGTAGGACAGCAGGCCGCCTTCGGCGACGAAGCTCTCGTCGGAATAACCCGTGGGCAGCCGCAGCGCGAGCGCCTCGTCGATGATCTGGCGCCGATGTCCGAGCAGCGTCAGGTCGGAGGGCAGGATCAGCCTGGCCGCAGGTTCCGCAGCCAGCGACCGCATTGCGCTCCGGATCTCGTCCGTCGAGCGCACCGGGAGCAGAATGGGCGTCGATCCCACCGCCACGACGGCCGTGCTGAACGATGCGCGATGGAAAGCGGCCGCGGGATTGGCGGGATCGAACATCAGGCCTGTCGTTCGCCCACCGGGAGCGATGCGGCTGAGCAGCTCGACGAGCTTCGCCATGATCGGCGAGCGGTCCTGGTCGAACTCGAACTGGGAGAATCCTGTCGTGTTCCGTCCCGGACGCGCGAGGCTGTCGACGAAGCCCTGGCCGACCGGATCCGACGTTCCCACGAACACCAGTGGCAGTGACGGGTCGGCACGCTGGACCAGGGGAACAACGCGGCTGCCCGTCGTCAGCACGACCTCCACCCGCTCCGCGATCATCTCGCGCAGGCCGGCCTCGATGGCGGCGAGCTCGGCTCCCGTCCAGCGTTCGACGAAGGCCGGGGCCTCGGCCGCCTCCGCGAGCAGTCGGGCCCTGAACGCAGCCACGCGGGCCTGAACGACCCGGTCGTCTGCCCTGTACGGCATCAGGATCCCGATGCGGCGTGCATTCCGGGCTTGTCCCGAGACGTGGCCGGGAGAAAAGACCGCCGCAAGAAGTCCCGCGACGACGGTTCGCCTCGCGACCCGTCCCGTCACGAGACCATCAGCGAAGCCCGGTCGCCCATCCGGGACCGTCGGGTCCCTGCCGCCATTCATCGCAGCCCCCTCCGATGCCGACCTCGAAGGAGAGGATACCAGCAGGCCCCTGATTGTGCGACTATAGGTTGTTGCCGCGGGAATTCAGTCCGCGGCCCTCGGCTCCATCGCCGTCGGGGGGCATGGCAGACACGCTCGAATCGTCCATTGCGGACCAGGCGGTGCCCGGTGCCTCGGGGAAGGCAAGGCCGGGTCGGTGGCGTACTGCTCTCACCTCGCTTTTTCCTGCCGGGCTGTCGCGGCGCATCACCGTCACCATGGTGGTGCTGGTGACCCTCGCGCTGGTGCTCAACGGGGCGATCAACATGGCGCTGTCCTACCGGGAGGCGCTGTCCGCCGCCTCCGAGGTGCAGCGTGAAAAGGCCGTGGCCACGGCAGAACGGGTGGTCCAGTTCTTCGACGGGATCGAGACACAGGTCGGCTGGACGACACGCGCCGAGTGGGCCCGCGCCGGGCTGGACCAAAGGCGGTACGACTTCATCCGGCTCCTGCGCCAGGCGCCGCCGATCACCGACGTCGTCCAGATCGACGGGAGCGGCAAGGAGCAGCTGCGCTATTCCCGGCTCGAGCCCGATGTGGTGGGCAGCGGCAAGGACTATTCGAACGACGTCCGCTTCACCGAGGCGGTGGCGCGCAAGACGTGGTACGGGCCGGTGACCTTCCGGCGCGGTTCCGAGCCCTACATGACCCTTTCGATGGCGCACGCAGGGCGCAATCCGGGCGTCACGTCGGCTGCGGTCAACCTGAAGCTGATCTGGGACGTGGTCAGCTCCGTGCGTGTCGGCGAGAACGGCTACGCCTTCGTCACCGACGAAACGGGAAAGCTGGTCTCCCACCCGGACATGAGCCTCGTCCTCCGAGGATCGGACCTCGCCGCGATGCCCCAGGTCGCGGCGGCCCTGGCGGGAAATGGCGACGGGGCGCCCGTTCAGGTCGACGGGCTGGACGGGGAGAAGGTGCTGTCGACCCATGTGCGGGTTCCGCGGCTCGGCTGGATCGTCTTCATCGAGTTGCCGATGAGGGAGGTCCTGAAGCCCGTCGTCGTGTCCGCGATGCAGACGCTCGGGCTCCTGGCGCTGGGCCTGCTCGTGGCCGTCGTTCTCGGCGCGATGCTGGCGAGCCGTCTTGTCGTACCCCTGAAGCAGCTGCAGGCGGGCGCCGAGCGCCTCGGCGAGGGCGACCTGACGCAGCGCATTGCCATCACGTCGCGCGACGAGATCGGCACCCTCGCCGTGCGATTCAATGACATGGCTGGACGGATCCAGGACGCCCAGGAGACGCTCGAGGCGAAGGTCGAGGCCCGCACCGACGCGCTGCGTCGCTCGCTCGAGGACCTCCGCGCCGCGCAGGATCGGCTGGTCCAGACCGAGAAGCTGGCCTCGCTGGGCCAGCTCACCGCCGGCATCGCCCACGAGATCAAGAACCCGCTCAACTTCGTCAACAATTTCGCTGAGCTGTCGACCGGCCTCGTCGACGAACTGCGAAGCGCCGTCGATGCGGCAGGTGATGCGATACCGGCGTCGCGGCGCGAGGAGATCGACGAGGTAGCGGACCTGCTCAAGGGCAATCTCGGCCGCATCGTGCAGCATGGAAAGCGCGCCGACTCCATCGTGCGCAACATGCTGCTGCACTCGCGCGGCGGTGCGGGGGAGGCGCGGGCCATCGATCTCAACACGGTCGTCGAGGAGGCGGTGAACCTCGCCTACCACGGCGCGCGGGCGGAACGGCCGGGGTTCAACGTCACGATCCACCGGCACTTCGACCCGCAGGCGGGCGAGGTCGTGATCTACCCGCAGGAGTTCACGCGGGTTCTCCTCAACCTCGTCGGCAACGCCTTCCAGGCCACGGAAAAGCGCGCGGCAGACGATCCCTCGACGCCTCCCGAGGTGACGATCACCACCCGCTCGCGCGGCGACCGGGTGCGCATCAAGATCCGCGACAACGGCGTGGGCATTCCCCCCGACATCCGCGCACGCATCTTCGAGCCCTTCTTCACCACCAAGCCCGCCGGGCAGGGGACCGGCCTCGGCCTCTCGATTTCCCACGACATCGTCGCCAAGCAGCACGGCGGCAAGATCGACGTCTTCTCGGAGCCGGGCCACTTCACCGAATTCATCGTCACCATTCCGCGCCAGCCGCCAAAGGAGAGTTCGTCCGCATGACTGCGCTCATCCTCGTCGTGGACGACGAGGCCGACATCGAGCCCCTCTTCCGCCAACAGTTCCGTCGCGACCTGCGCGCCGGCCGCTTCGAGATGGCCTTTGCCTCGTCAGGCCCGGGCGCGATCGCGTTTCTCGACGATGCGCGCGATGTGCATGTCATCCTGCTGCTCTCCGACATCAACATGCCGGGGATGAGCGGGCTCGACCTGCTGGAACGCGTGAAGGCGGCCCGGCCCGACCTGCCCGTGATCATGATCACGGCCTACGGCGATGCCGAGACGCGGCAGCGCGCCGCGGCGGGCGGAGCGACCGGGCTCGTCCCCAAGCCGATCGACTTCGAGCACCTGCGGCGCAAGATCGACGCGCTCCTCGGCGGCGGAGTACCGGCTTGACCGGGCCGGCGAGGATCCTCGTGGTGGACGACGAGCCGGACGTCGAGGCTCTCGTCCAGCAGCGCTTCCGCCGCGCCATCCGCGATGGCGACATGTCCTTCCTCTTCGCCGGGGACGGCGTCAGTGCGCTCGACGTGCTGGAGAGGGACGGTCCGTTCGACCTGGTGGTGACGGACATCAACATGCCCCGCATGGACGGGCTGACGCTCCTCGGCCGTCTCCAGGACCGCGAGGAGAAGGTCTGCACCGTCATCGTCTCGGCCTATGGCGACATGGGCAACATCCGGTCGGCGATGAACCGGGGCGCCTTCGACTTCCTCATCAAGCCGATCGACTTCGCCGACTTCGAGGCCACGCTGGCGAAGACGATGCAGCATGTGCGCGAGGCGAGGCTCGCCAAGGAACGGGTCCTCGCGGCGGAGCGCGCGCAGATCGCGTTGTCCCGCTACTTCTCGCCGAACCTCGCCGCCGAACTGGCCACGGGCGGCGGTGCCGAATCCCTGTCGGGCGGTCGACGAGACCTCACCGTGATGTTCACGGATATCGCGGGGTTCACGTCACTGGTCGAGTCCCTCGACGCAAGCATCCTGTCCCGGCTGCTCAACGAGTATCTCGGGGGAATGACGGCTCTCGTCTTCGGGCACGGCGGCACGGTCGCCAAGGTAATGGGCGACGCCCTGTACGTGCTCTTCGGGGCGCCGAAGGAGCAGCATGATCATGCGGCCCGCGCCCTTGCATGCGCCCTCGCCATCGACGATTTCGCGGAGGCGATGCGGCAGCGGTGGATCGCGGAGGGACACGCGCTTGGCTGTACGCGGATCGGGATCCACGCCGGGCCGGCGCTCGTCGGCACCTTCGGGCACGAGCAGCTTTTTGACTACACGGCCTATGGCGACACCATCAACGTCGCCTCCCGGCTGGAGGCCGCGAACAAGCCGCTGGGGACCCGCATCCTGGTCAGTGACGCGGTGAAGCAGCGGGCGCCGGACGCGCCAACGCGTCCGGTGGGCGACCTCGTTCTTCGTGGCCGCTCGTCGCCCATCCGCTGTCACGAACCGCTTCGCGCGGGGGCTGATGCGGACACCTATGGCAGGGCCTTCGCGCTGATGCAGGATCGTGACCCGAACGCTCTCGCCGCGTTCGCAGGCCTCGTCGCCGCCGCGCCCCAGGACCATCTGGCCAGCTTCCATCTTCGACGGCTTCTCGCGGGCGAGCACGGGGTCGAACTGACTGTGCGCTAGCCTCCTGCGCGCCTTGTTCGCCTCGCCTGACGGTGTCGAGATCGTCGCCACCCCGACTTCGCGGGATGATCACGAGGCGGCGGCTTGCAGGAGCGCGGTCCGAACGTTGGCGATGAAGGACCGCGTGCTGTCGTCGAGCCCGAACTGCCGGGCGAAGGCACGGCAGCGTTCACGGGGCAGCGCCAGCGCCGCCAGCACGGCGATGCGCAGGTCTTCGCGCAGGGCGCCGCAGCCGGAGCCGGCGAGGATGTCGCGCGGGCCGGATACCGGATAGGCGGCGACCGGAAGCCCGGCCGCCATTGCCTCGATCAGGACGAGGCCGAACGTGTCGGTGCGGCTAGGGAACACGAAGACGTCGGCGGACGCGTAGATGTCGGCCAGTTCCCTCCCGCTCCTGAACCCGAGGAAGACGGCGTTCGGGAAACGAGCCTCGAGTTCCTTCCGCTGGGGCCCGTCACCCACCACCACCTTCGTGCCCGGCAGGTCGAGCGCGAGGAAGGCCTCGACGTTCTTCTCCACCGCCAGGCGGCCGACGAAGAGCGAGATCGGCCTGGGAACGTGCAGCGCTCCGCTGCGCCCGGCCGCAAACGCCTCGACGTCGATGCCGCGCTTCCACAGCACCGTGCGTTGGAAGCCCTGCGCCGCGAGGTCGCGCTGCAGGGCTGGCGTCGCCACCATCGTCGCCGTGCCGGCGTTGTGGAAACGGCGCAACCACGCGTAGCTCGCGGCAAGCGGCACGGGCAGCCGCGCGGCGAGGTATTCCGGGTATCGCGTATGGTAGCAGGTGGTGAAGGGGAGCCGGTGATCGAGGCAGTACTGCCGGACCCGCATCCCGATCGGCCCCTCCGTCGCGACATGGATCGCCTGGGGCCGGGCGTCCTCGATGCGCCGGGCAACCTCGGCGCGGCCTGCCAGAGCCAGGCGGATGTCCGCGTATCCGGGAAGGCCGACGGTCCGGAAGCCATCCGGTGTCAGCGGAACGATGTGCGCCCCATGGCGCGGCGCATTGCGCTCGAGCGCCTGAAGCGTCGTCACCACGCCGTTCACCTGCGGCGCCCACGCGTCGGTCGCGAGCAGGATGCGCAAAGGCGAGGCCGCCGCGGCGGTCAGTCTCGCAACGTCGGCACCATCAGGGCTGTGGCCCTGGCCAGGCGAATGGAACATCGCTCGTTCCTCCTCCCTCGAGGAAGGATGTGATTTGCTTGTCGTTGAGATGACAGTCGGCGCCGCGCGGCCTTCCGCGCCCGTCGTCGCGTCGAACCGGGACGTGGCCCTGACGCGGCGGGAGTCGGCCTCGTGTCTCCAGTGCCCTTCAGGTCAGGTGAGGATTCGGACGGGCAGGCGGCTTCGGCGACCATCTCGCCTTCCGGCCTTCGAACCGGTCGCCGTGGTACCGGTCGTGGCATTCCAGCGATGCTCCAAGGCCCGGCTGGAAGGTCGGTTCGAGCGGCCGCCTTGTCCCGCAGGAACGGCGTCAGGAAAGGCGGCTGAACGGCAGGCATCCGAATTGTCGAGGCACTTGGGCTGATATAGCTTGACCTTGTGGCGGGGCGTCCGAGCCTCGTGCAGGGAGGATCTTCATGAAAAAGTCCAAGGCGTTGGGGCTGGTTGCTGGCATTGGCATCGCGCTCGGTCTGGGGTTGGTCGTATCCGCGCCGGCGCAGGCGCAGGCCACGCTCGAAGCGGTCAAGAAACGCGGCAAGGTGCTGTGCGGCGTGTCGCCCGTGGCGGCCGGATTCTCCTACGCCGACAACAAGGGCGTGCGGCGCGGATTCGACCAGGATGTCTGCCGGGCCGTATCGGCCGCGGTGTTCGGTGATCCGGACAAGGTCGAGTCGATCCCGCTCAGCACCAATGTCCGCTTCCAGGGCCTTCAGTCGGGAGAGGTCGACCTTCTCTCGCGCCAGACCACCTGGACTTTCACCCGCGACAATTCGCTCGGGCTCGATTTCGGACCGATCGTCTTCTACGACGGCCAGGGCATCATGGTTCCGGCCAAGCTCAACGTGAAGAGCGCTGGCGAACTGGGCAGCGCGGTCGTCTGCGTGCTGCCCGGCACGACGACGCAGCAGAACCTCGAGGACTACTTCCGGCCCCGGAACATCAAGTACGAGGCCGTCGTCTTCGAGAATTCCGACGAGTGGCGGAACGCCTACTTCACCGGCCGCTGCGACGCGATCACGACGGACCGCTCGGACCTGGCCTCGGTTCGCGCGGTTGCACCGGACCCCAAGGCCCACGTGATCCTGCCTGAGACGATCTCGAAGGAGCCGCTGGCGCCGGTCGTGCGGCAGAACGACGCGAACTGGCGCGACATCGTCAGCTGGGCGTTCTTCGCGATGGTCGCCGCCGAAGAGCTCAAGATCACCCAGGCCAACGTCGACACGTTCCTGACCAGCAAGGATCCGGAGGTGCAGCGCCTGCTGGGCGTCACCGGCGACTTCGGCAAGATGCTCGGCCTCGAGCCGCGCTGGGCCTACAACGTCATCAAGGGCGTCGGCAACTACGCCGAGATCTTCAACCGGAACGTCGGGCCGGATACGCCCATCGGTCTCTCCCGCGGTCCGAACAAGCTCTGGACCGAAGGCGGCCTGCTCTATTCGCCGCCGTTCCGGTAAGCGAACCCACTGATCCGGCCTCTCGTGGGCCTGATCGCTCCTGGAGGCGGGCGGCTGCCAGGCCGCCTGCCGTTCCATCCCGCCCCCGACCAGACCCGCCGGACGAGCACGCCGCGATGACGCGCCTGTTCTACGACCTGCGCGTGCGCGCCATCCTCTATCAGGTGCTGGCGGTTGTCGGCGTCGTCGCCACCGGCTGGTATCTCGCCTCGAACGTCTCGCAGAAGCTCGCGGACCAGAACATCGCGACGGGCTTCGCCTTTCTCGGCCGCGAAGCGGGGTTCGTGATCAGTTCGAGTTTCATCGACTACAAGCCGACGGACAGCTTTGCCCGCGCGCTGCTGACGGGGGTGCTCAACACCATCTTCGTCTCGGCGCTCGCGGTCGTCTTCTCGACGATCATCGGCCTTCTCGTCGGCGTCGCGCGCCTGTCGGGCAATCCCCTGCTGCGGGCGCTGGCCTTCCTCTACGTCGAGGCGCTGCGCAACGTTCCTCTGCTGCTCTACCTGTTCCTGTGGTACGGGCTCATCGTCACGACCCTTCCGCCGGTGCGGGAAGCCATCGAGTTGGCCCCGCATGTGTTCATCTCGAACAGCGGCGTGACCATCCCGGCCATGAACTGGACGCCGGCGCACACGAAGGTGCTGCTCGCCCTCGTCGCCGGCGTCGTCCTGAGCCTCGTCGTGCGCCGGCGCATGATCGCGCGGCGGGTCTCCACCGGCGTGGAACGGCGGATGTGGCCGTGGGTGCTTCTCGCGCTGCTCGGGCCGGCGCTGGTCGCGCTCATGGTGTTCCAGCCGGAGGTCACCATCGATTATCCGGAAAAGGGTCGTTTCCGGCTTGCGGGGGGCGCTCATCTTAAGCCCGAGTTCACGGCGCTCCTGATGGGCCTGACGCTCTCCGCTTCGGCCGGCATCGCCGAGACGGTCCGCTCCGGCATTCTCTCGGTGAGCAAGGGGCAGTGGGATGCCTCGCGGTCGCTCGGGCTGGACCGTCGCCTGGCGCTGCGGCTCGTCATTCTCCCGCAGGCGCTGCGGGTGATCATCCCGCCGCTGACCAGCGCCTATCTGAGCCTGTTCAAGAACTCCTCGCTGGCGACCGCCATCGGCTACCCCGACCTCGTTCTCGTCACCAACACCACGATGAACCAGACCGGGCAGGCCATCGAAGGCATCGCCATCATGATGCTGGTCTATCTCGGCATTTCGATCGTCATCTCGCTGTTCATGAACTGGTACAACGCCCGCGTGGCCCTGAAGGAGCGTTGAGCCATGCTGCACAGCGACACGGCGGCGATCGCGCCGCCGCCCAGGCCCGGGCCCTGGCAGCGCGTCGTCAAGCCGCTCTTCGGCACGCCGCTCAACGCGCTGATTTCGCTCGTCTGCCTGTGGCTGTTCTGGCTCGTCGCCAAAACGGCTTGGGGCTGGCTGGTCACGCGCGCGGTCACGGAGGGAGGCTCTGCCGCCTGCCGCGCCGGGAGCGGATTGTGCGTCCCGTTCCTCGCCGCCAAGGCCCGCTTCATGGTCTTCGGGGTCTATCCCTACGAGGAGCATTGGCGGCCCGCCCTGGCGATGGCCCTGTTCTTCGCCGCCGTCGGCGTGTCCATGGTGCCGCGGTTCTGGGGGCGCTGGCTTCTCGCCGTCTGGGCCTTCGTCGTCGTCGCGGGCATGGTGCTGATCGCCGGCGGCGTCCTCGGCCTGAAGCCGGTTCCCACGACGCTCTGGAGCGGCCTGCCGCTCTCCTTCATCCTCACGGCGGTAGGCCTCGCCCTTGGCTTCCCGCTCGGTGTCGTGCTCGCCCTGGCGCGCGCGTCGAACCTGCCCGCGATTCGGGTGATCGCGGTCATGTTCATCGAGGTCATTCGCGGCGTGCCGCTGATCTCGATCCTCTTCATGGCCTCGGTGATGCTGCCGCTGTTCATGCCGACCGGCATGACGGTCGACAAGCTGCTCCGGGCTCAGATCGCGATCATCATCTTTGCCGGCGCCTATATCGCCGAAGCCGTACGCGGCGGGCTTCAGGCCATTCCCCGCGGCCAGTACGAGGCGGCCAGTTCACTCGGGCTCCACTACTGGCAGGCGATGCGGCTCATCGTGCTTCCGCCGGCGCTGAGGATCGTCATACCGCCGCTGGTCAACATCTCGATCGGCTTCTTCCAGGACACGACGCTGGTGACGATCATCGGCCTGCTCGACTTCCTGTCGACGATCCGCACCGCCATGCTCGATCCGGAATGGGTCGGTGCAGCCGTGCTGGAGGCCTACCTGTTCGCGGCCGCGGTCTACCTGGTGTTCTCCTACGGAATGGGCGCATACAGCCGCTATCTGGAGCGCCGGCTGAGGACCGGGCACGACTAGGGCAGGCACCGGAAGAATTGTTTCCCGGCGTCGCAGCGCTCAGCCGGCCCGGGCGGCCCGGAACTCCCGGACGAAGTCCATGGCCTGGTACGTCCAGTAGGTCATCTGCGCGGCGGCGACGCCGAAGGGGCCGCCCGCCCAGTTCAGGCCGAAAGGCGCGTAGAGCCTGTAGCGGTCGCTGGTGCCGAGGATGCCCTCGGCGACGACGCGCCCGCCGATGGCGGTGGTGTTGAGGCCGTGCCCGCCGAAGCCGTAGCAGTGCCAGACATTCGGCTTCATCTGCCCGATCATCGGCATGAGGTGCCGGGCATAGGCCATCAGCCCCGACCAGGCGGCGTCGATCCCGATGCCGGCGAGCTGGGGGTAGGTCGACACCATCGTGGCGCGAAGCTTCTCTGCCAGCCGCGCCGGCTCGCTGGTGCGCGTGGTGATGCGCCCGCCCCAGAGCAGCCTGCGCCCGCCTTCGACGAGGCGGTAGTAGTCGCCGGCCCGCCGGTTGTCGCTGATGGCGTAGGGCACGCCGATGACCTCGGCGATCCGCTCGGGTGCGACTTCCGTCAGGAGCACGTAGGTCGCGATCGGCAGCATCGCGCCCCGCAGCGTTCGGGACACGTCGCCCGTGTAGCCACCCGTTGCGAACACCACGTCCCGTGCCTTGACCTGACCGCCCGGAGTGCGCAGGAGCTTGGTCGAGCCATCGAGGTCCGATGCGACGACGGGCGATCCCTCGAAGATTCGCGCACCCAACGCCTCGCTGCCGGCGGCAAGGTCCAGCGCGTAGTTCAGGGGGTGGAAATGAAAAGCCCGGGGATCGAACAGCGCCTCGTAGTACTTGCTCGACCGCAGCATGGCACGCACCTGCTCGCGATCGCGGAACTCGAGCTCGTAGCCGAAATCGCGCGCCATCTGCTCCTGCCGCGCCTTCAGCGCCGGAGCGGCCGTGTAGCGCATCACGCTCAGCTTGCCATAGGTGGCGACGTTGTCGGTCGCTTGCAGAGCGGAGAGGTTCTCCTCGACGATGCGCACGCCCTCGATGGAGAGCCGGTAGAGTTCGTGGGCCGCGTCGCGACCCGCCATCAGCGCGATGTGCGAAAGGCTCGTGGCGTAGCCTGGCCCGACGAAGCCGCCGTTGCGGCCTGATGCGCCCCAGCCGATGCGCTCGGCTTCCAGGACCGCAACCTTGCGTCCGGCTCGGGCGAGTTCGATCGCGGCGGTCAGGCCTGCCAGCCCGCCGCCGACGATCGCCACGTCGACGTCGACCGGGCCGCCCAGAGCGGCCCTCCCCGGCGACGAGCGGCGCGTTCGGGCGTAGTGGGAATCGACGTATTCGCTCATGGGACCAATATCGCTGACCATCGACGCATTCCGCCAGGAATTGCTTCCAGCGTGCGCGGCGAGCGAGCCCGATCGCACTCCGAGTGGATGGTCACGGGAATGTCTGGCGGAGCCGCACCGCACACCGTTAAACTCCCGGTTCCACCCCGTCGACCGAAGAGTTGCAGATGAGCGATGCCGCTACCGTTACCGTTTTCCGTCATTGCGATTGGCTGGTGGCCTGGGACGAGGCCGCCAGGTCCCACGTCTACCTGCGCGGAGCGGACTTCGCTTTCTCGGGCCGGGATATCGTGCATGTCGGCAAGGACTATCGCGGGCCGGCGGCGCGGGAGATCGACGGCCGCGACATGATGCTCATTCCCGGGTTCGTCGACATCCACAGCCATCCGGGCCACGAGCCCGGCTGGAAGGGCATGCTGGAGGAACTCGGATCGCCCAAGCTCGGTCAGAGCTCGCTCTACGAGTTCATGCCCGTGTTCCAGGTCGGGCCGCAGTACACGCGCCCGTGCCTGCGTGTGGCCGTTTCGGAACTGCTCAAGAGCGGCGTCACGACCATCTGCGATCTGGGGCGCCCACGGCCGGAATGGGCCGACGACTATGCCGAGACCGGCATTCGCGCGGTGCTCTGGGGCATGTTCCGTTCGGGCCCGTGGAAGACCACCAACGGCCATTCGGTCGAGTACAACCTCGATTTCGCTGCCGGCGACAAGGCCCTGAAGGACGCCATCGCGATAGCGGACGAGGCCTCGCGGCATCCCTCCGGACGGATCACCGGCTTCTTCGGTCCGGCGCAGATCGATACCTGCTCCGAAGGGCAGATCCGCGATGCCCTCGCGGCGGCGCGCGAGCGCAACCAGCCGATCCAGATCCACGCCGCGCAGAGCATCGTCGAGTTCCAGGAGATCGTTCGCCGCTACGGGGCGACCCCCGTGGAGTGGCTCGACCGCATCGGCGCGCTCGGGCCTGACACGATCATCGGGCACTGCATCTTCCTCAACGATCACCCCTGGATCCACTATCCGCACGCCCGGGATTTCGAGATGCTGCGCGACTCGGGTGCCATGGTGGCCCATTGTCCCGTCGTGTTCGCGCGACGCGGCATCGCGCTCAACACGCTCTCGCGCTACGTGAAGGCCGGCATCCGGTGCGGCATCGGCACGGACAGCTTCCCCCACAACATGCTCGATGAGATGCGCATGGCCTGCTACGCGGGCCGGATCGTCGCGGGCAGCTTCACGGCATCCACGACCCACGACGTGTTTATGGCGGCGACGGCCATGGGCGCCGACATGATCCGCCGACCCGATCTCGGCCGGCTGGCGCCGGGCTGCAGGGCCGACTTCTCCGTCGTGGACATGCGCAACCCCACCATGCAGCCCGACTACGAGCCGATCCGCAGCCTCGTCTACTCCGCCAACGACCAGGCCATTCGCGACGTCTACGTCGACGGGCGTCAGGTCGTGAAGGCTGGCGAGACCGTCGACTTCGGGATCGAGGAGGACATCGAGCTGCTTCGGCGCGCCCAAGGCGAAGCCATCGCCGCGGCGCCCCGCCACGACTGGGCCGGCCGCAGGCTCGACCAGCTGAGCCCGCGCGTGTTCCCGATCAGGGACTGAGCGGCAACGACAGGGGGGCCAGCTTCGCCAGCGGGCGGCGCTGGGGATCGGCCTGCTCGGCCACACGGCAGGCGCGCCTCTGCGCGTCATGCAACTGGCGCACGGCGCCGTCGACGTCGAGCGTCGTCACGCGGTGATCGCTGACCACGTGGTGCCCGTCGATGAACACGTCGCGCACGGCGCGCTCGGCGGCGCAGTGAAGGAGGCTGCGCAGCGGATCGTGCACGGGCTGCATCGTCGGCTGGTCGAGATCGACCAGCACCAGGTCGGCCCTGGCCCCGACCGTAATGCGCCCGATGTCGTCGCGCCCGAGCGCCCGCGCCCCACCGGTGGTCGCGATGTCGAACAGGGTGCCCGTGTCCAGATCGAAGACGGATCCCGCTGCGACGCGCGAGCAGATCAGCGCTTCGCGCATCTCCTCCAGCATGTTGAAGGGGTAGCTGTCGGTGCCGATCCCGACGTTGACGCCCGCACGGCGGTAGCCGCCGAGAGACTGCAGCGTCATGCCCGAGCGTGCAAACGTGACCGGACAATGCGCCACTGTCGTCCCCGACCGCGCCAGTCTCGCGAGATCGTCGCGCGTCCGCTGGCGCGTCCAGCTATGGTGATCGAGGAAGATGCAGTGGCCGATGATGAGATCGGGGCCCAGGAGCCCCAGGCGCTCCATCATCTGCGGCGCGGTCTCTCCCGTGCGCCGCAGCAGCTCCTCGTGCTCTGCCATGGTCTGCGCGCCGTGGATCGTGATTCGGGCGCCCCTGGCGCGCGCGGCGCCGGCCGCCTCCTGCAGCAACGTTTCGGAGCAGGTCTCGATCTGGGAGGGGGCGACGACGCCGTCGATACGGCCGGACGGATGCGCTCTCGCCTCGTCGACGAACCGCAACGCCTCCTGGTAGCGTTCACGCCCGCGGGCCACGTTCCACTCGAAATCGAGCCGGTGGCTTCCCTCCATTCGCCAGGCCGCCTCGCGGAAGCCCGGCGCGAGCCAGGTCCGCATGCCGCTCTGGGCGGCGAGCGACAGCCAGTGGGGATGCACGCCGGCGATGTCGAGACAGCTGGACACGCCCGAGCGCATGAGGTCGGCCAGCATCACGATCTGGCAGGCGTCCTTGGAGTCGGCATCGGAGTCGATCAGCGCAGAGAACTCGTAGAGCGCATTGCCCCAGAGCGCGGCGGTGCCGACATCCTCGAACAGGCCCTTGGCGATCGGCTCGTCCCCTGAATGGCAGTGGATGTTGACGAGGCCCGGCATGACCAGGGAGCGTCCGCCCTCGATGACGACATCCGCCGGGCCGGCGTAGGCGGGACCGACATGGGTGATCATTCCCCCGGCAAAGGCGATGTCGATGGCCTGCCGGTAGCTGTGGGCGGTCTCACCCTCGGCGCGGGTGATGGCCCAGGCGCAATTGCGGATGACGGTAACGGGAGCGGTCATGCGGACTCTCGTGGGGGCTGAAGCGCGTACGACTGTCGACGAACGCACGAGCCCTCGTCAATCACGGCCCGCGGCCGCCGCGGCCCGGCCCGCGCCGCCGTCCGCGCCCGCACGGGCGAAGAATCCACGCAGGAGAAACCGGGCCTCAGATGCGTGGATCGACGAGGATCTTCTCGCCGGTGCTCTTCCTCTGGGCCGCAGCCATCACGTCCGGCGCGAGCATGTCGGCCAGGCCCACGGTCCGGGTGTAGTGGCTGGCGAAGGTGGTGCGGATCTCATCGACGACCCGCTGGCGCATGCGGGCCGCGACGTCCCGTCCCGCCTTCTGCAGGAAGTTGGGAAGGAGCCATCCGCCGACGCTCCAGGCGAAGCCGAAGCCGCGACGCAGGACGAGCGGGCTCGGATCGAGCAGGCCGTAGATGTAGACCTGCTTGGGCACGGTCGATCCATAGCGGTTGTAGGTCGGCATCGACCGCACGGCGACCGCCTCCATCGCGTTCAGGATGCGGCTCGCGAGTTCGCCGCCGCCCACGGCGTCGAAGCCCAGCGTCGCGCCCGTGGCGGTGAGGGCCTCGTCCAGCCGGGCGTCGAAGTCCGGCTTGCTGGTGTCCACGACGTGCTGCGCGCCGATGCTGCGCAGCAGGTCGACCTGAGCCTGGCTGCGGACCACGTTGACCAGCGGGATGCCGTCCGCCTTGCAGATCCGCACCAGCATCTGCCCGAGGTTCGAGGCTGCGGCGGTATGCACGATCGCGGAATGACCCTCCATTCGCATCGTTTCGACGAAGCCGAGAGCGGTCAGCGGGTTGACGAACAGGGATGCGCCCTCCCGGGCTTCGACGCCGTCCGGGAGGACGATGCAGTCGCGGGCAGCGATCTTGCGCACCGTCGCGTACATGCCTCCGCCCCACATCCCCACCTTCCGCCCCACGAGGTCGGCGACGTCGGGCCCGGCCGTGATGACGGTGCCCGCGCCCTCGTTGCCGGCCGGCATCGGCTGCCCGATGCGCCCGCGGACGGCGCCGAGATGTTGCGGCGCGACCTGCGCCAGGAGCATCGGCTGCCCGGCCGTCCCGCCGGCGGCCATCGTGGCCGGATCGGCAGGTCCGAGAAGTAGCGCAAGGTCCGAGGGATTGATGGGCGCCGCCTCCACCCGCACGACGATCTCGCCCGGTCCCGGGTCACCGATCGTCACCGCTTCCAGGCTGATCCGAAGCTGGCCGTCCTGCGTGATCAGGGTGCGAAGTTCGAGGCCGTCCTGCGCCATGGTGTTCTCCTGCCGGTCGGGCCCAGGAGTAGCATGATCAGCGGACCTGCACCTCGCGTCGATGGCTGGTGCCGACGGTGCGCATCCTGGAAGTGGTGGGCCCGGCAGGACTCGAACCTGCAACCAGACCGTTATGAGCGGTCGGCTCTAACCATTGAGCTACAGGCCCCCGCAGCGGTGTAGCGCATCCGGCACGGGGCGGGCAACGGAGGTGGGGAGCCGACGTCGCGTCCAGCCACGTCACCGGTCATTGCGGCCGCGGGCGCCACCGTGCGGCCTCAGTCGCAGGGCCCGGGGGAGCCGTCGCCGGGGATGCCGTCACGGCGGCCGAGCACCAGAGCCACGCCGCGGAAGATCACGTCGCCGATGATGTCGAGAACGGTGTCGACGATGGTCTCGATCATGGTGTCCTCCTCGGGGCCGGCCTGAGCCGGGGAAGGGGCGTCCGCGGGGCGGGCAGGAGCGGATGGATACCGGCCCAGGGAAGAGGACGATGTGCGCTGGCGCACACGTGGTTAACGCGCGCCGGCCCTTGGCGCGGGCTTGCCCGGGGCCCGGTGCGTCGTTACATACGCCTCATTCCGAAACCGGCGGGAAAGAGAAGGACGGCATGGCCTCCTACCAGTTCGTCTATCACATGCAGGGCCTGTCCAAGACCTACCCCGGCGGGAAGAAGGTCCTCGACAACATCCATCTCTCCTTCTACCCCGACGCCAAGATCGGCGTGCTCGGCGTCAACGGCTCGGGCAAGTCGACCCTGCTGCGCATCATGGCGGGCATCGACAAGGAGTTCGTCGGCGAGGGATGGGTCGCCGAGGGCGCGCGCGTCGGCTACCTGCCGCAGGAACCGCAGCTCGATCCGTCCAAGACCGTGCGCGAGAACGTCATGATCGGCGTCGCGCCGCAGCAGGCGATCCTCGATCGCTACAACGAACTCGCCATGAACTACTCGGACGAGACGGCCGACGAGATGACGCGGCTGCAGGACGAGATCGACGCCAAGGGCCTGTGGGACCTCGACAGCAAGATCGACCAGGCGATGGACAGCCTGCGCTGCCCGCCGGACGACGCCGACGTGACGAAGCTCTCCGGCGGCGAGCGCCGCCGCGTCGCACTGTGCCAGCTGCTGCTGTCGCAGCCGGAGATGCTGCTGCTCGACGAGCCCACCAACCATCTCGACGCCGAGACGGTGGCGTGGCTCGAAGGCCACCTGCGCACCTATCCGGGCGCGATCCTGATCGTCACCCACGACCGCTACTTCCTGGACAACGTCACCGGCTGGATCCTCGAGCTCGATCGCGGTCGCGGCATCCCCTACCAGGGCAACTACTCGTCGTGGTTGCAGCAGAAGCAGAAGCGGCTGGAGCAGGAGGGCCGCGAGGAAGAAGCGCGCCAGCGCGCGCTCGAGCGCGAGCAGGAGTGGATCTCGGCGTCGCCCAAGGCGCGGCAGGCCAAGTCGAAGGCCCGCATCCAGCGCTACGAGGACCTCGTCGCCAAGCAGAACGACAAGGCCCCCACGACCGCGCAGATCGTCATCCCGATCGCCGAGCGGCTGGGCAACAACGTCATCGACTTCGAGAACCTGTCGAAGGGCTTCGGCGACCGCCTGCTGATCGACAACCTCTCCTTCAAGCTGCCGCCAGGCGGCATTGTCGGCGTCATCGGCCCGAACGGCGCCGGCAAGACGACGCTGTTCCGCATGATCACGGGCCAGGAGAAGCCGGATGGCGGGACCATCACCGTCGGCGACTCCGTGAAGCTCGGCTACGTCGACCAGTCGCGCGATGCGCTCGACCCGAACAAGACGGTCTGGCAGGAGATCTCCGACGGCAACGACGTGATCTACCTCGGCAAGCGCGAGATCAACTCGCGCGCCTACTGCGCCGCTTTCAACTTCAAGGGCGGCGACCAGCAGAAGAAGGTCGGCATGCTCTCGGGCGGCGAGCGCAACCGCGTCCATCTTGCCAAGATGCTGAAGAGCGGAGCCAACGTGCTGCTGCTCGACGAGCCGACGAACGACCTCGACGTCGATACGCTGCGCGCGCTGGAGGAGGCGCTCGAGGATTTCGCCGGTTGCGCCGTGATCATCAGCCACGATCGCTTCTTCCTCGACCGCATCGCAACGCACATGCTCGCCTTCGAGGGCGACAGCCATGTGGAGTGGTTCGAGGGCAACTTCCAGGACTACGAGGAGGACAAGAAGCGGCGTCTGGGCATCGACAGCACCATCCCGCACCGCATCAAGTACAAGAAGTTCACGCGGTAATGGTTGTCCACCGGCGGGGCTGACCCCTGCCGGTGGATCTTGTCACGCGGTCATCGGACCGGTCTCCGCGCGCCGACAAGGCCGGCTTCGCCACTCGGCCATTCGGCAGGATGCACGCTTGCCGATGCCGGCAATCCGAGCCCTCCTTCGACCGACGCCCGGACTTGCGTCGCGTCACCGGCGGACGGGAGGGGCGGGCGCCGTTGACTGCGCAGGCGCGCGCTGCGCCGTCGGTTGCGCTGGACTGGCTCCCACACAACTGATGGATCCGACAGGGTTTGCGCCGTAGCGGACCATCCCGTCGTCGAGGGGCGGGCCGTGCGGTACGCTGATCGGGAGGTAGAGGTAGCAGACCGTCCCGTCGATCGGGTCCCGCAGGCGCTGGATGACGGTGTCGCGCAGCGGGCCGCCGAAGTTCGCCTCCAGCGTCATCCTGCTCATGGTCTCGAAGGGCGAGGCGGGAAGCGGGCGAGGAGCCGCCGTCCCTTGCTGGAGAGGAGGAAGCGGCGCCGGGGTGGCTGAAGGGGGCGCTGCCGGCGCCGGGGCCGGGGCGCGCGGCGGGGGCTGGCCCTGTGCCCACGCCATGTCCAGCCGGTACGCGTCCTTCGGGACGAGCAGGGTGACGCCTGCGGCCACGAGGGCCGAGAATGCAGCCAGTCGAAGCAGAAGCCTGAGCATGTCAGAACTCGAAGCTCACGCCCACGCGTCCGACGGTTTCCTGCCCTCCGGCCGTCGCGACGGCCCCGTGGATGGCCATCGGGCGCGACGTCGGCAGGCGATAGG
Source organism: Alsobacter sp. R-9 (assembly GCF_054612375.1). NCBI lineage: Bacteria > Pseudomonadati > Pseudomonadota > Alphaproteobacteria > Hyphomicrobiales > Alsobacteraceae > Alsobacter > Alsobacter sp. R-9. The sequence continues at coordinate 81,871 of NZ_JBTSWJ010000006.1, read as the reverse complement.
CGACAGAGGCGCCGAGGCCGTACTCGCCGTTGAAGGTGGCGACATTGCCCGACACGTTGAAGTTGCCAGGTGTGGTGGGCATCGTGACGGCCGCGATCGCTGCTGCAGCCGCGACGCCGCGGCGTGACTCGCGCTGCACGTTCGTGATGCGGTTGTTCAGGCCGTTCACCTGGTTCTGGATGTTCGTGACCTGGTTGGTGATGTTGGTGACGTCGCCGACGGCATCCCGTAGCTGGCTGACGTTGACGGCGTCCGTCGGGGCCTGACCGGCGGCCACGTTGGTGATCCGCCGTTCGGCGCCGGCCTTGCCGACGGACACGGTGTTGGCCTGCGTGGCCTCAGACCCCGCGCCGAGGGCGACGGAGTTGGCGGCGCTGGCGTTCGCACCCTGACCCAGGGCGACGGAACCGACGCCGAGAGCCGACGCGCCGAGGCCGACGACAGTGGCCTGAGAGCCGGCCGAGGTCGCGCCGGCCGTCGCGAGACCGCCGATCACCACGGACCCTTCGCCGCCCGTCGCATGCCGGCCGATCGCGACCTGGTTCTCGAACGTGGCCGCCGCGCCCTGGCCGATCGCAACGGAGCCCGCGCCGTCTGCAGTGGCGGACCGCCCGAGGGACGTCGCGCCCTCGCCGAGGGCTGACGCACCCTGGCCGATGACGGTGCCATCGGTCCCTGCCGAAAGCGTCGGGTCCCAGCGGTTCGTCGTCGTGTTGAAGGTCCCGGTTGCTAGTCCGCCCAGGACAACCGACCCCTCGCCACCAGCGGCCAATGTGCCGACTGCCACCGCGTTTGTCGTCGTCGTCCGAGCCCCAAGGCCGATGGCGATACTGCGGCCAGCCTCCGCCGAGCTGAAGCCTCCGATGGCCACGGACTGGAAGGCCCCCTCCGAGGTTCTCGACGCCTGTCCCAGCGAGACCGAGTTGTCGCCAGCCGCATTGGCCGTGACACCGGCTGCGAGGGCGTTGACGCCGCTGGCCTGCGAGGATTGCCCCAGTGCGGTCGACAGGGCACCGCTCGCCTTCGCCGCATGGCCCAGCGCCGTCGCCGCGTCCGCCGTCGCCTCAGCCTGCGCACCGACGGCGGTGGCTGAGTCGACGCGTCCGCCCGATTGGTAGAACTTGCTGCCGGTGTCGTCCGACGCCTTTGCCCCCTGACCGAAGGCAGAGGAGTTCTGCCCTGTCGCCTTGGCCACCTGGCCCACCGCCGTGGTTGCGTTGCCGCCGGAGGCATCGGCGCCTGCGCCGATGGCGGTCGATTGTCCGCCGGTGGCCGTCGCACCATCACCATAGGCCGTGTCGGTATTGATGCCCGCCGTTGCCGTGCCCGGCATGGCCACCTGCGCCCAGGCTTCGCCCGATGCCGCGCAACCAAGCACGACGACCGCCACGCTCGCCAGAAGGCGCCTGGATCGCCCGTGTCCCGTCATCTCGTGATGGATGAATCTCGCCACTGGAGGTCTCCGAATCAAGAACTGATCCGATCAACGTGTTTCCGTTTATAATATTCGTCAAATAGATTATGGTTAAAATATCCTTAACTGGTTGCATATATGTTTCTATACTATCACAAGTAGAATTTTTCTTGATCCTGAGCCGAATTCGATCGCAGTCGGCGCTGGCTGTCCCGGGACCCGGTCGTTTGGCTCGCGTGAAAATCCAGTCGGGGATTGCTCGCTCAAGCTCAAGTCATCGCAAGCATAAGATTGTATCGGGCGTCGGTGACCATGTTTATGTGCGTTTTCTCTTACTGCTTCGCTCAAGCTATTCTTGAAAGCGATCGTATAAATCTTGACCTCATCGTCCGAGGTGTGTTCACTCGCAGAGCAATCCGGGAACGCTCGGTGGCGCCGTGACGATGTGTTGCGGGCCGGACGACGCGGACCGCGACGTGTGATTGTCCGCTCGCGAAGGGCGGGACGAGGCTTGGTTCAAGAGGAAATGCTTCCATGCTGGAAGGTACGGTGAAATGGTTCTCGGCGGAGCGCGGCTACGGCTTCATCCAGCCGTCGAACGGCGGTCGGGACGTGTTCGTCCACATCACGGCGCTGGAAGCGGCCGGCCTGCGGAGCCTCAATGAAGGCCAGAAGATCCGTTTCGAACTGAAGACGGAGCGCGGCAAGACCGCCGCAGTGAACCTCCAGGTCGCCTGACGCCACCCGTCGCGCGTTGAGCGAGGCGCCGGGCAGGGCCCGGCGCCTTTTTCATGCCGTTCGCCCTGCCGGCCCGTCCATCGCGATGGGCCCTGCGTCACCGGCCGCGGCGATGTTTGCGCCGCGCCGGGGGGCGGGAGGCGGTTTTGTCATCGGCAACCGCGAGGCTCCCGGGCGGCGGTCGGAAAGTCGTTGTCCTCGCCGCGTGGGCGTGGTGAAAGGGGCGGCAACCATGGAGGTTGCCGTGTCCCTTCCCCCCGAACTTGCCGGTCCGAACGCCAGCGTGCGGGTCTCCACCCCACAGGAGACGGTGGCCGAGCTCGACCGCCTCTACACCATGGCGACCGGGGCGCTGCGAGCGGCGGTGGACCGCTTCCTAGAGACCGGCGTGCCGCCCAGCCCGCAGGAGCGGGCGCTCTTCCGCTATCCCGAACTGACGCTCACCTATGCGCCCGAGGGTGTGCCGCCGACGAACCGGCGGGCCTATGCGAAGTTCTCCGTGCCCGGCCGCTACACGACCACCGTCACGCAGCCGCGCGCGTTCCAGGCCTACCTGCTCGAGCAGCTCGGGCCGCTGATCGCGGACTTCGGCGCGACGGTGGAGGTCGGAGTCGGCCGGCAGGAGATTCCGTACCCCTACGTCTTCGAACGCGGGGACGAACTCGGCCGCGGCACGGTGACGGCGGCCGAGCTCGCCGTCCACTTTCCCACGCCGCTCCTCGCCGCCGTGGGCGACGAGATCGCAGACGGCACGTTCGAGATCGAGGAAGCGGGACCGCGTCCCCTTGCCCTGTTCGACGCGGTGCGGGTGGACTACTCGCTGCGGCGCCTCGTGCACTACACCGGCACGGACTGGCGCAGCGTTCAGCCGTGGATCCTGCTCACCAACTACCACCGCTATGTCGACCAGTTCCTGCGCTGGGGCGTCGCGCAACTCGCCGATCCGCAGACGCCGTTCGACGCCCTGGTGCTGCCGGGCGGAGGCCGCATCGTGCGCGGCATGGACCCGGAGGCGATCGAGGCGATTCTCGCGGCGGCGCCCTGGCACCGTTTCCAGATGCCGGCCTACCACCTCACGGCGCCCGGCGGGCGCGGGGTGACGCTGGTCAACATCGGCGTCGGCCCCTCCAACGCCAAGAACATCACCGACCACCTCGCCGTGCTGCGCCCGCAAGCGTGGCTCATGGTGGGCCACTGCGGCGGGCTGCGGCAGTCGCAGGTCATCGGCGACTACGTGCTGGCGCACGGGTACCTGCGGCAGGACCGCATCCTCGACAGCCTCGTGCCGACGGACGTGCCGATCCCGGCGCTCGCCGAAGTGCAGGTGGCGCTGCAGGAGGCCGCCGCGCAGGTCACGGGCGACAGGGGCGAGGCGCTGAAGCGGCGGCTGCGCACCGGCACGGTCGTCACCAACGACGACCGCAACTGGGAGCTGCGGTGGACGCAGGAGCGCAAGCGGATCAACCTCTCGCGCGCCATCGCCGTCGACATGGAGAGCGGCACCATCGCGGCGCAGGGGTTCCGGCTGCGGGTGCCTTACGGCACGCTCCTGTGCGTCTCGGACAAGCCGCTGCACGGCGAGATCAAGCTGCCGGGCGCGGCCAATGCCTTCTACGAGCGCGCGGTGGGCGAGCATCTCAAGATCGGCCTCGCCGCGCTCGACCTGCTCAGAAGCCAGCGCGAGGGGCTGCATTCGCGCAAGCTGCGGAGCTTCGACGAGCCGCCGTTCCGGTGATGGGAGCCGAGGATACGACCGGCCTCTCGCGCCGGCCGCCGGCGAGAACACGGACCCTCGCGCGATTGACATGCTGGCCGAATTGGTGACGCTCCCGGCACCACTTCGGACCCCGCCATGCCCGTCTCCCTTACCATCGAAGAGCTCGTCGTCGCCTTCCCCCATTTCCGCGTCGCCGTCGTCGTCGCCGAGGATCTCGCCATCCCGGCCGAACGTCCGGCTCCGCTCGACGCCGAGGTGACGGCCCGCGAAGGCGCTTGCCGGTCCGTTTGGGCCGGAGCCGAGCTCTCGGCCGTTCCCGGCATCGCGGCTTGGCGGGCGGCGTACCGGGCGTTCGGGATCAAGAAGACGAGCTATCGCTGCTCGGTCGAGCGGCTGGTGAAGAACGTGATCGCCGACCGCGGGCTGCCGCGGATCAACGCCTTCGTCGATGCCTACAACGCCGTGTCCCTCGGCCATGTGCTTTGCGTGGGCGCGGATGATCTCGACAAGGTGGAAGGCGGCCTCGCCTTCCGGTTCTCCCGCGAAGGGGACAGCTTCATCGACATGGCGGCCGAGGAGGGTGAGGATCCCAACGATCCGCCCAAGCCCGGCGAGGTCGTGTACGCCGACGACGCGAAGGTGCTGTGCCGCCGCTGGAACTGGCGGCAGGACGCCCGCAGCATCATCACGCCTCAGACCCGACGGGCCTTGGTGACCCTGCAGGGCAACGGCGTCGGTGACGTCGAGGCCGCCGCGGCCGACCTCGTGGCGCTGCTGGACCGTTACTGCGGCGCGCGCTGCCGTGTCGTCGTCGCGGACGCCTCCCGGCCGCGCGTCACGATCTGAACGCGCCTCTCTCCTCCCGCCCCGCCCTTTCCGCTCCGGAGACGCCATTCATGCGGTCGCGCGAGACGCTGGGCCTCCTCCTCGGCTTCGTCGGCGTGGTGATCTTCGGCGCCACGCTGCCGATGACCCGCATCGCCGTTCCCTTCCTCGATCCGGTGTTCCTGACTGCCGGCCGTGCCGCATTGGCGGGAGTGATCGCGGTGGTCGTTCTTGCCGTGCTTCGGCGGCCGCTGCCCACGGCGCAGCAGTGGCCACGCCTCGCCGCCGCCTCGCTGCTGCTCGTCGGTGGCTTTCCCACGTTCAGCGGCTTCGCGATGAAGACCGTGCCGGCCTCCCACGGTGCTGTCGTCATCGGCGTGATGCCGCTCGCCACGGCGGTGGTCGGCACGATCATTCTGCGCGAGCGCCCATCGCCCGCGTTCTGGGCGGCGGCTGTGGCGGGCGCCGCGATCATCGTCGTGTTCTCGCTCCGCGACGGGGGCGGCCACGTGCAGGCGGGAGATCTGCTGCTGCTGGGGGCCATCGCCAGCGCCTCCGTCGGCTACGTCCTGTCGGCGGACCTGTCGCACCGCATGCCGGGGTGGGAGGTGATCTCGTGGGCCTGCGTGCTGGCGCTGCCTCTGTCCGTCCCCGTCGCATGGTGGACGGCTCCCGGCGACCCGTGGGCCGTGCCGCCGGCCGCGTGGGCGGCCTTCGCCTACCTCGGCGTGTTCAGCCAGTACCTCGGGTTTTTCGCGTGGAACGCCGGCCTCGCGATGGGCGGTGTTTCGCGGGTCTCGCAGGTGCAGCTGCTGCAGACCTTCGTCACGTTCGGCATCGCGGCGTGGATCGCGGGGGAGAGCGTGGACTGGCCAACCTGGCTGGCTGCCATCGCGGTCTGCGGCGTCGTGCTGGTGGGCAGGAGGGCCCGCGTGGCCAGGAACTGACGGGAGGGGTTGCCAAGATCGATTTGCCGACATAAAGATATCTTTATGTCGGCCCCGCCGACGGTGGAGTCGATCATGTCAGCCGCGGCCCCCGAGCGCGTGTCCCTGGACGACCTCGTCACGAGCCTGCGGGCAGCGGGTGAGGAGACGCGCCTGCGCGTTCTGGCCTTGCTGGCCGACGGCGAGTTGAACGTCTCCGACCTGACCGAGATCCTCGGCCAGTCGCAGCCGCGGATCTCGCGGCACCTCAAGCTGCTCGCCGACGCGGGTCTGATCGAGCGGCATCGCGAAGGTTCCTGGGCCTTCTTCAGGATCGCCGAGCGCGGCCCTGCGGGGCAACTGGCGCGGCTCGTCGCGCAGCGCCTCGACCCGCTGGACGGCGTGCTTGCGGCCGACAGGGCGAGGCTCGGCGCAGTCCGGGCCGCTCGTGCCGAGGCCGCGCAGGCCTATTTCAACCGGCACGCGGCCGACTGGGACCGCATCCGCTCCCTGCACGCCGCGGATGCGGACGTCGAGGCACAGATCCTCGACATCCTCGGCCCCGGCATCGTCGACGCCCTGCTCGACCTCGGGACCGGCACGGGCCGGATGCTGGCTCTCCTCGCACCGCTCGCGCGGCGTGTCGTGGGCGTCGACAGCAACCATGCGATGCTGGCCGTCGCGCGCGCCAACCTCGCCGCGGCGGGGCTGCGCCGCGTCGAACTCCGGCAGGGCGACGTCTACGCGCCGCCGGTCGAGCGGGACGGATTCGACATCGTCATCCTGCACCAGGTCCTGCACTTCCTCGACGACCCGGCCCGCGCCCTGCGCGAGGCGGCGGCGACGCTCGCTCCGGGCGGCAGGCTGCTCGTCGTGGACTTCGCGCCGCACGCCCTCGAGTTCCTGCGCGAGGAGCACGCCCACCGCCGCCTCGGCTTCGAGCGCGAGCAGGTGACGGGCTGGTTCCGCGATGCGGGGCTCGAGCCCGCCGACCACCGCGTCCTGCCGGCCCCGGCGAAGGACCGGCTGGCCGTCTCGTTCTGGGTCGGGCGCGATCGCCGTCCCGCCTCGCAGGGCTCCGCGCCCTCGTCCAAGGAGGTTGCCTGATGTCTCCCTCTCCCGTCCGCCTGAGCCGGCGTGCAGGGCCGCGGTCGATCCGCGTGTCGTTCGAGTTCTTCCCGCCGAAGACCGACGATGCGGAGGCGACGTTGTGGGACTCCATCGCCCGGCTGGCGCCGCTGCATCCGGACTTCGTGTCGGTGACCTATGGCGCGGGAGGATCGACGCGGGAGCGCACGCAGGCGACCGTCGCGCGGATCGTGCGGGAGACACCCCTGAAGCCTGCCGCGCACCTCACCTGCGTGGCGGCAAGCCGGCATGAGATCGCCAACGTGCTGGAGGGGTTCCGGGAGGCGGGTGTCCGCCACATCGTGGCCCTGCGCGGCGACCCGCCCGGCGGGGTCGGCGAGCCCTACGAGTCGCATCCGCAGGGGTATCGCTCCACCGCCGATCTCGTGCGGGGCATCAGGTCCGCGGGCGACTTCGAGGTGTCCGTCTCGGCCTACCCCGAGAAGCACCCGGAGAGCCCGTCCTTCGAGCACGACCTCGACGTCCTGCAGGCGAAGATCGACGCGGGAGCCACCCGCGCCATCACGCAGTTCTTCTTCGACAACGATGTCTATTTCAGCTTCCTCGACCGGGCGCGCTCGCGCGGGATCGACATCCCGATCGTCCCGGGCATCGTCCCGGTGCAGAATTTCCGGCAGACGGCCGGCTTCGCGCGGCGGTGCGGCGCGAGCATCCCGGCCTGGCTCGCCGAGCGCTTCGAGAACCTCGACGAGGATCCCGCAACGCGCCGGCTCATCGCCGCCGCGGTCGCGGCCGAGCAGGTCATCGACCTTCTCGACCGCGGGATCCGTGACTTCCACTTCTACACGATGAACCGCGCCGACCTCGTGTACGCGATCTGCCATCTGCTCGGGCTCAGGCCCGAGCCGGCGCTCGAAGCCGCCTGAGCGGCTCTGCCCAGGTCAGTGCCGGCCGGTGCGGCGTGCGCGGAAGCGCTCGTACACGTCCCGGTCGTCGGCGCGCTCCTCGGCAAGGTGGGCGCGAAACGCGTCGACCTCCTCCTGGAGCGCGCGACGCTGCGCCTCGATGCGGCCCCACTCCTCGCGGACGTGCGCATCGAAGGCCGCGTTGCCGGTGGGCGCCGGAGCCCCGGCCGCCGGCCGCGCCGCTGACGGCGCGGAGAATGCCGCCACAAGCGAGTCGAACCCGGCCTGTAGCCGCTGCGCTGCCGTCTGCAACACGTCGGCGAGGTCGGTCGGCACCGGCTGGCGGTCGTTCCAGAGCTTCCACACGAGGACGGCGAGGCCTGCCGGCCACCACACGGCGAACGCGATCACCAGCACGACGATGTCGACCGGCTTCCATCGCCAGCCGAACGGCGCACCATTGGCGGGGGGAGGGGGAGAGGCCTGCTGCGGGTTCATGGGTCACATCCTCTGCGGCCGGTGGTCCGTCGGCCGAGACCGGCAGATGGGAGACGATTGAGGCGAGCGCAAGACGGGCCGTCTGCGGAACGGTCCGTTCAGACCGGCCGGGCGGCGAGAAGATCGCGCAGCGTCGCCAGCGTGGAGGCGTCCGCAATGCCGTCGACGCGCGCCGGGCGGAAGTGCCTCTGGAACGCCGTCACCACCGCCTCGGTCAGGTCATCGAAGACGCCGGTGATCTCGATGCCGTAGCCGTACATCCGCAGCAGGGCCTGCAGCGCCTGGATCGGCTGCCCCTCGTCACCGCGGGCGAAGGACCGCCCTTCGGAGGCGGCCGCCGGTGGCACCCAGTGTCCCACGCCGTCCGCCGCGAGGCGGTGCCAGGGAAACTTCTCGCCGGGATCGGCCTTGCGCAGCGGCGCGATGTCGGAGTGGGCAAGGATGCGGACGGCCGGGATCCGGTGCCGTTCCGCGATGTCCCGGCACAGCGCCGATACGGCGTCGACCTGCACCGCGGGATAGTCCGGATATCCGCCGTCGTGGCCGGGATTGACGATCTCGATGCCGATCGAGCTCGAGTTGAGGTCCCGTTCTCCGGCCCAGATGGATACCCCCGCGTGCCACGCGCGCGCCGCCTCGGAGACCAGCTGGAAGATGCGGCCGTCCTCGAACACGAGGTAGTGGGACGACACTTCGGCCAAGGGGTTGGTGAGGCGCTGAACGGCGGAGGCGGCATCGACCATGCCTGTGTAGTGCAGGACGATCATGTCCGGCCGCCGGCCGTCCCGCCGCTCGTTCTGGTTGGGCGAGGGAAGGACCTTGGTGACGAGTGGGCTGTCGGGGGCCAGCGCGTTCACCGGATCCCGCGCTCCTTCACGATCCGGTCCCAGGCGGCGTTGATGGCCGACAGCCGGGCGTTGGCGATGGCGATGGCCTCTGGCGGGAGGCCCAGGGCAATCTGGCGGTCCGGGTGGTTCTCCGCCACGAGCCTGCGCCAGTGGGCCTTGAGCCGCGCGTCGTCCCAGTCGCGCTCGACCCCGAGGATGACCCACGGGTCGTCCTTGATGCGGACGTGGCGTGCTTCGATGCGGGCATAGTCGCTCTCGGAGAAACCGAAGATCGCGGCGACACGGGCGAGGTAGCGCCGCTCGGCCTCGTGCACGGCTCCGTCCGCCTTGGCGATGTGGAAAAGGCCGTCGAGGACGTCCTCGAGCAGTTCGCGACTGTCGCCGAAGCGGTCCGCGATCTGCTGGGCGTAGGCCTCGAAGCCGGCGGAGGTTTCCTTGGCGAGCGCAAAGAGTCGCTCGATCCGGATCTCCTCGCTCGGCGGGACCTTGACGATCTGGCGGAACGCGACCTGCTCATCGCGTGTGACGACGCCGTCCGCCTTGGCCATCTTCGCGGACAGGGCGATCAGGCCGGTCGTGAACACCGCCTCGCGGTCGTCTCCGAACAGTCCGCTCTCGCTGTCGATGACATAGTGTCCGGCGACGGCCCCCAGCAGGGCGCCGATCGGCCCGCCGATGGCGAAGCCGAGGCCTGCTCCGCCGATCTTTCCCCACATGCCGGACAATGCGTACTCCCGAGGCCCTCAAAACGACGGCGCCGGCCCAGAGGCCGGCGCGACGCCCATCTTGAAGGAGCCGATCAGCGGCGGCAATAGCGCCGGCCCTGGTTGTCGTAATAGCACTTCGGCTTCGGCGCCGTCGCAGCACCGATGATGGCGCCGCCGGCCGCACCGATCACGCCACCCGCCACGGCGCCGCCCACGGAGTTCGAGGCAAGGCCACCGATCAGCGCGCCGCCGGCACCGCCGATCGCAGCACCGGTCAGGGCCCGGTCGCCCTGCACGCTGCCCGTGCCGGAGCACGCCGCCAGCGAGAGCGCCACTGCACAAACCGCAACAACCTTTTTCATCATTGCCTCGCGATTCCGGGCCCCATGCCCGCTTTCCGGGCACGATACTACCCGCAGATTGCCCGGTCGCAAACGCCAACTTGGGCGCGCAGCATCTGCTTCAGTTGAATGTATAGAAATCAATTTGTACTTCTGGCGAGGCTGCCATCGAATTATCTGAAAAATATAACTGACGTTCCGTTACTTGAGGCTAAAGGCTCAGATGATGGTATGAAGATCGGGAACTTCTGACGGTGCCACATCTTGGCCTCATTTCGCGCTAGGGTCACGACAAACGATCGTCTGTGAGGGGCCTGGACGTTCGACAATAGTATACGGACGGGGTCAGGTCGATGACTGGTCAGGACTGGATGATCGCGCTTGCCGTGGCGGGCGTGATGGTGACGGGTAGCGCCGTTGCCGGTGAAAACGCCAAGGCGCGCTCCGGCGGTTACGCCGACCTCATCGAGCGCCATGCGCAGAAGCACGGGGTCCCGCCGGCCCTGGCCCGTGCGGTGGTGCGGATCGAAAGCCGCGACAACCCGCGCGCCCGAAACGGGGTGAACGTCGGCCTCACCCAGATCAGCTACGGCACGGCGCGCCGCATGGGCTACTCCGGCGGCTTCGACGGCCTCTACGACCCTGACACCAACCTCGCCTACGGCATCCGTTACCTCGGACAGGCCTACAGGCTGGCCGGAGGCGACACCTGCCTCACGGTCCTCAAGTACCAGGCCGGCCACGGCGCCCGACGCATGACGCGGGCCGCCGGCCAGTACTGCGCCAAGGTGCGCACCCAGCTCGCCGCGGCCCGTTGAGAGGCCGCTTCCCCCTCCGCACCGGACCGCGCGAGCGCTCCGGGCGGGTTGACTGCGTCTCGGTGAAGACGCCCTCACGAGAAATCGGGAGATACAGATGACCACACACCGTACGGTGAAGGCCTGCCTTGCCGGCCTCGCGGCCTCTGCGGCGCTCTGCGCCCAGGCGAAGGCGGAAGTCGAACCGAACCAGTTCAACTGGCACCTCTCCGGCGCAGCGCCGGCGGCGAAGGCCGATACCGCCACGACGGCGAGCATCGCCGCCCCGGCAGCTAAAGCAGGCGAGGCGGGGCTGCGCTTCGACGGGGAACGCCGTGGCGCGGTCCGTGGCCTGATCGCGAAGCATGCGGCCGCGCAGGGCATCCCGGTGGCGCTCGCCGACGCCGTGGTGCGCATCGAGAGCCGCTACAATCCGTCCGCCCGCAACGGCGGAGCGGTGGGCCTCATGCAGATCAAGCCGCAGACCGCGCGCGGACTGGGCTACCAGGGCGGCGCCGGGGGGCTGATGAACCCCGAGACGAACGTCAAGTACGGAATGATCTACCTGGCGCAGGCGTACCGGATGTCCGGCGGCGACACCTGCACGACCCTGATGCGGTACCAGAGCGGCCACTACGCCACGCGGGCCAACAAGGCCAACCGGGCGTACTGCGCGAAGGCGCGCACCATCATGGCGAGCAACTGACGCCCCGGGGGATCCCGTCGGCCTCCTGTTCCCTTGCCCGGCGAATTGGCCTATGGCTGCCCCGCCAGCCGGCCGGGCGGCCGCGATCCTTCGGGATCGAGGAAAGTCCGGGCTCCACGGAGACACGGTGCCGGATAACGTCCGGCGGGGGTGACCCCAGGGACAGTGCCACAGAAAGCAGACTGCCCGCCCTCCGGGGCGGGTGAGGGTGAAAGGGTGCGGTAAGAGCGCACCGCGCGACCGGCAACGGGAGCGGCACGGCAAACCCCACCGGGAGCAAAACCGAATAGGGGCGAGCGCGGCGGGAAACCGCCGCAGGGCCGTCTCCGGCCTTCGCCCGGGTTGGTTGCTCGAGGCGGCCGGCAACGGCCGTCCCAGAGGAATGGCCGCCACGTCGCGCGCCTCGGCGCGCGGCCCTACAGAACCCGGCTTACAGGCCGGCTGGTGCTTCTTCGACGATGTCGACGGGCGGATCCGATGGCTGCGGCCGCGGGTCCGCCCTTCGTCGTTCCGGAAGGGACCTGTGACCCGTCCGTTAAGACACGGATGCGGAATCAACGCTTTCTTAAGGTTAACGGGATGTGATGGCTCCCACGCGCCGACAAGCGCGTCGCGGCCGGGGTGTGCCCAGGCTGTGCGGTTTGACGCCCATGTGATCCCATGCTATCCCAAGCCATCCCGTTTCGAGTACTGGAGCGCGAGGCGTTCGTCCCATGGCGGCAGGGAGGCCCTGCCGGCACGAGGTCGCTCGCGCCGTGGTTCCCGGGCGGGTGTGTCGCGGTGGTCCCCCAGACCGGGGGCGAGTGCAGGGCGGGTTCGGGGGTTCATGGACCGGTTCGTGTCCAGCTTTACCAACCGACTGGACGCGAAGGGTCGCGTGTCGATCCCGGCGTCCTTTCGCGCGGTGCTGGCGCGCGACGGGTTCGAGGGGCTCTATGTCCATCCCTCGCTGGAAGCGCAGGCCCTCGATGCGGGGGGCAACGGGCTTCTGGCGGAGATCGACACCCTGATCGGCCAGCTCCCGCCCTTCTCGGACGAACGGGACCATTTCTCGACGGCGCTTTACGGCATCAGCGAGGTGCTGAAGGTGGATCCGGAGGGCCGTGTCGGCCTGACGGAGACGCTGAAGGCCCACGCCGGCATCGGCGACGCCGTCACCTTCGTGGGACTGGGGCACAAGTTTCAGATCTGGGAGCCCGGAGCCTTCCAACGTCATCTCGACGAGGCCAGACGGAAGGTGAAGGATCTCAAGAAGGACCTCGGGGCATTGCGGCCGGGGATTCCTTCCGGAGCACGGGAACGATGACGGGTCGCGGCGGTCGGGACACCGACGCCGCTGGCGGACCGGCCCGTCACGTTCCCGTTCTGCTTCGGGAGGTGCTGGAGGCTTTGTCCGTCGGTTCGGGCGGCACCTATTGCGACGGCACGTTCGGCGCCGGCGGCTACACCCGGGGCATCCTGGGCGCCGCGCCGGACGTCCGCGTCGTCGCCATCGATCGCGACCCCGATGCAATCGCCGGCGGCGCCGATCTCGTGGCCGAGGCCGCTGGCCGGCTGGCGCTCGTGAAAGGCCGCTTCGGCGACCTCGACCGGATCGCTGCCGAAGCGGGACTCGCGCCTCTCGACGGCGTCGTGCTCGACATCGGCGTGTCGTCTATGCAACTGGACGAGGCCGACCGCGGCTTCTCCTTCCGCCATGACGGGCCGCTCGACATGCGCATGGAGCAGGCCGGCGAGAGCGCGGCGGATCTCGTCAACGGCATGGCCGAGGGCGCGCTCGCCGACCTGATCTACAAGTACGGCGAGGAACGGCGCTCGCGCGCCGTGGCGCGCGCCATCGTGGCGGCGCGCCGCGAGGCGCCGATTACCACCACGCGGAGGCTGGCCGAGATCGTCGCATCGGTCGTGCGGTCCGCGCCGGGCGACATCCACCCCGCGACGCGGACCTTTCAGGCGCTGCGGATCGCCGTTAACGACGAACTCGGCGAGCTGGAGCGCGCGCTCGAGGCGGCCGAGCGGATCCTCAAGCCCGGCGGACGCCTCGTGGTCGTGACCTTCCACTCGCTGGAGGACCGCATCGTGAAGCAGTTCCTCCAGGAACGCAGCGGCCGCGACGCGGCGCCCTCGCGCCATGCGCCGGCTGCCGCGCGCGAGGCATCGACCTTCGCTCCCGTCACGCGCAAGCCCGTTGTCGCCGGGCCGGCCGAATGCACCGCCAATCCCCGCGCGCGTTCCGCCAAGCTCAGGGCCGCGGAGCGCACGGACGCGCCGGCGCGGCCCGCCCGGGGAGGCCGCTGATGCGCCGCCTCCTGCACATCCTCGCCATCGCTGCCTTGATCGGCTCCGCGCTCTACGCCTACCGGATCAAGTACGACACGCTCTACCTCTCCGAGCAGGTCGCGAAGCTCAAGACGCGCATCGCCCGCGAGAAGGAGGCGATCGCGGTGCTGCGCGCCGAGTGGCAGTTCGTCAACCGCCCCGATCGTGTCCAGATGCTGGCGGACAAGCATCTGCCGGATCTCGCGCCGGCGGCGGTGACGCAGGCGGTGCGCTGGTCGGAAATCCCGCCGCGCCCGGCTCAGGCGGACGCCATCGGCGCCAAGCTCGAGGCGCTCGGGCTCGCCGCGCCGACCAATACGCCCACGTCGAGCAAGGCACCCGACGGGCGCCCGCTCATCACCGGCACGACCACGCCCGGACGAAAGCCCTGAGGCCCGGATGACGCAGACCCACGACGACCCGTCACCCGCACCTGCCGCCAGCGACGAGGCCGCGCCGAAGCGTGGCCTCTCGCGCCGGTTGTGGGGGCTCGTCTCGGACCTGTTCCGGATGCGGCTCGACAAGAGCGGGCACCGCGTATTCCTCGTCGCCTTCGCCTTCACCTGCATCTACGTCGCGATCGGCGCGCGGCTGGTGCAGCTCGGCCTGCGGCCCGATCCGCCGACGGCCTACCGCGCGGCGGTCAACGAAACCTCCGGCGCGCGGCCCGACATCGTCGACCGCAACGGCGTGGTGCTGGCGACCGACGTCAAGACCGTCTCGGTCTTTGCCGAGCCGCGCCGCATCGTCGACAAGGACGAGGCCGTCGAGTTGCTCACGGCCGTCCTGCCGGACCTCGATGCGCGCGAGCTGCGCGAAAAGCTCGGGTCGAAGCGCGGCTTCGTTTGGGTGAAGCGCGAGATCACGCCGCGCCAGCAGCAGGAGGTCCACCGCCTCGGCCTGCCGGGCGTCGGCTTCATGCCCGAGAACAAGCGCGTCTACCCGAACGGCAACATCGTTTCGCACGTCCTCGGCTTCACGAACCTCGACAACCAGGGCATCGCCGGGATCGAGAAGTACATCGACGGACAGGGGCTCGCCGCGCTCAACATGGCCGGCCTGACCACCGATCCCTCCGACATGAGGCCCGTGCAGCTGTCGCTCGACCTGCGCGTGCAGCACGCCGTGCGCGACGAGCTCGTGCACGGCATGGAGAAGTTCAAGGCCAAGGCCGCGGCAGGCCTGATCCTCGACGTGAACACGGGCGAGGTGGTGGCGCTGGTGTCGCTGCCCGACTACGACCCCAACGTGCCGACGGACGCGCTCGATCCCAACCGGATCAATCGCATGGCCGTCGGTGTGTTCGAGATGGGATCGACCTTCAAGGCGCTCACCACCGCCATGGCGCTGGACTCCGGCAAGGTCGGCATCAACTCCAGCTTCGACACGCGGGGAGCGCTGCGCTACGGCCGGTTCAAGATCAACGACTACCACGGCACCAACCGGGTGCTGACCGTGCCGGAGATCTTCATCCACTCGTCGAACATCGGATCGGCGCGCATGGCGCTGGCGGTGGGTGTCGAAGGCCACAAGGCATTCCTCAAGAAGCTCGGCCAGCTCGACCGCATGCGCACGGAGCTGCCGGAATCCGCCGAGCCGATCCTGCCGCCCAAGTGGGGCGAGCTGAACACGATCACCATCGCCTTCGGCCACGGCATCGCGGTGGCGCCGCTGCAGGCGACCGCGGCGGTCGGCGCGCTCGTCAACGGCGGAACGTGGATCACGCCGACCTTCCTCAAGCGCGAGGGCGACGCGGCCAAGCAGGCGGGGCACCGGGTGATCCGGCCCGAGACCAGCGAGGCGCTGCGCTACGTCATGCGCCTCAACGCGGAGAAGGGCTCGGCCGGGCGTGCCGCGATCCCCGGCTATTACGTCGGGGGAAAGACCGGCACGGCCGAGAAGGTGATCGGCGGGCGCTATGCCAAGAACCGGCTGTTCACGACCTTCATGGCCATCGCCCCGGCCGACAAGCCGAAGTACCTCTTCCTGACGCTCTACGACGAGCCGCAGGGCCTGCCCGAGACGTTCGGTTTTGCCACGGCTGCGTGGAACGCCGGCGCCACCACCGGCAAGATCATCGAGCGCGTCGCGCCGCTTCTCGGCCTGCCGCCCCGCTTCGATCCGCCGACGGCGCCGTTCCCCGTGATGGCGCGCGCGGGAGCATGGGGCACGCGATGAAGCTCGCCGACCTGATCGCGCCCGATCTTTTCGCCGGCCCGCTGAGCGGGGCGGGCGAGGTCGACGTGCGTTCGGTCGCGGCCGACAGCCAAAAGGTGAAGCCGGGGACGGTCTTCTTCGCCGTGCCCGGCACGCGCGCCGACGGCCTCGCCTTTGCCGCTCAGGCCGCTGCCGCAGGCGCGGCCGCCATCGTGGGGGAGGGGCTGCGCCCCGCGGACCTGCCGGCTGCGGTGCCCTACGTGCAGGTGACGGACGTGCGCCGTGCGCTCGCGCTGGCGGCGGCCGCGGTCTACCCGCGCCAGCCCGGCACGATCGTCGCGGTGACCGGAACGAGCGGCAAGACCTCCGTCGCCGACTTCACGCGCCAGCTCTTCACCGCGTGCGGCCGGCAGGCGGCCAGCCTGGGGACCATCGGGGTCGTTGCCCCCGGTGGCGCCGTCTACGGCTCGCTCACGACGCCCGATCCGGTGACGCTGCACGAGACGCTCGACCGGCTTGCGGGGGAGGGCGTCACGCACCTCGCGATGGAGGCGTCCTCGCATGGTCTCGACCAGCGCCGCCTCGACGGCGTTCGCCTCGCGGTTGCGGCCTTCACCAACCTCGGGCGCGACCATCTGGACTATCACCCGACGATGGAGGCGTACCTCGCGGCCAAGCTGCGCCTCTTCGATACGCTGCTTCCACCGGAGGCCGTGGCCGTCGTCAACGCCGACGCTGAGCACGCCCCTGCCGTGCTGGACGCCGTGGTACGGCGCGGCATCCGGACCTTCACGGTCGGCCGGGCCGGCAAAGATCTGCACCTCGCGTCCTTCAGCCGGGACGGGTTCGGGCAGAGGCTGACGATCGACGGAGCATCCGGTAGGCACGAGGTCCACCTGCCGCTGGCCGGCGATTTCCAGGCCTCGAACGCGCTTGTCGCTGCCGGCCAGGCCATCGCCGCCGGCGAGCGGGAGGCCGACGTGATCGCGGCGCTCGGAGGCCTGCGTGGCGTGAAGGGCCGGCTGGAGCGCGTGGGCGAACGCAACGGTGCCCTGGCGGTCGTCGACTACGCCCACAAGCCGGACGCGCTGGCGCAGGTGCTCGAGGCCCTGCGGCCCTACTGTTCCGGGCGGCTTATCTGCGTCTTCGGATGCGGCGGCGACAGAGACCGGGGCAAGCGCCCGCTGATGGGGGCCATCTCCGCGGAAAAGGCGGACGTCACCATCGTCACGGACGACAATCCCCGCAGCGAAGATCCCGCGTCGATCCGCGCCGCCATCATGGCGGCCGCCCCGGCGGCGATCGAGATCGGCGACCGCGCCGAGGCCATTCGCGCCGGGGTCGCCATGCTGAAGCCCGGGGATGTTCTCGTCGTGGCCGGCAAAGGCCATGAAACGGGCCAGATCGTGGGCGACCGGGTGCTTCCGTTCTCCGACCACGACGTCGTGGCCGCCGCCCTCACCGAGGAATCCGCATGACGAGCCCGACCGCCACCGACCTGTGGACTGCGGATGCCCTGCGCGCGGCCATGGGCGCCACGCTTGCCGGCGGGCCGCTGGGCCCCGTCAACGGGGTGTCCATCGATACCCGGACGCTGGCGCCCGGCGACCTCTTCTTCGCGATCCGCGGCGACAGCCGGGACGGGCACGACTTCGTCGCCTCCGCCCTCGAGAAGGGTGCGGCTGCGGCCGTGGTCGCGGCGGACCGTGCCGCAGAGTTCCAGGGGCGAGGTGTGCTGCTCGTTGTTCCCGACGTGCTGGACGCGATGGTCGCGCTGGGTCGCGCGGCCCGGGCCCGCACGGCGGCGCAGGTCGTGGCCGTGACCGGTTCGGTGGGCAAGACGGGCACCAAGGAAGCGCTGCGGATCATCCTGTCCCGGCAGGGCCCAACGCACGCATCGGTCGCCTCCTACAACAACCACTGGGGCGTGCCGCTGACGCTCGCGCGGATGCCGGCGGCGTCGCGTTTCGGCGTCTTCGAGATCGGCATGAACAATGCCGGCGAGATCGCGCCCCTCGTGGCGATGGTCCGGCCCCATGTCGCGGTGGTGACCACGGTCGAGCCCGTGCATCTGGAGAACCTCGGCAGCGTCGAGGCCATCGCCGACGAGAAGGCCTCGATCTATGGCGGGCTCGTCGAGGGCGGCACGGCCGTCATCAACCGTGACAACCCGCACTTCGAACGGATGCTGGGGCATGCCCGCCGCTCATCCGCCGGGCGCATCCTTACCTTCGGGGAGCATGCGGATGCCGACGTGCGCCTGACGCGGCTCGTCACGCGGCCCGACATGTCCGTGGTGGAGGCGACCGTTCTTGGAACGCCGGTGACCTACCAGCTCGGCAGCCCCGGCCGGCATGTCGCCCTGAACAGCCTCGCGGTGCTGGCGGTCGTCGAAGCGCTCGGCGCGGACCTCGCGCTGGCCGCCCTCGCTTTCGCCGACGTGCGGCCGCCCTCGGGGCGCGGCGAACAGATTCGCGTCATGGTGCCCGGCGGCGAGATCGCCCTCTACGACGAGAGCTACAACGCCAACCCCGCCTCGATGCGTGCCGCGCTCGACGTGCTGGGGCAGGCGCCGGTCGGCTTCCGGGGCCGTCGCGTCGCCGTGCTCGGCGACATGCTCGAACTGGGTCCCGACGGGCCTGCCATGCACGCGGGCCTTGCGCAGGCCATCATCGACAACCGCATCGACGTGGTGTTCGCCGCCGGGCCGCTGATGAAGCACCTGTGGCAGGCGCTGCCGGTCGAGAAGCGCGGCGCCTGGGCGCCCAGCGCCGCCGAGCTCGAACCGCATGTGCTGAAGGGACTGCGCCCGGGCGACGCCGTGACCGTGAAGGGATCAAACGGCAGTCGCACTGCGATCATCGTGACCGCTCTCAAGACCCGCTACGCCGCTACGGCCTGACGCGGCGAGGACGCCCATGCTCAACTGGCTCTCCGACTTCTCCGCCTCGTTCACGCCGCTGAACGTCTTCCGCTACATCACGTTCCGGACGGGGGGCGCGACGGCGACGGCGCTGTTCTTCGTGTTCTTCTTCGGGCCACGGATCATCGCCAGCCTGCGCATCAAGCAGGGCAAGGGCCAGCCGATCCGCAGCGACGGCCCGCAGTCGCACCTCGCGAAGAAGGGCACGCCCACCATGGGCGGGCTGATGATCCTCTCGGGCCTCGTCGTCTCGACGCTGCTGTGGGCGAACCTGCGCAACCCCTATGTGTGGGCGGTGATGTTCGTCACGCTGGGCTTCGGCGCGATCGGCTTCTACGACGACTACCTCAAGGTCACGAAGCAGACGCACAAGGGCTTCTCGGGCAAGGCGCGGCTGGGGCTCGAGGCGCTCATCGCGGGCAGCGCCTGCGCCTTCATCGCCTACGTCATCCCGCACATGGGCGGCTTCGGCAGCACCCGCCTCGCAACGGCCGTGGCCTTCCCCTTCTTCAAGGAACTGCTCCTCGACGTCGGCGTGTTCTTCATCGTGTTCGGCACTTTCGTCATCGTGGCGGCGGGCAACGCCGTGAACCTGACGGACGGGCTCGACGGCCTCGCCATCGTGCCGGTGATGATCGCCGCCGGCACCTTCGGCTTCATCGCCTACCTCTCGGGCAACTTCTTCTTCGCCAACTACCTGCAGATCCATTTCGTCGCCGGCACCGGCGAACTCGCCGTGGTCTGCGGCGCGCTGATAGGGGCGGGGCTCGGCTTCCTGTGGTTCAATGCGCCGCCGGCCCAGATCTTCATGGGCGACACGGGATCGCTGGCGCTCGGCGGCCTGCTCGGCACGATCGCGGTCGCGACAAAGCACGAGATCGTCCTCGTCATCGTCGGCGGCCTGTTCGTGCTGGAGGCCCTCTCGGTCATCATCCAGGTCACGTCCTTCAAGCTCACCGGCAAGCGGGTCTTCCGGATGGCGCCGATCCACCACCACTTCGAGCAACTCGGCTGGTCGGAGCCGCAGGTGGTCGTGCGCTTCTGGATCATCTCCGTGGTGCTGGCGCTGCTCGGCCTCGCCACCCTGAAGCTGCGGTGAGCCGCGCATGACGCCCGTCACCCACGCCCGCGGCCGGACCCTCGCCCTCTTCGGGCTCGGCGGGTCGGGACTCGTCACCGCGCAGGCCCTGGCTGCCGGCGGCGCGACGGTCGTGTGCTGGGACGACAAGGACGCCTCGCGGGACGCGGCGCTCGCCGCCGGCCTCGCGGTGGAAGATCTTGCCACGGCCGACTGGAGCCGGTTCTCCGGTCTCGTGCTCTCGCCGGGCGTGCCCCTGACGCATCCGAAGCCGCACTGGACCGTCGAGAAGGCGCGTGCCGCCGGCATCGAGGTCATCGGCGACATCGAGCTCTTCTGCCGCGAGCGGGCCGCCGTCGCGCCCGAGGCACCGTTCATCGCGATCACGGGCACGAACGGCAAGTCGACGACGACGGCGCTGACCGCACATCTCGTGCGCGAGGCCGGCCTCGACGCCCAGATGGGCGGCAACATCGGCACCGCGGTGCTGGCGCTGGCGCCGCCGTCGCGCGACCGCGTGCACGTCGTCGAGTGCTCGTCCTTCCAGATCGACCTCGCCCCCTCTCTGGCGCCGTCCGCCGGCATTCTCCTCAACGTGACGCCCGACCATCTCGACCGGCACGGCACGATGGAGAACTACGCCGGCATCAAGGAGCGGCTCGTGGCCGC
This sequence comes from Alsobacter sp. R-9, assembly GCF_054612375.1. Taxonomy (NCBI): domain Bacteria; kingdom Pseudomonadati; phylum Pseudomonadota; class Alphaproteobacteria; order Hyphomicrobiales; family Alsobacteraceae; genus Alsobacter; species Alsobacter sp. R-9. The sequence goes on along the minus strand of NZ_JBTSWJ010000006.1, from coordinate 61,214 downwards.
CGCGTCGACGCCGATCGTCGGGGTCGACGACGACTGGTGCCGGGCCGTGGCGGAGCGCCTCGCGCAGGCCGGCAAGGGTCCGGTCCGCATCTCGGTCGAGCGGTCGCTGGTCGACGGGTTCTGTCTCGCCGGCACGACGGTGGAGCGTCGCGTCGACGGCGCGCTCCGCGCCGCGTTCGACCTCGCAGGGATCGGCTCGCTGCGCGGGCGGCACAACGCCCAGAACGCCGCCGCCGCCATCGCCGCGGTGGCGTCCCTCGGCGTCCCATTCGAGGCGATCCGTGCGGGGCTGGCGAGTTTCCCGGGCCTGGCGCACCGCATGGAGCAGGTGGGGCGGCTCGGCCGCGTCCTGTTCGTCAACGACAGCAAGGCGACCAACGCCGACGCGACCGAGAAGGCGCTTGCCGCCTTCCCCGGTGCCATCCGCTGGATCGTCGGCGGCACGATGAAGGAGGGGGGCATCGCGCCGCTCGCCCCCTATTTCGACCGCGTCGCCAAGGCCTACCTCGTCGGCGCCTCCAGCGACGCCTTCGCCGCCACGCTGGAGGGGAGGGTACCCTTCGAGCGGTGCGGTGCGCTGCCCCAGGCAATCGAGGCGTCGAGCCGCGACGCGCAGGCGGATTCCGCCGGCGAGCCGGTGGTCCTGCTGTCGCCCGCCTGTGCCTCCTACGACCAGTACAAGAACTTCGAGATGCGCGGCGCCCACTTCCGCGACCTCGTCCTCGCCCTGCCGGGCATCGTCCCGATCGGAAAGGCCTGAGCCATGCCCTCGCGCGTCGAACGCTCTCCCTTCGCCGACTGGTGGTGGACCGTCGACCGGGTGCTGCTGGCAGCGCTCGTCGTGCTGATGATCGCCGGACTGGTGCTCGGCATGGCGGGCAGCCCGCCGGTGGCCGAGCGCCTGGGCCTGCCGACCTTTCACTTCGTCAACCGGCAGGCCATGTACCTCGCGCCCGCCTGCGCTGTGATGCTCGTGGTGAGCTTCCTGTCCCCGCGCCACGTGAGGCGCGTGGCGCTGGGCGTCTTCGTCGTGGGCCTCGCGATGGTCGTGGCGACCCTGTTCTTCGGCGCCGAGGTCAAGGGCGCGCGGCGCTGGCTCAACATCGGCCCCATCGCCATCCAGCCGTCCGAGTTCGTGAAGCCGGCCTTCGTCATCATGGCCGCGTGGGCCTTCTCGGAGGGCGGGCGCCGCAGCGACGTGCCCGGCAACGTCGTCGGCTTCCTGCTGCTGTTCTCCACCATCGTGCCGCTGGTCCTGCAGCCGGACATCGGCCAGACGATGCTGATCACGCTCGTGTGGTGCGGCCTCGTCTTCCTCTCGGGCCTGCATCTCTTCTGGGTGATGGGGCTCGGCGGGCTCGGGGTCCTCGGGCTTTTCGCCGCCTACCACATGCTGCCGCACGTCGCGGCGCGCATCGACCGGTTCCTCAACCCGGAGTCGGGCGACACCTTCCAGATCGACAACGCCATCGAGAGCTTCGTGCAGGGCGGCTGGCTTGGGAAGGGCCCGGGCGAGGGCTCGGTGAAGCGCATCCTTCCCGACAGCCACACCGACTTCATCTTCGCCGTCACGGCGGAGGAGTTCGGCATCGCGATGTGCCTGCTGCTCGTGCTGGTCTTCATGCTGGTCGTCCTGCGCGGCCTCGTCCTGTCGCGCCGCAACGAGGAGCCCTTCTGCCGCCTCGCGGCCGCGGGCCTCGTCATGCTGTTCGGCCTGCAGTCGGTCATCAACATGGCGGTGAACGTCCACCTGATCCCGGCCAAGGGCATGACGCTGCCGTTCGTGTCGTACGGCGGTTCGTCGCTCATCTCGCTGGCGCTCGCCATGGGCTTCCTGCTCGCGGTGACGCGCAAGCGGCCGCGCTCCGAGTACTTCGACCGCATCATCGTGACGCGTACCCGCGCCGGGGACGCGTGATGGCTTCTTCGCCGCTCATCCTGCTGGCAGCCGGCGGAACGGGGGGCCACCTCTTCCCGGCGCAGGCACTGGCCTCGGTGCTGGAGCGGCGTGGCGCCATCGTGCACCTCGCGACGGACGAGCGCGCGAGCCGGTATGGCGGCACGTTCCCGGCGCGCGAGATCCACGAGATCCCGGCGGCGACGCCGAGCGGACGCTCGCCGCTGGGCATCGCGAAGGCTGCCCTGACGCTGGGGCGCGGCGTGCTCGCGGCCTACGGGCTCATCGGCCGGCTGCGACCGGCCGTCGTCGTCGGCTTCGGCGGCTATCCCACCGTCCCGCCGGTGCTGGCGGCATCCCTGCGCGGCGTGCCGACCGTCATCCACGAGCAGAACGGCGTGCTTGGCCGCGCCAACCGCATGCTTGCAAGCCGGGCCGGGCGCATCGCCACGGGCTTCTCGTCCGTGCGAAGCGTTCCCTCGAATGCGACCGGCAAGCTGGCGCAGACGGGCAACCCGGTGCGACCCGCAGTCCTCGAGGCTGCAGCCGTTCCGTTCGATCCATCGCAGCCCGGCGGGCCGCTGCGCCTCGTCGTCTTCGGTGGCAGCCAGGGCGCCCGTGTGATGAGCGACATCGTGCCGGAGGCCGTGGCGCTTCTGTCCGACGACGAGCGGAAGCGGCTGTCCATCGTCCAGCAGGCGCGCGAGGAGGATCTCCAGCGCGTGCGCGACACCTATGCCCGCCTCGGCGTCGACGCCGAGGTCAGCCCCTTCTTCCGCGACCTGCCGGCGGCCATCGCGCGCGGCCACCTCGTCGTCGCACGGTCCGGTGCGTCGACCGTGGCGGAACTCTCCGTCATCGGCCGCCCCTCCATCCTCGTGCCGCTGCCGCACTCGCTCGACGGCGACCAGGCGGCGAACGCCGTCACGCTGGAGGCCGGCGGCGCCGCGGAGGTGATCCGCCAGGCCGACTTCACCCCGCAACGGCTCGCCAACGCCCTCAAGGCCCGGCTCGCCAATCCCGCCGGTTTGACGCGCGCGGCCGAAGCGGCCAGAAGCGCCGGCATCCCCGACGCCGCAGAGCGGCTCGCCGACCTCGTGCTCGGGATGGCCGGGACCACCCAGGAGATGCCTTCATGAAACTGCCCAGCGAACTCGGACCCATCCACTTCGTGGGCATCGGCGGCATCGGCATGTCGGGCATCGCCGAGGTGCTGCACAACCTCGGCTATACGGTGCAGGGCTCCGACGCCTCCGACAGCGCCAACGTGAAGCGCCTGCGCGACAAGGGCATCTCGTGCTTCGTGGGCCACCGCGCCGAGAACCTCGGCGAGGCCGCGGTCGTCGTCGTCTCGACCGCGATCAAGCGCGACAACCCTGAATTGATGGCGGCGCGCGAGAAGCGGCTGCCCGTCGTCCGGCGTGCCGAGATGCTCGCCGAGCTGATGCGTCTCAAGCAGTGCGTCGCCATCGCCGGCACGCACGGCAAGACGACGACGACCTCCCTCGTCGCGACCCTGCTCGATGCCGGTGGATTCGATCCGACGGTCATCAACGGCGGCATCATCAACGCCTACGGCACCAATGCCCGGCTCGGCGCCGGCGAGTGGATGGTGGTGGAGGCGGACGAGTCAGACGGCACTTTCCTCAAGCTGCCGGCCGACGTTGCCATCGTCACCAACATCGACCCCGAGCACCTCGACCACTTCAAGACGTTCGACGCGATCAAGGACGCCTTCCGCGCCTTCGTCGAGAACCTCCCGTTCTACGGCTTCGCGGTCATGTGCCTCGACCATCCGACGGTGCAGGAACTGGTCGGCAAGATCGAGGATCGCCGCGTCATCACCTACGGCGAGAACCCGCAGGCGGACGTCCGCCTGATGGACGTCGACCTCGCGGGGGGGCGCTCGCGCTTCCGCGTCGTCATCCGGGACCGCAAGACGGGGCATCTCTCCGGGATCGAGGAACTGACGCTGCCGATGCCGGGGCACCACAACGCGCTCAACGCAACGGCCGCCATCGCGGTGGCGTACCACCTCGGGATGCCGCTGGAGCGCATCCGCGAGGCGCTGAAGGGCTTCGGCGGCGTGAAGCGCCGCTTCACCCGCACCGGCGAGTGGAACGGCGTGGCCGTCTTCGACGACTACGGGCACCACCCCGTGGAGATCGCCGCGGTGCTGCGCGCCGCCCGCGCCTCGACGCCGGGCAAGGTGATCGCGATCGTGCAGCCGCATCGCTACACGCGGCTGTCGTCGCTCTTCGACCAGTTCTCGACCTGCTTCAACGACGCCGACACCGTCATCGTCGCCGACACCTACGCCGCCGGAGAGCAGCCGATCCCGGGCGCGGACCGCGACTCTCTCGTCCTGGGCCTCAAGGCCCACGGCCACCGCCACGTCCTTCCGCTGCAGTCGCCGCCAGACATTGCCGGGATGGTGCGCGACCTCGCCAAGCCTGGCGACTACGTCGTCTTCCTGGGCGCCGGCACCATCACCAACTGGGCATATGCATTGCCCGGCGAACTCGCAGCGCTGGGCGACGCGGGCGCGTGATGGTGTTGGACCGATCCACCTGCAACCCCCGGCGGTGTGCACGGCACGCCGGGACGGTGACTGATGGTCGGTCGGTCCTCCGGTTCCGCCTGGCGGCGCCGCGCCGCGCGGGAGATGACGCCGGAAGGCGCGGCGCGGGCCGGCTCTCGGGGAGGGGCGCATGAAGGCCGGGGCCGAGACCATGGCTTCGGCGCCCAGCCGTCTGGCGACACTCGCCTCGACGGTGCGGGGGAGCCTGAGCTTCAATGCCCCGCTCGCCGCTTTCTCGTGGTTCCGGACCGGCGGTCCTGCCGAGGCCCTGTTCGAGCCCGCCGACGAGGCTGACCTTTCGGCCTTCCTTGCGGCGTGTCCGCCCGACCTCCCCGTGACCGTGATCGGCCTCGGCTCCAACCTTCTCGTGCGGGACGGCGGCGTCCCTGGCGTCGTGATTCGCCTCGGGCGCGGGTTCCAGGAAATCGCGGTCGAGCCGCCGCTGCGAATCCGTGCGGGGGCCGGGGCGCCTGACGTGAAGGTCGCGCGGGCGGCGGCGGAGGCGGGCATCGCCGGCCTTTCGTTCCTGCGCGGCATCCCGGGCACGGTCGGCGGTGCGCTGCGCATGAACGGTGGCGCCTATGGCGGCGAGACGAAGGATGTTCTCGTCGAGGCGCGGGGCGTGGACCGACAGGGTCGCGTCCACGTCTACGACCTCGCGGCCATGGCGTTCGCCTACCGCCACTGCGGCGCGCCGGACGACGTGATCTTCACGCAGGCGCTGTTCGAAGGCCGGCCGGGCGACCCCGCCGCGATCCTGGCCGAGATGGGCGCGATCACCGAGGCGCGGTCGGCGACGCAACCGGTCAACACGCGCACCGGCGGATCCACCTTCAAGAATCCGCCCGGTCGGAAGGCCTGGGAACTGATCGACCGCGCCGGTTGCCGTGGCCTGCGCCGGGGCGGCGCCCAGGTGTCGGACCTGCACTGCAACTTCCTCATCGCCCACCCCGGGGCCACTGCGGCCGATGTCGAGGGTCTGGGCGAGGAGGTGCGTCGCCGTGTCGAGGACACCAGCGGTGTTCTGCTGACGTGGGAAATCCGGCGGATCGGCATCCCCTGAGCCGTTTCCGGGAGAGGTTGCGCGCCGCGGTTGCCGCGTCGCGCCCCAACACGAGGAAGATGCGATGAGCAAGCACGTGGCCGTCCTGATGGGGGGCTTGTCCGCCGAACGCGAGGTGTCGCTGAACTCGGGCAAGGCCTGCGCTGCCGCCCTCGAGGGGGAGGGTTACCGCGTCACGCGAATCGACGTCGGCCGTGACGTCGCCGCCGTGCTGGGGGCGCTGCGCCCCGACGTCTGTCTCAACGCCCTGCACGGGCGCTGGGGCGAGGACGGCGTGGTGCAGGGAATTCTGGAGATGTTGCAAATTCCCTACACCCACTCGGGCGTCCTGGCCTCGGCGCTCGCCATGCACAAGCAGCGCGCGAAGGCGGTGATGGCTGCCGCGGGGGTTTCCGTGCCCTCCGGCGTGGTCGTGAGCCGTGAGGATGCCTCAAAACGGCACATCCTGCCGCCGCCCTACGTCGTGAAACCCGTTAACGAGGGCTCGTCGGTCGGCGTGATCATCGTGAAGGAGGAGCGCAGCCACCCGCCGCAGGAACTGGGGCGCGGCGACTGGGCCTTCGGCGAGATGGTCCTGGTCGAAAAATACGTTGCAGGACGGGAACTTACCTGCGCCGTGATGGGTGACAGGGCGCTCGGCGTGATCGACATCCGGCCCGCCGCCGGGGCCTTCTACGACTACGATTCCAAGTATGCGAAGGGCGGTTCGATCCACGTCCTGCCGGCAGAAATTAAACCGAATATTTACCATCAGGTTCAACAAATGGCGTTAACGGCGCATCAAGCACTCGGCTGCCGGGGCGTCAGTCGCGCAGACTTCCGATACGACGACAGGCCGGACGGCACCGGCGAACTCGTCTGCCTCGAGGTCAACACGCAGCCCGGGATGACCGAGACGTCTCTTGTGCCGGAACTCGCGGCCCATGCGGGCCTGACATTCGGTGAGCTGGTTCGATGGATGGTGGAGGACGCCTCCTGCGATCGTTGAGCGGACCTTCGGGTCCGCTGGGCGCTCCTGCGCTGGCGGGCGGCGGCCGGCTCGTGCCGGCGGCTTCGCGCCCGGCGCTGCCGTCCCTGCTGCGCCGGCTCGGTCGCGGCCGGGCGCCCGTGCGTGCCGTCGAGCGGCGGACGCGGGGCGTGCCGCGGCATCTCGGGATCGGCCTCACCGCGCTGCTCTTCGCCGCCGTGGGCGCCTACGGGGTGGTCCGGGGGGGGCAGTATGACGACTACGTCACCCGCTACGGTGATCTGAGGGACGTCGCGGCCCGCGGCCTCGGCTTTGCGATCGGCGACGTCACCGTCGCCGGCCTTGTCGAGTTGAACCCGGCCGAGGTCATCCAGGTCGCCGGCATCGACCCCCGCGGCTCGCTGCCCTTCTTCGACGCAGCGCAGGCCCGCGAGCGCCTGCTGGCCATTCCGATGGTCAAGGAAGCCACGGTCCGCAAGCTCTACCCCAACGCGCTGTCGATCACGCTCGTCGAGCGCGAGCCCTACGCGCTCTGGCAGAACCACGGCGAGGTCTTCGTCGTCTCGCAGGACGGCACGCCGATCGACCGCTACGCCGATGCCCGCTTCGCCCGCCTTCCGATGGTCGTGGGCGAGGGCGCGAACAAGAAGGCGGCCGTCTTCACCGCCATGCTCGCCGCCGTCCCGGACGTCGCGCCGCACGTGCGCGCCGGCATCCTCGTCGGCGAGCGGCGCTGGACGATCAAGCTCACCAACGGCATGGACGTACGCCTGCCGGAGGACAAGCCGCTGGAGGCCTTCAAGCGCCTCTCGGCGCTGATCAAGGACCAGAAGGTGCTCGACCGCGACATCCTCGCGATCGACCTGCGGATGTCTGACCGCGTCGTCATGCGCCTCGGCGAGGAGGCCGCCACCGCCCGCGCCGAGATGCTGAAGTCGCGTCCCAAGACCGGCAAGGGAGGCACGACGTGAGTCACCGCCGTCCCAGCCTGACGCCTCGCATGAAGCCGCTGTCGCCGCGCAAGAGCACGGTGCTCTCCGTGCTCGACATCGGCACCAGCAAGGTCGTCTGCCTCGTCGCCCGCCTCGACCCGATCGTCGAGAGCGACCTTCTGCGGGGTCGCACGCACCGGGCCCGAATCGTCGGCATCGGCCACCAGCGCTCCCGCGGCCTGAAGGGCGGCGCCATCGTCGACCTAGAGGCCGCAGAGCATTCCATCCGCCTCGCCGTCGATGCGGCCGAGCGGATGGCCAAGGTCGAGATCCGCGCCGTCATCGTCAACATGACGGGCGGCCGCCTGGGATCGGAGAGCTACCTCGCAGACGTGGCGCTTCGCGGCTCGGGCGTCGGCGACGGCGACATCCACCGCGTGCTCGAGGCTGCGAGCATGACCGGCTCGCGCCCGGGGCGGACCGTCCTGCACTCGCTGCCGACCGGCTTCGCGCTCGACAGCGTCACCGGAATCCATGACCCGCACGGAATGGTGGGCGAGCGGCTCGGCGTCGACATGCACGTCGTCTCCGCCGACCAGAACGCCATCCGCAACCTGATGCTCGCCGTCGAACGGTGCCACCTCGAGGTCGAGGCGGTGGTCGCCACGCCCTACGCCGCCGGCCTCTCCGCGCTCGTCGACGACGAGGCCGAGATGGGCGCGGTCGTCGTCGACCTCGGCGGCGGAACGACCAGCCTTGGCGTCTTCGCGGGCGGCCACATCGTCCACGCCGACGGCGTCGCGGTGGGCGGGAACCACATCACGATGGACATCGCGCGCGGCCTGTCGACCAGCGTCGCCCACGCCGAGCGCCTGAAGACGCTTTACGGCTCGACCATCGCCACTGCCTCCGACGACCGCGAGACGGTTGCGGTGGCCTCGGTGGACGAGGACGACCGCGAGGCGGTGAACCACGTGCCGAAGTCGCACCTCGTCCGCATCATGCGGCCGCGGGTGGAGGAGATCCTCGAGCTGGCCCGCGACCGGCTCAAGGCGGCGGGCTTCTCGTCCGAGGCGGGGCGACGCGTCGTCCTGGCCGGCGGGGGCGCGCAGCTGACCGGATTGCCGGAGCTCGCCCGGCGCATCCTGTCGAAGCAGGTGCGCATCGGGCGTCCGCTCGGCGTGCAGGGGCTTCCCGAGGCCGCGAAGGGACCGTCCTTCGCGGCGCCGGTCGGCCTGCTGGTCTATCCGCAGGTGGCGGGGCTCGAGCACTTCGTGCCGAGCCACTCGGGCTCGTTCCTCGGAACGGGCACGGACGGCTACCTGTCGCGCATGGGGCGGTGGATCAAGGACAGTTTCTGAATACCGGCGGTGTGGCGGCATCCGTCGGAAGGGGAAAAAGCGGCGCTGCCGGGCGCCCATCACGAGAGGCCAAAGTCATGACGATCAATCTCCAGGTTCCGGACATCCGCGAGCTGAAGCCGAGGATCACGGTGTTCGGCGTCGGCGGCGCCGGCGGCAACGCGGTCAACAACATGATCGAACTCGGCCTCCAGGGCTGCGAGTTCGTCGTGGGCAACACCGACGCGCAGGCGCTGACCTCGTCCAAGGCCGACCGCATCATCCAGATGGGCGTGCAGGTCACCGAGGGCCTCGGGGCGGGCTCGCAGCCGGAGGTCGGCCGCGCCGCGGCGGAGGAGGTGATCGACGAGATCCGCGACCACCTCGCCGGCGCGCACATGGTGTTCGTCACCGCCGGCATGGGCGGCGGCACGGGCACCGGCTCGGCGCCCGTCGTGGCCCGCGCGGCCCGCGACATGGGCATCCTGACCGTCGGCGTGGTGACCAAGCCCTTCCAGTTCGAGGGCCAGCGCCGCATGCGGCTCGCCGAGTCTGGCATCTCGGAGCTGCAGAAGGCGGTCGACACGCTGATCGTCATCCCGAACCAGAACCTGTTCCGCGTCGCCAATGAGCAGACGACCTTCGCCGACGCCTTCGCGATGGCCGACCGGGTGCTCTACTCGGGCGTCGCCTGCATCACCGACCTGATGGTGAAGGAAGGCCTCATCAACCTCGACTTCGCCGACGTCCGCGCCGTCATGCGCGAAATGGGCAAGGCGATGATGGGCACCGGCGAGGCCTCCGGCGAGAAGCGCGCCCTGCGTGCCGCCGAGGCGGCGATCGCCAACCCGCTCCTCGACGACGTCAACATGCGCGGCGCCCGCGGCCTGCTGATCTCGATCACCGGCGGGTCCGACCTGACGCTGTACGAGGTCGACGAGGCGGCCACCCGCATCCGCGAGGAGGTCGACATGGACGCCAACGTGATCTTCGGCGCCACCCGCGACGACTCGCTCGAAGGCATCGTCCGCGTCTCCGTCGTGGCCACCGGCATCGACCAGGAGACGGGCCGCGATGCGGCGCCGAAGATGGAGCCGCGCATCGCCGAGGTCGCCGAGCGCCTGCGCAACGAGCGCGCCGCCCTGGCCCAGGCGCGCCAGGCCGCGCCCGTCCGCATCGAGACGGAGCAGCCCGTCGCCGCCGCCCCGGCTCCGGTCTATGCGCAGCCCGAGCCCGCCCCGGCCCCGGCTCCCGTGGTCCACCACAACGACGTCGCCATCCGTCCGCAGCCGCCGCGCCAGGTCTATGCCGAGCCGGTGGTCGAGCAGCCCCGGATGGTGCAGCCCGAGCCGCAGCAGCCGGCCGTCTTCATCCCGCCGCGGCCCGAGGAGGTCGTCCGTCCGCCGCGCATGCCTCGCGTCGACGAACTGCCGGCCCCCGCTCAGCGCATCGTGGAGCAGCACCAGCGCACCCAGCCGCAGCCCCAGCCCGCGCCCGAGAAGAAGCGCGTCACGCTGATGGAGCGTCTCGCCAATGCCGGTCTCGTGCGGCGTCACGAGGAGGCTGCTCCGGCCCCCGCGCAGCGGTCCGCCGGCGGCTACGCCCCGCAGCCGCAGCAGCAGGCTCCGACGGCGATCCACCAGGACTACGGCAAGCGTCCCGCGCCCGCTCCGGCGCCGCGCCAGGCCCCCCCGGCCGGTGCTCTCGATCCGCATGGCCGGCCCGCTCCTCAGCCGCGCGGCTACGAGGACGACCATCTCGAGATTCCGGCGTTCCTGCGGCGGCAGTCGAACTGAGCAGCCGCAATCGAAGGTAAACAATCCTTCAACAATCAAGGCCCGCGCTCTCCGGAGCGCGGGCCTCAACTATTTGAAATATCGCATTTTTCGTTGGTAAACAAAGCGTCTCCACAGGCGTGGCGGAAGTGTTACAAAGCGTAAGAAACCGTGATTTGGTCCCAATCGGCTCCGCGGCTACATTGCGGCGCAAAGGAGAGGGGCGGTGCATGCGCTCCGCACATAACTCTCCGGGGCGTCAACGGAGCACGGACGGCGATCTGCGGAAGGACAAGAAGGTCCTCCAATGAAGCGGTCTATGTGTGGAAGTGGGATGATGGCTGGAAATTGGCAGGTCACGCTGCGCGACTGCGCGGAGTTGTCGGGGGTCGGTGTCCATTCGGGCTCCCCCGTCAGAATCATCCTCCATCCGGCTGACGTCGATACGGGTTTCACATTCCTGCGCACCGGCCTCGAAGGCGGTCGCGAGCGGCTCATCCAGGCGCATCACGGCGCGGTCTCGGCCACCGAGCTCTGCACCATCATCGGCGATCCGACCTCCGGCTCCGTCGCCACCATCGAACATCTTCTCGCGGCTCTCTCCGGCCTGGGCGTCGACAACGTCCTCGTCGAGATCGACGGCCCCGAAGTCCCGATCATGGACGGCAGCGCGGCGCCTTTCGTCGAGGCGCTCGACCAGGTGGGCCTCGTTCGCCAGGACGCCACTCGCCGCTTCATCAAGGTCCTGAAGCCCGTCCGTGTCGAGCAGGGCCGCGCCTTCGCGGAACTGCGGCCCTTCGCTCGCGGCTTCCGTCTCGAGGTCGAGATCGACTTCGACACGCCGGTGATCGGCCGGCAGAAGCGGGTGATGGATCTCGAGGCCGGCACGTTCCGGAAGGAAATCGCGCGGGCCCGCACGTTCGGCTTCATGCGCGACGTGGAGCGCCTTTGGAAGGCGGGCTTCGCGCTTGGCGCCTCCCTCGAGAACACCGTCGCGCTCGGCGACGACGGCGTGATCAATGAGGAAGGCCTGCGCTACGCGGACGAGTTCGTCCGTCACAAGACCCTCGACGCGGTGGGTGACCTCGCGCTCGCGGGGGCTCCGCTGCTGGCCCGCTATCGCTCCTACTGCGGCGGCCACCGCATGAACGTGGCCGTGCTGAAGGCGCTCTTCGCCGATCGGACCGCCTACGAGATCGTCGAGGCGCCGCGCCGGGAACCGGTGCATGCGGGCAATGCCGCCCTCGCGCCGGCCTACGCCTTCGCTCCCGACCTCAACTGACGTCGTCGCGCCGCGCCGGCCTGTGGCGGCGTTGCCGCTGGCAGGATGGCCTTGCTTGCGGTAAAAGGCGCGCAATCGCACCGGGCGCCTCCTGCGCCGCAGCCACAGAGGCCTTCGAGCTCATGCGTCAAGCCGATCGAGAGACCCTGCGCACCGGGACGTCGCTGCGGGGCACCTTCGCCCGCGCCGCCCTGATTCTCATGGTCGCCGCGCCGATCGCTGGCTGCGACACGATTTCGAACCTCAATCCGTTCGACAAGCAGGAGACGTACAAGCCTGAGATCGTCCCGACGGTCCCGGCCGAGACCCTCTACAACGAGGGCCTCGCGTACATGCAGAAGAACGACTTCGAGTCCGCGTCCAAGCGATTCGGGACGCTCGACCGGCAGTACCCGTTCTCGACGTGGGCGAAGAAGGCGCTGATCCTCAAGACCTACGCCAACTACTCCGCGCGCAATTATGACGACGCGATCGCCGACGGCCGTCGGTTCCTCGCACTGAACCCGGCGTCGCCGGACGCGGCCTACGCGGCCTACATGGTCGCGATGTCCTACTACAACCAGATCCCCGACATCTCGCGTGACCAGGAGCGGGCCGAAAAGGCGCTCGTGGCGCTGCAGGAGGTCGTGACCCGCTGGCCGAACTCGGAATACGCGCCCGACGCGAAGTTCAAGATCAACGTGGTCAAGGACCAGCTCGCGGGCAAGGAGATGCAGATCGGCCGCTTCTACCTGCAGAAGCGCAACTACACGGCGGCGATCAATCGGTTCCGCAACGTGGTCAGCCAGTACCAGACGACGAACCAGATCGAGGAAGCGCTGGCCCGCCTCGCGGAGTGCTACCTCGCGCTCGGGATCGTCAACGAGGCGCAGACCGCCGGCGCCGTGCTCGGGCACAACTTCCCCGACAGCCAGTGGTACAAGGAAACCTACGCTCTGCTGCAGACCAAGGGTCTCGAGCCGCGCGAGAACGAAGGCTCCTGGATCAGCAAGGCCTTCAAGAGCATCGGGCTCGGCTGACGTCGGCGCGAGCGCTGCGGCAGGCACCGCGGCGCGGCGGTCCATCGCATGCGCGCGGTGAATCGCTGCCGACAGAATCGTTGATTTTTTGCCGGCGTCTCGCGACAGATACGCCATGCTCGCCCAGCTCGCGATCCGCGACATCGTGCTCATCGACCGTCTCGACATCGCCTTCGGCGACGGGCTGAGCGTGCTCACGGGCGAGACCGGCGCCGGCAAGTCCATTCTGCTCGACGCGGTCTCTCTGGCGCTGGGCGGGCGGGGCGACGGCGGCCTCGTCCGGCATGGCGAGGCACGGGGCCAGGTGACCGCGGCCTTCGACCTTCCGGCCGGCCACCCCGCGCGGGCGCTGCTGCGCGACAACGACATTCCGGATGACGGCGACCTCATCCTGCGCCGAATCCAGTTCGCGGACGGGCGCACGCGCGCCTTCGTCAACGACCAGCCGGTCAGCGTGCAGGTTCTTCGCGCCATCGGCGCATCCCTCGTCGAGATCCACGGTCAGCACGACGATCGCGCGCTGGTCGAGCCGGCCATGCACCGGGCCCTGCTCGACGTCCATGGCGGATGCGACGGTGCCGGTGTCGCCGCGCTCCACCGGACGTGGCGGGACGCGGTCCGGGCGCTGGACGAGCACCGAGGGCGCATCGCCGCGGCGCGGCGAGAGGCGGACTTCCTGGCGCATGCGGTGGCGGAGCTGAAGAAGCTGGACCCGCAGCCGGGCGAGGAGGACGAGCTCGCCGCGAAGCGCCAGACGATGATGCAGGCGGAAAAGGTCGTCGGCGAGATCAACGAGGCCTACGACATCGTCGCGGGAAACGCTTCCCCCGGTCCCTCGCTCTCCGGCGCCCTGCGGCGGCTGGAGCGTCGGGGGGCGCAGGCGGAGGGTCTCGTCGGTCCGAGCGTGAAGGCCATCGACGCGGTGCTCACGGCGCTCGACGAGGCGCGCATGGCCCTGGAGGCCGCGCAGCGCGCCGCTGCCTTCGACCCGCGGGACCTCGAACGGACCGAGGAGCGGCTCTTCGCCCTGCGTGCAGCGGCGCGCAAGTACGACGTGCAGCCGGACGGATTGCCGGGCCTGCGCGACCGTTTCGCGGCCGATCTCGCGGCCGTGGAGGCCGGAGAGGAACGTCTCGCGTCGCTGGAGGCGGAGGTTGCGGCTGCGCGGGCGGCCTATGACGAGGCCGCGCGTGCGCTGAGCGCCGCACGGCGCAAGGCGGGGACCGCGCTGGAGGACGCCGTGGCGCGCGAGCTGCCGCCGCTGAAGCTCGAGCGCGCCCGTTTCATCGTCTCGATCGAGACCGATGAATCCTCCCCGTCGGCCGAGGGCTACGACCGGGTCGAGTTCTGGGTGCAGACCAATCCCGGCACGCGGCCGGGGCCTCTGATGAAGGTCGCGTCGGGCGGCGAGCTTTCGCGCTTCATGCTGGCGCTGAAGGTCGTGCTGGCGGAGCGCGGGTCTGCGCCGACGCTGGTGTTCGACGAGATCGACTCGGGCGCCGGCGGCGCGGTGGCGGATGCCATCGGCGCGCGTCTCGCCCGCCTTGCCGGGCGGGTCCAGGTGATGGCCGTCACGCACGCGCCCCAGGTGGCGGCGCGGGCCGAGCGGCACTTCCTCATCAGCAAGGACGCCGTCGCCGGCGAGGAGCGCATCGCCACGCGGGTCGTTCCCATCGACGCGCAGGCGCGGCGCGAGGAGATCGCCCGCATGCTGGCGGGCGCCACGATCACGGACGAGGCGCGTGCCGCCGCGCAGCGCCTCCTGGAAGCGGCAGGCTGACCATGGCGAGACGTACGGCGATCCTGCGCGGCCTCGACGTCGCGGCGATGACACCGTCGCAGGCGAAGGCCGAGTACGCGGCCCTCGCGGGCGAGATCGCCGAGCACGACCGCCGCTACCATCGCGAGGATGCGCCGGTCATCTCCGACGCGGAATACGACGCGCTGCGGCGCCGCTTCGAGGCGATCGCCGCCCGCTTTCCGGCGCTCGCGGACGAGCAGCCTGCGGCGACCTCCGTCGGTGCGAAGCCATCGGAGAAGTTCGCCAAGGTCCGGCATCGCGTGCCGATGCTCTCGCTCGCGAACGTGTTCTCGGACGAGGAGGTGGAGGAGTTCGTCGAGCGCATCCGCCGCTTCCTCGACTGGCCGCCCGACCGGCCGCTGCCGATCACGGCCGAGCCGAAGATCGACGGCCTGTCCTGCTCGCTGCGCTACGAGGCTGGCGAACTGGTGGTTGCTGCGACCCGCGGGGACGGGGAGGAAGGCGAGGACGTCACCGCCAACGTGCGGACCATCGGCGAGATCCCGCATCGGTTGCAAGGCGACGTTCCGCCGGTGCTCGAGGTGCGAGGCGAGGTCTACATGACCAAGTCCGACTTCGCGGCGATGAACGCGCGGCAGGAGGCTGAGGGCAGGCCGCTCTTCGCCAATCCGCGCAACGCGGCGGCGGGATCGCTGCGCCAGCTCGACCCGCGCATCACGGCGGCGCGGCCGCTGCGGTTCTTCGCCTATGCGTGGGGCGAGGCGCAGCCGGCCCCGCCGGCGCCCACGCAGTCCGGCGTGGTCGCGGCCTTCGCGCGGTACGGCCTGCCGACCAACCCGCTGATGCGGCGTTGCGAGACGGTGGCGGACCTGATCGCCCACTACCGCGGCATCGAGGAGCAGCGCGCGAGCCTGCCCTACGACATCGACGGCGTCGTCTACAAGGTGGACGACCTCGACCTGCAGCGTCGGCTCGGCTTCGTCTCCCGGTCTCCGCGCTGGGCGACGGCGCACAAGTTTCCGGCCGAGAAGGCGACGACGGTGCTGCAGGGCATCGACATCCAGGTCGGACGCACCGGATCGCTCACGCCGGTCGCGCGGCTGCAGCCGGTGACGGTTGGCGGCGTGGTCGTCACCAATGCCACGTTGCACAACGAGGACGAGATCGCCCGCAAGGACATCCGCGTGGGCGACACGGTGATCGTGCAGAGGGCGGGCGACGTGATCCCGCAGATCCTCGGCTTCGTGCCGGAGAAGCGGCCGGACACCGCCGCCCCCTATGCCTTCCCCACGCTCTGCCCGGCCTGCGGCAGCCATGCGGTGCGGGAGATCGATCCCAAGACCGGCAAGGCCGACGTCGTGCGGCGCTGCACCGGCGGCCTCGTCTGCCCGGCGCAGGCGGTGGAGCGGCTGAAGCACTTCGCCTCCCGCAACGCCTTCGACATCGAGGGCCTCGGCGACAAGCAGATCGAGGCGTTCTACCGCGACGGGCTCATCACCCGGCCGCAGGACATCTTCACGCTGGAGGCGCGGGACGCACGCTCGATGAAGCGCCTCAAAGACCGCGAAGGCTTCGGCGAGACGTCGGTCCGCAACCTTTTCGCGGCGATCGAGGCGCGGCGCAGCGTGGCGTTGCACCGCTTCATCTTCGCTCTCGGCATCCGCCATGTCGGCGAGACGACGGGCAAGCTGCTCGCCCGGCATTTCCGCTCCATGGAAGCGCTGCGCGACACCGCGGTCGCGGCCGCGGAGCCGGGGTCTGCGGCACTGGCCGATTTGACCGCCATCGACGGGATCGGGCCGGTGGTGGCCGAGTCGATCGTCGACTTCTTCGGCGAGCCTCACAACCTCGAGGTGGTGGCGGACCTGCTCGCGCAGGTCACGCCGCAACCGCCGGAGGAGGTGGCCACGGAGAGTCCCGTCGCCGGCAAGACGGTCGTCTTCACCGGCAGCCTCGAGAAGTTCACGCGCGAGGAGGCCAAGGCCATGGCCGAGCGACTGGGCGCAAAGGTCGCCTCCTCGGTGTCGAAGAAGACGGACCTCGTGGTCGCCGGCCCCGGGGCGGGCTCGAAGCTCACGGCCGCGCGTGACCTCGGCATCCAGACGCTGGACGAGGACGGCTGGCTGGCGCTGGTGGGGCAGGCCTGAGCGGTCTCAGCCGACAGGCCGCGTCGCCGCCTCCAGCCACGCCCGCACGTCCGCGTCCACGAGCGGCGCCACGACCTCGCGAACCTTCGCGTGGTAGGCGTTCAGCCACGCGATCTCCTTCGCGCTCATGATCGACGGCTCGACGAGGGCGAGGTCGATGGCCGCGAAGGTGAGCGTCTCGAAGCCGTACATCTCGCGCTCGGCGCCCTCGACGGTGCGCTTCTCGACGAGGACGAGGTTCTCGATGCGGATGCCCCAGGCCCCGGCCTTGTAGTAGCCCGGCTCGTTGGAAAGGATCATGCCCGGCTCCAGCGGTGTCGTGCCCACCTTGGCGATGCGCTGGGGTCCCTCGTGCACGGACAGGTAGCTGCCGACGCCGTGGCCGGTGCCATGGTCGAAGTCGAGGCCCGCGTCCCACAGCGGGCGTCGGGCAAAGCTGTCGAGCTGTGCGCCCGACACGCCCTTGGGAAACACCGCCGTATCGATGGCGATGTGGCCCTGCAGCACGCGCGTGAAGCGGTCCTTCATCTCGGCGGACGGCGTCCCCACGGCGACGGTGCGGGTGATGTCCGTCGTCCCGTCCTGATACTGGGCGCCGGAGTCGATCAGGTAGATGCCCGGCTCCAGCCGGCGGTCGGACCGCTCAGTGACCCGATAGTGGGGGATCGCCGCGTTCGGCCCGGCGCCGGAGATCGAGGGGAAGGACACGTCCTTCAGCGCCCCCGTTTCGCGGCGGAAGGCCTCCAGCGCGCAGGCGGCCGAGACCTCCGTCACGTCGCCCTTCGGCGCCTCGCGGGAGAGCCAGCACAGGAAGTTTGCCATGGCGGCGCCGTCGCGGCGGTGCGCGGCGCGGCTGCCGGCGATCTCGGCCGGATTCTTGGCCGCCTTCATCAGCGCGATGGGATCGATGCCGATGTCGGTCGTGCCGCCGCCGGCCTCGACGATGCCGACGATACGCTGCGACGCCGTCGCCTGGTCGAAACGGACGCGGGCCTTGGCCGCGCCGAGTTCCGACAGCGTGCGGTCGAGGCGCCCGGGCTCCTCGATCTCGCTGACGCCCGCCAGCGCGTCGCGCACGGCGTTGGAGAGCTTTGCGCCGTCCATGAAAAGCGTTGGGCGCCCTTCGCGCGGCACGACCGCGTAGCCGAGGGGCAGAGGCGTGTGGGAGACGTCGCCGCCGCGGATGTTGAACACCCAGGCGACCGCATGCGGATCGGACACGACGAGCGCATCTGCGCCGAGCGACTGGAGCTTGCCGCGGATGCGGTCGAGCTTGGAGCGGGTTTCCTCGCCCGCGAGTTCGACGGGGTGCAGCACCACCTGCGCGCGCGGCGAGGCCGGCCGGTCGTCCCAGACCGCATCGATCGGGTTCGATTCCACCGGAACGAGGCGGGCGCCGGCGCGCTGGCAGGCCTTCTCCAGCCGGCGGACGGCGTCCGGCGTGTGCAGGGCGGGGTCGTAGCCGACGCTCTGGCCGGCCTTGAGCGTGCGCTCCAGCCAGCCGTCCGGCGGGTTGTCGATGAGGTGCTCGGGCGCGAACACGGCCGTGTCGACCTGCTCGCGCACCTGCACGGTGTAGCGGCCGTCGACGAAGATGGCGGCGCGGTCGGCCAGCACGACGGCCAAGCCCCATGAGCCCGCGAAACCCGTCAGCCAGGCGAGGCGCTCGGCGCACGGCGGAACGTACTCGTTCTGGTGCTCGTCCGTGCGGGGCACGAGGAAGCCGTCGAGGCCGCGCCGGGCCAGTTCCTTGCGCAGCAGGGCGACGCGCGCGGCACCCTGGGTCGGATCGACCTTTTCCTCGAAGGACTGGAATACCGCCTCGGCCATGGTCGCTCGCTCTCCGATGGTTCGCACCGCAGGGGGACATGCGCCCGCGGCGGCGTCAAGACGCCTCGGGGCATGGCTTGGGCGCCGACATGTTGTGCAATGCAGCAATTCTTGACAAAGCCTTGTGCAAGCTCTGCAAGCAGCCATGGGGAGGCATGCGGCGAAGGTGGTTTTTCGCAGGTGCGAAACGCACTAGCTCTGAGTCAACAACGGAAACGTCCGGGTGGCCTCGCCTTCACTGAGGAGACGACACCCATGACCGCCTTATCCCTGCCGCGCACCTTGTCCCGCGGCACCGTCGTGGCCGGCGTGCGTGAACAGGCCGGCCCTCGCGTCGGATCCGTGGCCTGGCGCAGCGTAGTCGACGCGATGGTCGACAGCCGCCGCCGCAAGGCGGTGACGGAGTTGCGCCGGCACCAGTCCTTCGGCCCGCTGATCAGCGTGATGCACGTCGACCTCACGAGGGACGAACTGTCGCCTTTCGGTCCCCGCGACTGAACGCCCGCGCCTGCCTGCAAGACTAGCCGGGTCAGGCCCGCGGCGCTGCGCCGCCGCGGCGCAGGTGGAGCGAGGCCCAGCCTTCGAGGTCCCGGCGCTGCGCCAGGGTGAGGCCCTGCGCCCGGTACGCGGCCAGCACGCCCGGCACGTCGCGCGCCTGCAGCCCCGACAGGATGACATCCGCCCCTGGCCCTGCCACGCCAGCGATGGAGGGCGCGAGCCGCATCAGCGGCCGTGCGAGGATATTGGCGAAGACGAGGTCGTAGGGCGCTCCGGCCCGCAACTGCGGATGGTCGACGCCCTTGGCCACCACCGGCCGCACAAAGGCGCCGGCCCGGTTGGCGACGGCGTTGGCGCGGGCAGCCTCGACGGCGTCGGGATCGATGTCACCCGATGCGACAGGCCGGCGCAGGGCGCGGGCGGCGGCGATGGCGAGGACGCCCGTGCCGGTGCCGACGTCCAGCACCCGGGCGGGGCGGCGGCGCTTGAGGATGTCGTCCAGGAACAGCAGGCAACCGCGGGTGGTCCCGTGGTGGCCGGTGCCGAAGGCCAGCGCCGCCTCGATCTCGATGGCGATGGCGTGGCCGGGGACGCGGCCACGGTCGTGGCTGCCGTGGACGACGAAGCGGCCCGCGGGAACCGGCGCGAGGCCGTCGAGGGAGGCCTTCACCCAGTCCTTCTCGTCGATGGCATCGAACGTCACCGCCTTCGCCAATACCTTGCCGCCATGGGCGGCGACGATGGAGCGGATGAACTCTTCGTCCGGCTCGGCCGAGAAATAGACCTCGACCTCCCAGCGGCCCGTTGCCTCGTTCTCGAAGGCGGCTGCGGCCGTCTCGGCGGGGTCGAACATTTCGACCACGGCATCCGCGATGCGACGGGCCGTCGCTTCGTCGCAGACGAGCTTCATGAGATGGGTGGGGCGGTGGGGCGGGAGACCTTCGAGCATGGCGGAGGCATACACGCCGCGGGTCCGGGTGTCATGGGGGGAGTGGGGGCGACGCGAAGGGCGGTCGGGGCCGTGCCGGTGGATGAAGACCAGCGCAAACCAAACGTTGAAGTTTTGGATTATTCTACCTTGGGTTGTAGTAGTAATTTACAAAATCGTTAAAACGCCTTGAATTTGTCGTAATTTTTGAGTAATAAGCCGACGATTTCAATCTGTTTTTCTCCTTTGTTGCTTTCGGAGCTTGGTTCATGGCGATAACTTTCGACCCGATCACCGGAACACTGATTGGTCTGGGCGCCAGGACGAGCGGTCCGACGCGGATCTTGAGCGGCGGGCGCGCCTCCATCAGCTACACTGCCGAGCTCTCGAATGGCGTCTTTCCGAACCAGACGGTCGACCTTGCCGCTGAGGCGAGGACCCTGGGCGGCGCCGCCATGACGCTTCTGCTGGCCGGCGGCAACGATCGTGTCCGCGGCTCGACGCTGGGCGACGTGATCCGCGCGGGGGCAGGGAACGACACGATCCTCGGTGGCGTCGGCGAGGCGGGCGCCATCGACGACATCGCGGGGGAAGCGGGCGACGACCTCGTGATCGCCGACGTGTCCGACTTCGACGCAGCCGCGCGCCTGTCCACCCGGGCGCAGTTCCTTGTCTACGCGGAGACCGGGGCGCCGGCGCCGGTGGCCGGGATCGCGAACCGGGTGTCCGGCGGCGAGGGCAACGACACGTTGGTCGGCGGACGGAGCGCAGACGCGATCACCGGCGACGATGGCGACGACCTGCTGATCGGCGGCGCCGGCGCCGACGTGCTCCGGGGCGGTCGCGGAAACGACCTCCTGTTCGGCGGATCGGGGAACGACGCGCTCGACGGCGGTGCCGGTGACGACACGATCTACGCCTCGGACGGAACCGGCGGCCGCGACAACGTGACGGGCGGTGACGGGGCGGACCTGATCCAGACGGCGGAGACGGCGCTGCTGGACTCCCAGGCCGCTACCGGCGGCGTCTACGACGGGGGGACCGGCAACGACACGTTGATCGCGTCGCGGGGCTTCACGGGCTCCCTGATCGGCGGGACCGAGGACGACCTGCTGGACGCCAGCCGGACGACGGGGGGCGTGCTCCTGCAGGGCGGCTGGGGGAACGACACCGTGCGCGGTGGCCGCGGCAACGACACGGCGATCGGCGGTGTGGGCGTCGACGACATCGACCTGGGCGACGGAGACGACGTGGCCGTCTACCGCTACGGCGAGAGGGTCGACTTCCAGCAACTGACGGACGTCTACAAGGGCGGGGCGGGCAACGACACCCTCCGGCTCGACGTCAGCTACAGCTACTGGACGGCCAACCAGGACATCCTCTGGGATCTGGCCGTCAGCTTTCCGAATTCGGGATCGCTGGTGTTCCAGACCGTCCCCGGGTCGGGCGTGACCGCCGACCGCCGGGCCCTGTCGTGGAGCGACTTCGAGGCCGTGGAACTCTTCGTCGACGGAACGCGCGTCTTCGCCGGCGCCGGGATCGGTGCAGGGGGCGGCGACAGGCTCCAGCCGCTGCCGACGGAGCAGGACGACGTGGTCGACGCGGCCCTCGTCGGCTGGACCCAGCTCCCGGAGGAGTATCTCGACCTCGGGCGCGGAAACGACCTCTATCTCGCGACCCAGGTGACCGGCGCCACGCCGCTCTACGGCCAGCGGACGATCGCGGGCGGTGACGGCGATGACACCATGGTGGGATCGAAGGGCCAGGACACCTTCCTCGGCGGGCGGGGCGCCGACCTGCTGATCGGTGGCAGCGGGGCCGACTCGCTGGACGGCGGCGATGGCCGCAACACGCTTCGCGGAGGGGCCGGCAACGACACCCTGCGCGCGGCGTTCTCCAGCGACATGAGCGGCGGCGACGACGACGACGTCATCTTCGGCAGCGGCGGGACCGACCTCGTCAACGGCGACGGCGGCAATGACACCATCACCGGGACAGGGGCGGGCTCGAGCCGCGTCTTCGGCGGGACCGGCAGGGATACCATCGATTTCCGCACCGCGACGGGCGCCTCGACGCTCGATGGCGGAGCCGATGCCGACGTGATCACCGGCGGCTCGGCCGGCGACGTCATCAGCGGCGGGAGCGAGGACGACTCGCTCGACGGTCGAGGCGGCAACGACCTGCTGTCCGGAGGCACGGGCAACGACACGCTGTCGGGCGGCGACGGCGACGACATCCTCGACGGCGGTGCCGGCGTCGACAGCCTGAGCGGCGGTGCGGGCAACGACAGCTTCGCCTACGGCGCCCAGTACCGGATGGGCAAAGGGGCAGCCGTGGTCACCGCGAATGATGGCCAAAACTACTTCGCAAGCCTCGTCGGATCATTCGCCAGCGCCGACGTGTTCGATGGCGGGGCGGGGTCGGATCTCATGAAGGGATCCACGGGAAGCGATGTCATCAGCGCCAGCACAAACCTGCTGACGCAGGAGCGCCAGGAGATGATCCGGGCTATCGAGGAGGTCGACGCCAATTCGGGCAACGACATCGTCGACTTCACCGGCTATGCGACGAATGTTTGGCTCCGGGGCGGAGACGGCGACGATTTCCTCATCGGCGGCAACGGCAACGACACGATCACGGGAGGGATCGGAAACGACCATCTCTACGGCGGCGCCGGGGCCGACACGTTCGTCTTCCGGCCGAAGGAGGGCGGGACCGAGATGGTCTACGACTTCACGCAGGGGACGGACAAGCTGCAGTTCAACGTGAGGACGGAGGGCGAGAAGCGCATCCAGGGCCTTGCGGAGGTCATCGGCCAGAACGGCCGGACGAACCTCATGGTCACCGTGGGCGGATCGAACGGTGTTGGCGGCTCGACGATCACGCTCGTCGGCGTGACGAAGGCGAGCTTCAACGAAAACCGCGACGTGGACTGGGTGACCGACCCGAACGCCCCGTGATGGTCCGCGCACGATCCGGTCGGGCCCTGGTCCGACCGGATCGCGCAGGAGCGTCAGCACTCGCTGTCCCCGACGGACTCGACCGGGGCCGAGGGACCCGATCAGGCCAAATGAGGATCAGCATCGCCGTGGGCAGAGCAATGCCCGCGGCTGCGGCCCAAGGGGCGCCGCAATGTGCCGGATGAGCAGGCAGCGCTCGCGTCGCGCAGGCCCCCTTCGTCTTGCCTTGCACTCACCCGGCGCCTCCGGACCGGCGCCATTCGGCATAGTGTCACACGGCTCGCATTCCGCGGCCCGCCTCACACCGCCTGGACGAAACTCTCCAGCACCATCTTCCGACCGGCCTTGTCGAAGTCGATGGTGAGCTTGTTCCCGTCCACGGCGGCGACGGTCCCGTTGCCGAACTTGATGTGGAAGACGCGCTGGCCGGCGGAGAAGGCGCTCTGGGTGCCTGTCGACTTGGCGACGAGCTCGCCCTCGATCAGGAGGGGTCCCTTGCGGCCGGGGCCGGCGTCGTAGCCGGGCGAGCGGCGCTCGGAGAACCCGCCGCCGTAGTTGCCGCCCGAACCGCCGCCACCATATCCCCCGCCGCCCTGGCGCTGGCGCTCCTGTGCGCGCTGCCAGCCGGGGGTGCTGTAGGTGGAGCCGAAGGCCTGCACGCGGTCGAAGCGGCTGCCGCCGTAGCCGCCATAGCCGGCGGGGGCCTCCGTCACCTCGACATGGGCCTCGGGCAACTCGTCAATGAAGCGGGAGGGGATGGTCGACTGCCACAGGCCGTGGATGCGGCGGTTGCTGGCGAAGTAAAGCTTCGCCCGCCGCCGGGCGCGGGTGAGGCCGACATAGGCGAGCCGGCGCTCCTCCTCCAGCCCGGCGCGGCCGCTCTCGTCGAGGGCGCGCTGGTTGGGAAACAGGCCCTCCTCCCAACCGGGGAGGAAGACGGTGTCGAACTCCAGCCCCTTGGCGCCGTGGAGCGTCATGATCGACACCTTCTCGGTGGTGTCGTTGTCCGTCGCCTCCATGACGAGGGAGACGTGCTCGAGGAAGCCGGCGAGGTCGGGGAACTCCTCCATGGAGCGGACGAGCTCCTTGAGGTTCTCCAGCCGCCCGGCGCTCTCCGCCGTCCGCTCCTTCTGCCACATCTCGGTGTAGCCGCTCTCCTCCAGCACCAGCTCGGCGAGCTCGTTGTGGCGCAGGCTCTCGACGGAGGCGGACCAGCGGGCGAAGGCGGCGGTCAGGTCCCGCAGCGCGGTGCGGGGCTTGGGCTTCAGCTCCTCGCTCTCGGAGAGCTGTCGGGCCGCCTGCATCAGAGGAATGCGGGCCTGCCGGGCGTAGCGGTGCATGAGCTCCAGCGTGGCGTCGCCGAGGCCGCGCTTGGGAACATTGACGATGCGCTCGAAGGCGAGGTCGTCGGTGGGGTTGGCGACGCAGCGCAGGTAGGCCAGCGCATCGCGGATCTCGGCGCGCTCGTAGAAGCGCGGGCCGCCGATGACGCGGTAGGGCAGGCCCAGCGTGACGAAGCGGTCCTCGATCTCGCGCATCTGCGCGGAGATGCGCACCAGAACCGCCATGTCGGCGAGCGAGTGGCCCTTGTTCTGCAGTGCCTCGATCTCCTCGCCGATGAGGCGCGCCTCCTCCTCGCTGTCCCAGGCGCCGGTGACGGTGGGTTTCTCCCCCGCCTCGTCGTCGGTGAACAGCGTCTTGCCGAGGCGCCCCTCGTTGTGGGCGATGAGGTGGGCGGCTGCGGCCAGGATGTGGCCCGTGGAGCGGTAGTTGCGCTCCAGCCGCACGACGGTGGCGCCGGGGAAGTCCTTCTCGAAGCGCAGGATGTTGTCGACCTCGGCGCCGCGCCAGCCGTAGATGGACTGGTCGTCGTCCCCGACGCAGGCGACGTTGCGGCGGCCCTGCGCCAGCAGGCGCAGCCACAGGTACTGGGCGACGTTGGTGTCCTGGTACTCGTCGACGAGGATGTAGCGGAAGCGCTCCTGGAAGTCCTTCAGCACGTCCGGGTGCTCGCGGAACAGCCGCAGGTTCTCGATGAGCAGGTCGCCGAAATCGGCCGCGTTGAGCTGCTTCAGCCGCTCCTGGTAGGCGGCGTAGAGCTTGCCGCCCTTGCCGTTGCCGAAGGCGGCGGCCTCGCCGGCCGGCACCTTGTCTGGCGTGAGGCCGCGGTTCTTCCAGCCGTCGATGAAGGCGGCGAGCGCGCGGGCGGGCCACCGCTTCTCGTCGATGTCAGCGGCCTGGATGACCTGCCGCATCAGGCGGATCTGGTCGTCGGTGTCGAGGATGGTGAAGTCGGAGCGCAGGCCGACGAGCTCGGCGTGGCGGCGCAGGATGCGCGTGCCGATGGCGTGGAAGGTGCCGAGCCACGGCATGCTCTCGGCCACCGGGCCGACGAGGTGCGCGATGCGCTCCTTCATCTCGCGGGCGGCCTTGTTGGTGAAGGTCACCGCGAGGATCTGCGACGGATAGGCGAGGCCCGAGGCGATGATGTGGGCGATGCGCGTGGTGAGCACCCGCGTCTTGCCGGTGCCGGCGCCGGCGAGCACCAGCACGGGGCCGTCGGTCGCCTCGACCGCGAGGCGCTGCTCAGGGTTGAGGCCGGCGAGGTAGGGCTGCGGCGCCGCAACGGCCGCGCGGGCGCGCGCGGCGAGGCCGCCCGGGCGCGGGGCGGGCGGGGGCGCGAAGTCGTCGTCGTCGGTCGGGCCTGTCACGTCGTTCCGGGGTCCGGCGCGCGGCCCCGAGGCAGGCCGGCGCGATGGGCGACGGCGCCATCGGGCGCCGTCCATCGGCCCTATGTGGGCCGATTCGCGAGCGGATCAACATGACTCGGGCGCCGTCGCCTGTCGATGAAGCCGCGAGCGGCGCACGGCGCGCGCCCCCCGGCAGCCCGGCGCGCCGTCGGCTCCGCCCCGGCAGGCGACGCAGTGAGGGCAGTCGCGGCCGGCCTTCGCCGCGCGCGAGGGGGCCGGCCGGAAGGACACCAGCACGCACAGCACCGCGATGACGACGAGGACGAGGCCGGCCTGTGCGCCGGCCACACCGGAAAACTGCATTGGCCCGCAATCCAAAACGACAGGTTGTGGAACCCGCTCGACAATGCCTTTAGCCTAGAGGTCAGCGATAAAAAAAGTGTGCCGAATCAAGGCCCGCTTTCCACTAACCAAGCATCGCGCCGACGCAGGAGAGCAACCTTGAGTAGCGGTTTTTTTGGCGCCACCGTGCTGGCCGGCTTCATCTATGCGGTCACGCCGGGGCCGGCCTTCCTCGCCGTGTTCGCGCTGGCGGCGCAGCACGGGCGGGAGGCGGGGGCGCGGTTCCTGCTGGGCCATCTCGCGGGGGACCTGCTGTGGGGCGGGCTGGCGCTGGCGGCGATCGTCGGGGTCAACGAGCTCGGTCCTGCGCTGTTCGAGGCGCTGGGCGTCGCCTGCGGCGTCTACCTGATCTGGCTCGGTGTCCGCGCCGTGCTGGCGAAGGGCGATGGCGGCAGCGCCGCCGTGGGGGGCGTGCGGCCGCTGCGGGCCGGCCTCCTCTTCGGGCTCACCAATCCCAAGGCCTACCCGGTGTCGCTCGCGGTGTTCACGGCCCTGACGGTGCGCTACGCGGCGGAAATGGAGTGGGGCTCGGCGCCGGCGCTGATGGGCGCCGCCGTGATCGGGTTCTTCCTGGGCTACATCGTCATCCTGTTCTGGGCGGGCCTGCCGGCCGTACGGCGCTTCTTCCTGAAGCACGGGCGCGCGGTGACGCGCGTCGTCGGCGTGACCTTCATCCTGTTCGGTGCAAAGTCGATCGCGGATGCCGGCCGCAGCTTCGCGGGGCGCTCCTGACGCGGCTCAGTGGATGCCGGGGCGTCCGGAGACCGCCCGCGGCGGGATCCCGATGACGCGGCCCACGGCCTCCGGCTTCGGCAGGCCCGCGTGGGCGGCCTTCATGATGGCGAGGTTGGCGAGGATGTCGGACGGGAAGGGCCGCACCTTCCGCTCCTCCAGCGACACGTGCAGGTTCATGCTTTCGGCGGTCGCCGACAGCCAGAACTCGGTTGCGTGGCGCAGCTCGAGGTAGAGGTGCATGCGCTTGTCGTCGAAGTCGAGCAACTGCACCGTCGCACGCACCGGGTGGTCGAGGTGGAGCTCGCGCCGGTAGAGGACGTGCCACTCCGCCGTCATCACCGAGGCGCGGCGCTCCTGCGCGTAGTCCGGGCCGAGGCCGACGACGGAAAGGGCCTGGTCGAGCGCGTTGTCGAACAGCACGGCGTAATAGGCCATGTTGACGTGGCCGTTGTAGTCGATCCACGAGGGTTCGATCCGCATCGTCGAGGAGACGAACGGGGCGAAGAAGAACGCGTGGCTCTCGACGGTCTTCGTCATGACGGTCCCGATGGGCGCGCAGACAGGCGTGTCGCCGGCTCCGGACCGCCGCGATCCGGGCCCCGAGTTTGCCGCCGGGTGCGCACCGGATAGAATGATCAAAAATCCTCGCGGCAAAGGCAAGCGATACATGTCAATTGATTCGGCTCCGGCGGCCCGGCGCCCGTCGGCGGAGGACGTGGCGGCGGTGACGGCGGCGCTGGCGGCCCGGTTCGGCAACCGCGTGGTCACCAGCCAGGCGGTGCGGGAGCAGCACGCCAACTCCGTCACCTGGATCCGCCCGCAGGCCCCGGACGCGGTCGTCTATCCGGAGACGACCGAGGAGGTGGCAGAGATCGTGCGCCTGTGCGCATCCCGCCGCATGCCGGTGATCCCGTTCGGCGCCGGTACGTCGCTGGAGGGCCACACCAACGCGCCGTTCGGCGGCGTGTGCATCGACCTCGCGCAGATGAACGCGGTGCTGGCGGTGCACCCCGAGGACCTCGACTGCGTGGTCCAGCCCGGCATCACGCGCAAGCGCCTGAACGAGCACCTGCGCGACATGGGGCTGTTCTTCCCCATCGACCCCGGCGCCGACGCGACGCTGGGCGGCATGGCCTCCACCCGCGCCTCCGGCACCAACGCCGTCCGCTACGGCACGATGAAGGACAACGTGCTGGCGCTGACCGTCGTCACGGCGGCGGGCGAGGTGATGCGGACGACGCGGCGGGCGCGCAAGTCCTCGGCCGGCTACGATCTCACCCGCCTCTTCGTCGGGGCGGAGGGCACGCTGGGCGTGATCACGGAGATGACGCTGCGGCTGCACGGCATCCCGGAGGCGATCTCGGCGGCGGTGTGCCCGTTCCCGTCCGTGCGGGCGGCCTGCGACGCGGCCATCCTCGCCATCCAGACCGGCCTGCCGGTGGCGCGCGTCGAACTCGTGGACGAGACGCAGGTGCGCGCCATCAACGCCTACTCCAAGCTCTCGCTGGCCGAGCGGCCCATGCTGTTCCTCGAGTTCCACGGGACGACAGAGGGCGTGAAGGAGCAGGCCGAGCGCTTCGGTGACATCGCGCGCGACCTCGGCGGCGGTCCCTTCGAGTGGACCGACCGCGCCGAGGACCGCACCCGGCTCTGGCAGGCCCGCCACGACGCCTACTGGGCGGCGATGGCGCTGCGGCCGGGCCTCGCGGCGCTGTCGACGGACGTCTGCGTGCCGCTGTCGCGGCTGGCGGACTGCGTGGAGGAGACGCAGCAGGACATCGCCGAGACGGGGCTCATCGCCCCCATCCTCGGCCATGTGGGCGACGGCAACTTCCACGTGCTGGTGAGCCTCGACGCGCAGGACCGGGACGAGGTGGCGCGGGTGGAGGCGTTCCTCGAGCGCCTCGTCGACCGGGCCCTTTCCATGGACGGCACCTGCACGGGCGAACACGGCGTCGGACAGAAGAAGATGAAGTACCTGGAGCGGGAGCACGACCCCGCGGCGCTCGGGGCGATGCGCGCGATCAAGGCGGCGCTCGACCCGCTGGGCATCATGAACCCCGGCAAGGTGGTGGCCTGATGGCCCGGTCGAGCCGTCCACGCCGCCCTGCCGCCTCGAAGCCGTCCTGCCGGACGCCGTCTTCCTGCAACGGGCCGCACGGCGTTGCGTGACATCCTGACAGGCCTTGCCATCCTCCTGATCGTCGCCATCAGCGCGGCGATGGCGGTGCCGTACTTCATCGACTGGACGAGCTACCGCGGCGAGTTTGAACAGCGCCTCGCGCAGGCGGCCGGCGTGCCCGTGAGCATCGACGGCCCGATCGACCTGAAGCTCCTGCCGACGCCAAGCCTCACCCTGCAGGCGGCCGCGGCGGGCCAGCCCGGCAAGGGCCCGATCCTGACGGTGGGGCGGGTGCGGCTCGAGATCGCGGTGATGCCGCTTCTCAAGGGCGACATCCAGGTCATCGAGGCCCGGCTCGACGGTCCGCGACTCGAAGGCACGCTGGCGCCGGGCGGCACCGTGGAGGGACTCGGCGATGTCGTCGGAGGCCTCGGCGCGGCACGGTCCGTGATCGTCAACCGGCTGGTGGTGACGGGGGGCTCCGTGGGCCTCACCGACGCGGCGACGGGGCGGCAGCTGGCGGTGTCCGGCATCGACCTCGATGCGGACGCAGGGGCGCTCGCCGGGCCATGGCGGGCGAACGGCCGCCTCCTGGCCGGTGACCGGGCGTTCGGCCTGCGCCTGCTGACGGGTGCGCCCGAGGCGGGGGGCACGAGACTCAAGCTCACGCTCGACCGCGACGGCGGTGCGTGGCGCGGCAACCTCGACGGGCGCCTCGCCTCCGGCGGATCGGGGCTCGCCTTCGACGGGCGGATCGCGACGAGCGGCCGGGTCCGCTGGCCGGACCGCGACGGCTTCGCGCAACGCCCCTGGAGCGCCGGCGCGCAGCTGCGCTGGGCCGGCCGGGCCGGGACCCTGGAGGGCATCGAGATCGAGGGCGGCGGCGACGAGGCGCCCGTCAAGTTCACCGGTACGGGCACGATCGACGGCGGGGCCTCGCCGCGGCTGTCGCTGACGCTGGAGGCGCGGCAGATCGACCTCGACCGCGCTCTCACCGGCCCGGTGACGCCCGGCCAGCCCTCGCCGCCCGCTCCGCTGGGCGCCACGCTTGCGGCGTGGCTCGCTGCACTCGGGCAGGAGGAGGGCGTCTCCGGACTGCCGCTCCCCGTAGCCCTGACGCTATCGGTGCCGAACGTGATCGCGGGGGGCGACACGGTTGCCGGCGTGGCGGTGGACGCCACGCTGCAGGACGGCGCGATCCGGGTGGCGAAGGCCACGGCGGCGCTCCCCGGCACGACCACGCTGCAGGCCCGCGGCGACGGGAGCGCGACCGGCGGCGGGCGGTTCGACGGCCACGTGACCCTCTCGACGCGGGATTTCGGGCGGCTCACCGCGTGGTTCGAGGGCGAGCGCGCCGGGCGCTCGCCGCGGGTGGGCGACGTCCGCGAGATGACCTTCGATGCCGATGTGTCACTGTCGCCCGCGGTGCTCGCGGCCCGGTCGATGCGGCTGTCGCTCGACCGCTCGCAAGTGGTTGGAGCGCTGCGCTACTCGCCACCCGAGCAGGGCGCCCGGGGCCGCTTCGAGGCACAGCTGACGTCCGACGGCCTTTCCATCGACCAGATCCCCGATCTTTCGACGCTGACCGGCGCCGCGCGCGGGCTCGACGTCTCGCTGACCCTCGACGCCCGCAACGTCCGCGTCGGCCCGGTGGCTGGAACGGCGGTCGGCGCCGGGCGGGTGGGGCTGCGGCTCACCGCGACGCCGGAGCAGATCGACGTCAGCGCGCTCGACATCACCGACGTGGGCGGCGCGACCGTGCGGGCGAGCGGGCGCGTCGGCGCGGCCGGCGGCCGGATGGAGGCGACGGTGGACGCGCGGCGGGTGGAGCCGCTCGCCGACCTCCTTCGCAAGGTGGTGCCGGGCAAGGCGCCCGCGTTGCTGGCGGCCCGCGCGGGGTCGCTCGGGCCGCTGCGCCTCCGGCTCACGGCCGAGCGCGCCGGAAGCGGCGAGGCCCGCCTCACGGCGACGGGAACGGCGGCGGCGACGCAGGTGAATGCCACCATGGCCCTCGGCGGGCCGCAGGGCGAGGACCGGCTGACCGGCTCGTTCCGGGCCGAGGCGCCCGACGCGGCCGCATTCCTGACGCAGCTCGGCTTCGAGGCGCTGCCGCTGCCGGGCTTCGGTCGCGGCCGGCTGGCGGCGGAGGTCGACGGCCGGCTCGGGCAGGGCGCCGCCCTCACCGTGTCCGGCGAGGCGGCAGGGGTCCAGCTGTCCGGCGAGGGACGGCTCGGCCTCGGCCCGCAGGACCCGGCGCTGGCGGGCACGGTGAGCCTCGACACGGCAGACATCGGGCCGATCCTGCAGATCCTGGCGCTGCCGGGCCCGGACGGCCTGGGGCGTATCCCTGTGCAGATGAAGGCCCGCGCGTCGCTGGCGGGCGAGGTGCTGACGCTGGAGGATCTCTCGGGCCGCTTCTTCGGCGAACCGGTGACCGGCCGGCTGGCGCTCGACGCCGGGCGCGGGCGGCTGGACGGCGCGCTGGATCTCGAGCGGCTGTCGCTGGCGTCCTTGTCCGGGCTGGCGCTCGGGCGGCTCCAGGCGCCGCTGCCGGGCAATCTCTGGCCGGCGGGACGCTTCGGCGGCGTGCTGCCGCCGCCGGTCGATACGACGGTCCGGCTGTCGGCGCGGAGGCTCGACCTCGGCTTCGGGTCCCCCGCCTCTGGCGCGACGGCGACGCTGCGCTGGACGCCGGAGGCCCTCGAGGTGATGCAAGCCGACATGGCGGTCACCGAAGGGCGGCTCGCGGGCGGCTTCACCATCCGCCGGCAGGGCGGGCTGGCGGCCCTGTCGTTCAAGATGGCGGGGCGCGACCTCGACGCGTCCGTGCTCCTGCCGCGGGCGGGGATCGCCGGGCGGGCGGACGCCGAGCTCGACGGCTCGGGATCCTCGGAGACCGTGGCCGGGCTCGTGGGCGGGCTCTCGGGAGGCGGCGTGCTGCGGCTGCGCGGCGGCGGCCTCGCCCGGTTCGACCCGAAGGCGCTGCCGGCCATCACGGCGGCCTTCGACGCCGAGCGGGACCCTCCGGACCTCGGGCGCGTGCGCGATGCGCTCGGCGCGGCGCTCGACCGCGGCGCGCTCGCCGCCGGTGCCCTGGAGGCGCCGGTGACGCTGTCGGGCGGCGTGCTGAGGGCCGGGCCGATGGGGACGAAGGCGGAGGGGATCGAGATCGGCGGCTCGGTGTCGTTCGACCTGCGCAACGGGCGGACGGAAGCCCGCGCCACGCTGGTCGCGGAGCCGCCGCCGGGCTGGAGCGGGCCGGCGCCGCAGGCGGCGATCACGTGGCGGCCGGGCCGCAGCGGAGCGCTGGAGCGCGACATCGACGTGGCGGCGCTGACCAACGTGCTGACGACGCGCGCGGTGGCGCGCGAGCTGGAGCGGATCGAGGCCGCGGAATCCGACCTGCGCGAACGCTCCTTCTTCCTGCGGCGCACCAAGGCCGACCGCGAGCGGCTGGAACGCGAACGGCGCGAGGAGGAGGAGGCCCGCCTCGCCGAGGAGGCCCGCAAGGCGGAGGAGGCCCGGCAGGCCGAGGAGGCGCGCCGGGCGGAGCAGGCGAGGATCGAGGAAGAGGCCCGCCGCGCCGAGCAGGCGCGCCGCGAGGCCGAGGCCCGCCGGCTGGAGGACGAGCGCAAGGCCGAGGAAGCGCGCCGCCTCGAGCAGGAGCGGCGGGCCGACGAACTTCGCCGGCAGGAGGACGCACGGCGGGCCGAGGAGCAGAGGCGGGCGGACGAACTTCGCCGGCAGGAGGAGGCCCGACGCGCCGAGGAGCAGCGCCGGGCGACCGAGCAGGCCGCGCCGACGACCGCTCCGCCGGCACAACCGTCTGCGCCGGCCGCGGCTCCGGGCGCGCAGGGCCTTCCCCAGGCAGGCACCGATCGGCTCGACCCGACGCGGACGAATTCCATTCCCGACAAGGAGGACGAGGCGGCGGGCGTCGAGGAGGCGGCGCGGCTGCTGGGCGTGCCCTCGCCGCGGGCCGGAGGGCAGGGCGCGTCACCCGTGGTGCCGCTGCCGCCACCCTCGGTGGTGGGGCCGGCGCCGGGCTCCGGAATCCGTCAGCCGCTGGCGCCCTGATCGGGCGTGCGCTCGCAGGCCTTCTCGGCCGCCGCGCGATAGTGCGCGAGGACCGCGAGGCGGATGGCGGATGACAGGTTTCCGGTCGTGCGGTCCGCGTCGATGCTGGCGACGAGGCGACCGAGGCTCATGCCGCGGTCCCGGGCGATGTCCTTGAGAGCCGTCCAGAACGGTTCCTCGATGGAGACGCTGGTGGTGTGGCCCGCGATGCGGACCGTGCGCTTGACGACCGCGTCGCTCACGCGTCGTCGCCGTCGAGCCGGTGGCCGGCGAGGCGGCGGGCCTCGATCTCGGCCTTCTTCCGCTCGACCTCGCGCTCGGCCCTGGTGCGCCCGAAGGCGGCGCGGTTCTGGGCGGCCGTGGCCTCCTTCGCGGCCCGTTCCCGGGCCTTGCGCGCCTTGCGGAGGTTGACGATTTCGCCGGTCATGGCCGCGGCGATCCCGATCAGGGCTTCTTGCGGAACGCGTCGAGGCTCACGACTTCCGCGCCCGGCGCTTCTTCCTCGGCCTTGGCCTTGGCCTTGGCGCCCTTCGCCCTGGGGGCGTCGGCCGCGGCAGCCTTGCCGGCGGGAGCGTCGCCCTTCTCGCCCTTCTCGGCCTTGTCGTCCTTGGCGCGGGCCGCGGCCTTGCGGGCGCTGTCACGGCTTTCCGAGGCCGGCGCGCGGGCCGGCAGCGGGAGGGGGGCGGGCGGCGGCGGCGCCTCGGCGGCCTCCTCCTCGTCCTCGTCGTTGTCCGCCGGTTCGGCCCCGGAAAGTTCGAACTTGAGGCCGAACTGCACGGACGGGTCGAAGAAGCCCGTCAGCGCGTCGAACGGCACCAGCAGGCGCTCCGGGATGCCGGAGAACGAGAGGCCGACCTCGAAGGCGTGCTCGGTGACGGCGAGGTCCCAGAACTGGTGCTGGAGGATGATGGTCATCTCCTCCGGGTACTTCTCGCGAAGGCGCTGCGACATGCGCAGGCCCGGGTCATCGGTGCGGAAGGAGACGTAGAAGTGGTGGTCGCCCGGCAGCCCCTTCTCGGCGGCGTCGGTCAGCACCTTGCGCACGACGCCCTTCAGCGCGTCCTGGACGAGAAGGTCGTAGCGGATCAGGTCTTGGGGCATGGGTGCGTCGCGCGGGGACCGGTCGGCGAAAAAAGAAGGTGGAGGTTTCTGTTGCCAGGCACCTCCGAGCCCCGCCTTACGGTGCTACCCGCAAGGACTTGGTTTCGGTGTCAGAGACCGCTTACGCGGCCACCGCAACCGGAGCATAGTTGTCGTTGGCAACTATATGTTCGGCCCGATAACGGCGGAACCATGCCGGGCGAAAGCCCACCCTTTACACCCTCGTCGATCCTATTTCGCCCCCGCCGGAATTCACCGCTGACTGGCACGGGACGAGGTCCCGCCGGTGGATTCTGGTGGAGGCGCCGGGTACCGCCCCCGGGTCCGAAAGGCTTATTTCGATGTCCATTTATCGCCATAGCCGCCTTGCGACGGCATCCCGAATATAGTGCGGCGGCCGTCGGGACGGAAGGGGGAGGGGCCGGAAACGACCGGGGAAAGGTGCGCGGACCAGCCCGCCCCCCGGTGCCGGACGAGCGCCGAGTGCCCTACATTGTCCCGTGGGGTTCAATCGAATCGGGCCGATGGACGCGTATCACGACCTTCTCCGCCGCGTGCTCGCCGAGGGCGCGCGCAAGACCGACCGCACCGGGACGGGCACGCTCAGCGTGTTCGGCCACCAGATGCGCTTCGACCTGTCGAAGGGCTTCCCCCTCGTCACGACGAAGAAACTGCACCTGAAGTCGATCGTCCACGAACTCCTGTGGTTCCTCGCCGGTGACACCAACATCGCCTACCTCAAGGCCCACGGCGTGAGCATCTGGGACGAGTGGGCGGACGCCAACGGCGACCTCGGGCCGGTCTACGGTGCCCAGTGGCGCTCGTGGCCGACGCGCGACGGCGGCTCCGTCGACCAGATCAAGTGGGTGGTGGACGAGATCCGCCGCAACCCGGACAGCCGGCGCCTGGTCGTCAGCGCGTGGAACCCGGCGGACCTCGACCGCATGGCGCTGGCGCCCTGCCACTGCCTGTTCCAGTTCTACGTCGCGGACGGGCGGCTTTCCTGCCAACTCTACCAGCGCTCGGCCGACATCTTCCTCGGCGTGCCCTTCAACATCGCGAGCTACGCGCTGCTCACCCACATGGTGGCGCAGGTGACGGGGCTGGAGCCCGGGGACTTCGTGCATTCCTTCGGCGACGCGCACCTCTACCTCAACCACCTCGAGCAGGCGCAGCTGCAACTGACGCGCGAGCCGCGCGCCCTGCCGAGGCTGCGACTCAACCCGGAGGTGCGGTCCCTCTTCGACTTCACGTTCGACGACGTGGCGGTCGACGGCTACGATCCGCATCCGGCCATCAAGGCCCCGGTCGCCGTCTAACCGCCCAACGCATCCATCGCCGAAGTTCCCTTGGCCATGACCGCTTCCATCCGCCCCGCCCGGGCTGCCGACGCCGCCCTCGTGCTCGACCTCGTGCGCGAGCTCGCGGAGTACGAGCGGCTCTCCCACGAAGTCGACGCCACGGCCGAAGGGCTCGGGGCGGCGCTTTTCGGCCCGGCGCCGCGCGTCTTCTGCGATATCGCCGAGCGTCACGGCGAGCCGGTGGGGTTCGCGCTCTGGTTCTACAGCTTCTCCACCTTCCGCGGCCGGCACGGGATCTACCTCGAGGACCTCTTCGTGCGCCCGGCCGCCCGCGGCCACGGCCTCGGCAAGCTGCTGCTGGCGAACCTCGCCCGGCGCTGCGTCACCGAGAACCTCGCCCGCCTGGAGTGGTCGGTGCTCGACTGGAACGATCCGGCCATCGACTTCTACAAGTCCCAGGGCGCCGTGATGATGGACGGCTGGACCACGTGCCGCGTGACGGACGAGGCGCTGTGGCGGCTCGCCGACCAGGCACGGTGATCGCGTGGCACTGCCGGTCGTCATCGTCGTCGCAGCGGCCGACAACGGGGTCATCGGCCGTGACAATGGCCTCGTCTGGCGCCTCAAGACGGATCTGCGGCGCTTCCGGGAGTTGACGCTGGGCCGCCCCCTCGTGATGGGCCGCAAGACCTTCGAGTCCATCGGCAAGCCCCTGCCGGGCCGCGAGACGATCGTGGTGACGCGCAATCCCGCCTTCCGGCCGGCGGGGGTGACGGTCGCCTCCTCGCTGGAGGAAGCGCTGGCCGCGGGGCAGGAGATCGGCGCGCGGCTGGGCGCCGACAGCGTCGTGGTGGGCGGGGGCGCCGACATCTATGTGCAGGCCATGCCGGTCACGGACCGGATCCACCTGACCCAGGTCCACGCCTCCCCCGAGGGGGACGCCCACTTCCCGCCGGTCGACCCCTCGCGGTTCAGGATCGTGTCCCGCATTTCCCATCCGGCGGGACCGGACGACGAGTTTTCCTTCGACTTCGTCGACTGGGCGAGATTTTGACGCGTCTTTTCGTTAAATCCGTCAACCAAGAGGCCGAGGCTCCGTTGACGAACGAACGGCGAAACCCCACTTCGGTACGGCAAACAAGACCGACAAAGCCCGCGTCGGGGCGGGCCTGAGACTGCGAGAGAGGACGGAACCGGATGCCCTGGAGCAATCAGAGCGGCGGCGGCGGCGGCGGAGGAGGACCCTGGGGGCAGCGACGCCCCGGCGGCGGCTCCGGCGGCCCGTGGGGAGGCGGCCCGCAGGGCGGCGGCAACAACAATGGTCCGGGCGGCGCCCCGCCGGACCTCGAGGAACTGCTGCGGCGCAGCCAGGACCGGCTGCGGCAGGTGATCCCGGGCGGATCGTTCGGTGGCGGCAAGGGCATCGCGGCCATCGGCCTCGGCGCGCTCCTGCTGTGGGCGGCGACGGGCTTCTACACCGTGCGGCCGGACGAGGTGGGCCTGAACCTGATCTTCGGGCGCTATGTCGGCACGACGCAGCCCGGCCTGAACTACAATTTCCCCTATCCGATCGGCAGCGTGATCAAGCCCCGCGTCACGGTGGTCAACACCACCGAGGTCGGCTACCGCGGCAGCGACGGCGCACGGCGCGCCGTGTCGCGGGACGTGCTCGAGGAAAGCCTCATGCTGACCGGCGACGAGAACATCGTCGACATCGACTTCTCGGTGCAGTGGCAGATCAACCCGGCGCGGGCCGCGGACTTCGTCTTCAACATCCAGGCGCCGGAGGCGTCGGTGAAGGCGGTCGCAGAAGCCGCCATGCGAGAGGTGGTCGGGCGGCGCAACATCCAGGCGATCCTCACCACCGACCGCGGCCCGATCGAGGCCGAGGTCCGCCAGCTGATGCAGGACGTGCTCAATTCCTACGGCGCAGGCGTCGAGATCCGCCTCGTGCAGTTGCAGAAGGTCGATCCGCCGCAACAGGTGATCGACGCCTTCCGTGACGTGCAGGCGGCCCGGCAGGACCAGGACCGCGCCCGCAACGAGGCGGAGACCTACGCCAGCAAGGTGGTTCCCGAGGCTCGAGGCGAGGCGGCCCGCATCGTCCAGGAGGCCGAGGCCTATCGCGAGCGCATCATCGCCGAGGCGAACGGCCAGGCGAGCCGCTTCAAGCAGGTGTTCGAGGAGTACCGCAAGGCGCCGGATATCACCCGCGAGCGCATGTACCTCGAGACGATGGAACGCGTGTTTGGCTCGACCGACAAGATCATCCTCGACCAGAAGACCGAAAGCGGGCAGGGCGTGGTGCCGTTCCTGCCGCTGAACGAGATGCAGCAACGCCGTCCGGCCGCAGCAGCCGCGCCCGGCCAGCCGCAGGGAGCCGTCCGATGAACAGCGCCGCTCGCATGGCCGCCCTCGTCGTCGCAGGCATCGCCGCGGTCCTGCTGTACAGCTCCGCCTTCGTGGTGCCGCAGACGTCGCAGGCCCTCGTCTTCCAGTTCGGCAAGATCTCGCGTCCGCCGATCACGGAGCCGGGGCTCTACTGGAAGATCCCCTTCATCCAGACGGTGGTCGAGATCGACAAGCGCATCCTCGACCTCGAGCTGCCGTCGCAGGAAGTCATCGCCTCCGACCAGAAGCGGCTGGTGGTGGATGCGTTCACCCGCTACCGCGTGACCGATCCGCTGCGCTTCTTCCAGTCGGTCGGCAACGTCGCCGGCGGCAACATCCGGCTGACCTCGATTGTCAACTCGACGGTGCGCACCGTGCTGGCCGACGCGAGCTTCACGTCGGTGGTTCGGACGGACCGCACGGGCCTGATGCACAAGATCCGCGACGACGTGAACCGCCAGGCCGGCGGTCTCGGCATCGAGGTGGTCGACGTGCGCCTGCGCCGCGCCGACCTGCCGGAGCAGAACAGCCAGGCGGTGTTCGGCCGCATGCAGACGGAGCGTCAGCGCGAAGCCGCCGACATCCGCGCGCAGGGCTCCCAGCTGTCGCAGACGATCCGCGCCCGCGCCGACCGCGACGTGACGGTGCTGCGCGCCGAGGCGACCCGGAAGGCCGACGAGCTTCGCGGTAACGGCGAGGCGGAGCGCAACCGCGTGCTGGCCGACGCCTTCGGCCAGGACCCGAGCTTCTTCTCGTTCTACCGGTCGATGCAGGCCTACGAGGCGTCGATGAAGGCGGGCGACACGCGGCTCGTGCTGTCGCCGGACGGCGAGTTCTTCCGCTATTTCGGCCGGTCGACGCCCACGGCGCCGGGCCAGTCGAACACGGCGAAGGACCAGCAGCGGCTGGAGCCGGCGAAGCCGTGACGGCTGGCCGGCAGGGGAGGGGGCCGAGCACGGCCCTCACCCTTCGCCCGTTCGCCCGGGAGGCCCGGTGACGGACCTCGTCCTGGGCATCGGGCTCGTGCTGGCGGTGGAGGGCCTGCTCTTCGCCGCCTTTCCCGGCTTCATCCGCCGGCGGATGGCCGAAGTTGCCGGGCAGGACGAGGGCCACCTGCGGGTCGCAGGCCTTGCTGCCGCGGTCGGCGGCATCCTGCTGGTGTGGCTGGCGCGGCGGGTGCTGGGATGACCGCCCTGACGGGCCGGCTTTCTCGCGCAATCGTGTCGCCTGCGGCGCGGTGGCGGCCTCGTGACGGCGCCGACGGCGCTCTATATCATGCCGGGAACGGGAAACGGCAGTCGCCGTTCCGCCCCAAAGCCTTTCCACTGTCGCGACAAGGGGCCCGCGTCGGGCCCGATCGAGCTAGAGAGCACCATGGCGCATCGTCTCGTTCAGTCCGTCCGCCACGCCGCGCTGGCCGCGGCCGCCGCCGGCCTCCTCGCCACGGCCCCGCTGGCGACGCCGGCGCTGGCGCGCTCGGCGCCCGAATCCTTCGCCGACCTCGCGGAGAGCGTGATCGGCGCCGTCGTCAACATCTCCGCCGCGACCACGGTGTCGGAGCAGCGCAACGTGCCGCTGCCGCAGCTGCCGCCGGGCTCGCCGTTCCAGGAGTTCTTCGACGAGTTCTTTAACAACCGCGGCCAGCAGGGGCAGAACAACGACAGCCCGCGTCCGCAGCGCCGGTCGAGCTCGCTCGGCTCCGGCTTCGTCATCGACGCCTCGGGCGTGGTGGTGACCAACAACCACGTCATCGGCGAGGCCAACGACGTCACGGTGATCTTCTCGGACGGCCGCAAGCTGAAGGCCGAGGTGGTCGGCAAGGACCCGAAGATGGACCTCGCGGTCCTGCGGGTGAAGTCGGATACGCCGCTCAAGGCCGTGAAGTTCGGCGACAGCGAGAAGTCGCGGATCGGCGACTGGGTGATGGCGATCGGCAACCCGTTCGGCCTCGGCGGGACGGTGACGGCCGGCATCATCTCGGCCCGCAACCGCGACATCCCGGCCGAGCAGTCGTCCTACGCCCAGTACATCCAGACCGACGCGTCCATCAACAAGGGCAACTCGGGCGGCCCGCTGTTCAACATGGCGGGCGAGGTGATCGGCATCAACACGGCCATCCTGTCGCCGACCGGCGGCTCGGTGGGCATCGGCTTCGCCGTGCCGGCCACGATGGCCAAGCCCGTGATCGACCAGCTGCTGCAGTTCGGCGAGACGCGCCGCGGCTGGCTCGGCGTGCGCATCCAGAACGTCGACGAGAACATCGCGGAGAGCCTCGGCCTCGGCAAGCCGCGCGGCGCCCTCGTCGCCGGCATTGACGAGAAGGGCCCGGCGAAGCCGGCCGGCATCGAGGCGGGCGACGTGATCCTGAAGTTCGACGGGACGGACGTGAAGGACTCGCGTGACCTGCCGCGCATCGTCGGCCAGACGCCGGTGGGCAAGGACGTCGAAGTCCTGATCATGCGCAAGGGCAAGGAGATCACCCGCACGGTGAAGCTCGGCCGGCTCGAGGACGGCGAGAAGCTGGCCAAGGCCAGCGCCACGCCGGGCGAGCCGGAGAAGCCGGTCGTCAAGCGGGCGCTCGGCCTCGAGATGTCGTCGCTGACGGACGACCTGCGCAAGCGCTTCAGCATCAAGGAAAGCGTGAAGGGCGTCGTCGTCACCCGCGTCGAGCCCAACACGCCCGCCGCCGACAAGCGCATCGCCACCGGCGACGTGATCGTCGAGCTCCAGCAGGAGCCGGTGGCGAACCCTGACGCCTTCACCAAGCGCCTCGACGCGCTGAAGAAGGAGGGCAAGAAGTCGGCCCTGCTCCTCGTGTCGAACGCGCAGGGCGAGGTCCGCTTCGTCGCGATCAGCATCGAGTGAGGGGCTGGCGCCGTCCTGCACGGCGTTCCTCACCACTCGGAAACAACAGAAGGCGCGGTCGAACCGCGCCTTTT
Source organism: Alsobacter sp. R-9 (assembly GCF_054612375.1). Taxonomy (NCBI): domain Bacteria; kingdom Pseudomonadati; phylum Pseudomonadota; class Alphaproteobacteria; order Hyphomicrobiales; family Alsobacteraceae; genus Alsobacter; species Alsobacter sp. R-9. The sequence continues at coordinate 20,475 of NZ_JBTSWJ010000006.1, read as the reverse complement.
TCTTTTCGGTGACCCGCCCTCATCCCCGGCGCGCCGCAGGCGCGGGAAGGGGATCCAGCCTTGCGCGGACCGTTTTTCTGGATCCCCTTCACGGCCCGCTGCGCGGGCCGCCGGGGATGACGGCGGAGAAGGCGGGGCTAACGTCGCGGCGGCAGCCGTTGGCGCGCCGGTCTCGTCAGTCCACGAACTCCTCGCGCCGGTAGCCCTGCACGTAGAGCAGGGCCGTGAGGTCGGCGTGGTCGATGCGGGCGTGGGCGGCTGCGGCGACGGCAGGCTTCGCCCGGTAGGCGATGCCCAGCCCCGCCTCGCCGAGCATGGCGAGGTCGTTGGCGCCGTCCCCCACGGCCATCGTCTGCGCCGGCCGCAGGCGGTGGTGCTCGCGCAGTTCGACGAGCGAGGCGAGCTTCGCCTCCTTGCCGAGAATGGGCTCCTCGACGCGGCCGGCGAGGCGGCCGGCCTCGACGACCAGGCGGTTGGAGCGGTGCTCGTGGAAGCCGATCATCGCCGAGATGGGGCCGGTGAAGACGGTGAAGCCGCCCGACACCAGCGCCGTGTAGGCGCCGTTCGCCCGCATCGTCCGAACCAGCGCGCGACCGCCGGGCGTGAGCGTGATGCGTTCGGCGATGAGGCGGTCGGCGACGTCGTCTCCGAGCCCGGCAAGCAGCGCCACGCGTTCGCGCAGGGCCGGCTCGAAGGCCAGCTCGCCGCGCATGGCGCGCTCCGTGATGGCGGCGACCTTCGCCTTGAGGCCGACGAGGTCGGCGAGCTCATCGATGCACTCCTGGCCGATCATGGTGGAGTCCATGTCGGCGAGGAACAGGCGCTTGCGCCGGTCGGCGGCCGGCTGCGCCACGACGTCGACGGGCGCGCCGTCGAGCGCGGCACGCGCTGCGTCGGCGAAGGCGCGGTGGTCGGCGCCGGCCGGGGCGGCGAACGGGATGTCTGCGGCGACGCCGCGGTCGAGCCAGACGGGGGCTCCCGCCTGCGGCAAGGCTTGCGCCGCCCGCGCGAGAAGGGCATCGGTGAGGGCGGGGGCGTCGGGAGCGGACACCAGGGTCGCGACGGCGGCGGATCGTTCGGTCATCGGCGGTCTCCGTCCGGCGGGCGGACGCGGGCGGCAGGGGACAGGGCAGGGAGCCAGACGGTTGGCAGGGCGGATCAGGGCCATCCTCATCGCAGGACCGACGGCGAGCGGCAAGTCCGCGCTCGCCGTGCGGCTTGCCCGCGACCTCGGCGGCGTGGTGGTGAACGCCGATTCCATGCAGGTCTACCGTGACCTGCGGATCATCACGGCCCGGCCCACCCCCGAGGAGGAGGCAGCGGCGCCGCACCGACTCTTCGGACATGTGGACGCATCGGTGAACCACTCCGTCGGCGAATGGCTGCGCGAGGCGACGCCGCTCCTTCAGGAGCTTTGGGGGCAGGGCAAAATGCCCATCGTGACCGGCGGGACGGGGCTCTATTTCCGCGCGCTGACGCAGGGGCTGTCGCAGATCCCGGCCGTTCCCGAGACCGTCCGCGCGGCGGTGCGGGCCTCCAGCGAGGGGGTGCCGGCGCCGGTGCTCCACGACGACCTGCGCATACGAGACCCGGCCACCGCCGCGACCCTGCGGCCGACCGATCGCCAGCGCATCCTGCGCGCCCTGGAGATCTTCCACGCCACGGGCCGGCCCCTGGTGAGCTTCCACGGCGAGCGGGAGGGCGCGGTCCTCGACGTCGCCGAGACGGTGCCGGTGTTCCTCTCTCCCGAGCGGGAGGTCGTCTACTCGCGCATCGACGCGCGCTTCGACGCGATGATGAGCCTCGGGGCGCTTGAGGAGGTGAGCGCACTCGCCCGCCGCGACCTCGACCCGGCGCTGCCCTGCATGCGGGCCCACGGCGTGCCGTGGCTGATCCGCGCCATCCAGGGCGACATGGCGCTGCCGGAGGCGATCGAGCGGGCCAAGCTCGACACCCGCCACTACGCCAAGCGCCAGTTCACCTGGTTCCGGCACCAGGCAGAGGGCTGGACCTGGGCGGGGCCCGACGAGGCGGAGGTGCTGGTCAGGCAGCGGCTGGGTCGCTGACGGAGAAGACGGGCTGCAGAACGGTGCCGCGTCCGGCGAGGCGCGGGCTGTGCCAGCTCCTCGGGTTGAGGAGATCGGGCGCGGTGCGAACGGGGACAGGAGGCGCGGCGGCGACCTGCCTCACCCCTTCAGCCCGAAGGCCATCTGCCAGAAGGTGATGAGGATCTCGAACACGATCAGCGCGACGATGGTGGCCTCCAGCCGCACGCTGCGCTGGGCGTCGATGAGGTCGGTCAGCGCGCGGGCCGTCTCCTGCACCACCCCGAGCTTCCGGGAGAGAGTGTGGCTGCGCTCCTTCAGCTCATACTCGTCCTCGAGGCGGGCGTAGAGCCGCTCGAGATCCGGACGGTCCCACAGCACGTCGGGTTTCTCGTCGACGGCGACCCTGCCCGACATCCGGTGGTCGACGAGGAGCGCCTCGCCGATGAGCTTGAGGATGCTCTTGCGGTTCACCGGTACCCGGCCGTCGCGGGCGAGGTCGCGCGCCAGAGGGTCGATGACGTCGAAGACGGCGCTGACCTGCCGCTCGTTGTGGGCGAGGGCCACGCTCTTGGCGAGCGCGTCCGCCACGACCAGCAGGCGGCCGGACGACCAGTCCTTGACCTGCACGGGCCCGCCCGGGGGCACCTGGTCGTCCCGCTCCGGCGTCAGTTCCATCACCGCGACCTCGTCGTCGAGGCGGGGGAGGGGGCCGGCGACGCGCGGGCCGAGCTTGCGAAGGACGTCGTCCTCCTCGATGGGCGACATGCCGCCCAGCACGGCGACGCCGTAGCGGAACAGCACGACGAAGCCGTTCTCCCCGGTGCGGAAGGCGAAGGGAACGGTCGAGATCATGTCCGAGCGTTCGAGCCCGGTGGTGTCGATGCGGTCTCCGAGCAGCAATGCGCGCACGGTGAGGCGCTGCGCGGGCTGGACGGCGGGGGATTCCTGCGGCGCAGGCACGGGCGCTGGGGTGGACATGGCTACAGTCTACCTCCGGACGGTGCCGGGGCGGTAGGGCTGCGGGGCGCGGCGGCCCGTGTCGCCGGTATCGCGACGAAGGTTCGACGCCGAATCCCGCTTGACGCCCTCGGCCGGCGCGACTACGGTCCCGCCACTTTGTTTCAGGGAGCCGCGCACGTGCGCAACATCCTTATCGTAAGCTTGGCGCCAGAGACGGGACGGCCCTGAGGCCGCGATCCTGAAACTGGCGCCGTGTCCAAGGTCCCAATCGGGGCCTTTTTTGTTGCCCGACTCCGCCCGAACCGAACCGCACCACCAAGACCCGCGCAAACCGCAGAAGCCGACGCTTCAAGAAGCCATAGGAGACCCCCGATGACCCGCAGCATGACCGGCGCCGAAATGGTCGTCCAGGCGCTCCAGGACCAGGGCGTGGAGCATATCTTCGGCTATCCGGGCGGTGCCGTGCTCCCGATCTACGACGCGCTGTTCCACCAGGAGCAGGTGAAGCACGTGCTCGTGCGCCACGAGCAGGGGGCGGTTCACGCCGCCGAGGGCTACGCCCGCTCCTCCGGCAAGGTCGGCTGCGTGCTGGTGACCTCGGGCCCCGGCGCCACGAACGCCGTGACGGGCCTCACCGACGCGATGATGGACTCGATCCCGCTGGTCTGCATCACCGGCCAGGTTCCGACGCACCTCATCGGCTCCGACGCCTTCCAGGAGTGCGACACGGTCGGCATCACGCGCCACTGCACCAAGCACAACTACCTCGTGAAGCGCATCGAGGACCTGCCGCGCATCCTCCACGAGGCGTTCTACGTGGCGTCGAACGGGCGCCCGGGCCCGGTCGTCATCGACATCCCGAAGGACATCCAGTTCGCCAAGGGCCAGTACGCCAAGCCCATGTCGAACGGCCACAAGACCTACCGGCCGACCGTGAAGGGCGACCTCGACCGCATCCGCGCCGCAGTGGAGCTGATGGCCTCGGCCAGGCGCCCGGTGTTCTACACGGGCGGGGGCGTCATCAACTCCGGACCGGAGGCGTCGGCGCTGCTGCGCGAGCTGGTTCGCCTGACAGGCTACCCGATCACCTCGACGCTGATGGGTCTCGGCGCCTATCCGGCCGCCGATCCGCAGTGGCTGGGCATGCTGGGCATGCACGGCACCTACGAGGCCAACATGACGATGCACGACTGCGACGTCATGATCTGCATCGGCGCGCGCTTCGACGACCGCATCACCGGCCGCCTCGACGCCTTCTCGCCAAAGTCGAAGAAGATCCACGTCGACATCGACCCCTCGTCGATCAACAAGAACGTGCGCGCCGACATCGGCATCGTCGGCGACTGCGGCCACGTGCTCGAGGACATGGTGCGGCTGTGGCGCTCGATGTCGCCGCAGGTCGACCGCAAGGCGCTCGATGCGTGGTGGGCGCAGATCGACGGCTGGCGGGCCCGCAAGTCGCTCTCCTACGTGCCCTCCAAGGAGGTCATCAAGCCGCAGTACGCGGTGCAGCGCCTCTACGAGCTGACCAAGGACCGCGACGTCTACGTGACGACCGAGGTCGGCCAGCACCAGATGTGGGCGGCGCAGCACTTCCACTTCCAGGAGCCGAACCGCTGGATGACCTCCGGCGGCCTCGGCACCATGGGCTACGGCCTGCCGGCGGCCATCGGCGCGCAGCTCGCCCACCCCAAGGCGCTCGTCATCGACATCGCCGGCGAGGCGTCCATCCTGATGAACATGCAGGAGATGTCGACGGCTCTGCAGTACCGCCTGCCGGTGAAGATCTTCATCCTCAACAACGAGTACATGGGGATGGTGCGCCAGTGGCAGGAACTGCTGCACGGCGGGCGCTACTCGGAGAGCTACTCGCACTCCCTGCCGGACTTCGTGAAGCTCGCCGAGGCCTATGGCGGCCACGGCATCCGCTGCTCGGACCCCGCCGACCTCGACCGCGCGATCATGGAGATGATCGAGACGCCCAAGCCGGTGATCTTCGACTGCATCGTCTCCAAGGACGAGAACTGCTTCCCGATGATCCCGTCGGGCAAGGCGCACAACGAGATGATCCTGCCCGACATCGCGCAGGACATCGGCAAGGTCATCGACGAGAAGGGCAAGATGCTCGTCTGAAGCCTGCGACGGGTCGCGCCGAGGCGGCGCGACCCTTTGCGGCGACCCGGGGGGACAGGGTCTTGCGCACCATCGGCCTGATCGGCGGCATGAGCTGGGAGTCGACGGCGATCTACTATCGCCTCGTCAACGAGCGCGTGCGCGAGCGCCTCGGCGGCCTGCACTCCGCCCGGGTTGTCCTGTTCTCGTTCGACTTCGACGACATTGCCCGCATGCAGGCGGCCGGCGACTGGGCCGGGGCCGGCCGGGCGCTGGCCGATGCTGCCGCGAGGCTTGAGCGGGCCGGGGTCGATCTCGTCGTGCTGTGCACCAACACCATGCACAAGGTCGCCGACGCCATCGTCGCCGCGACGGACCTGCCGTTCCTCCACCTTGCCGACGTGACGGCGCACGCGATCCGCGAACGCGGGTCCTCCCGCCCGCTGCTGCTGGCGACGCGCTACACGATGGAGGACGATTTCTACGTCGGCCGTCTGCGGGACCAGCATGGCATCCGGGCCCTCGTGCCGAGCGCGCCGGACCGGACCGAGGTGCACCGCATCATCTACGAGGAGTTGTGCCGGGGCGAAGTGCATGACGCCTCGCGACGGGTGCTGCGCGGCGTGATCGACCGGGCCCGCACCGAGGGCGCGGACGGCGTCATCCTCGGCTGCACGGAGCTCGGCATGATCCTGTCGCAGTCCGACTGCGCCGAACCCGTCTTCGACACCACCCGCCTGCACGTCGACGCCGCCGTCGACCTCGCCCTCGCCGCCTGACCAGAGGACCGGATGCTGAAGCTCGTCATCGCCAACAAGGCCTACTCCTCCTGGTCGCTCCGGCCCTGGATCCTGCTGAAGACGTTCGGGATCCCGTTCACCGAGGACGTGATCCCGCTCGACACGCCGGAGTTCCGCCCGCGGGTGAACGCCTACCGCGCCGGCTCCACCGTTCCGATCCTCGTCGTCGACGGGGACATCGTGGTGTGGGAGACTATCGCGATCCTCGACACCATCGCCGACCTCAATCCCGGGCGCCCCGTGTGGCCCGGCGACCGGCGCGCCCGCGCCTTCGCGCGCTCCATCGCCAGCGAGATGCATGCCGGCTTCCGGGCGCTGCGGCAGGCCTGTCCCATGAACGTGCGCAAGCGCTACGCCTTCGTCGACCGGGGCGAGGCGGTGGCCAAGGACGTCGCGCGGGTCCTGCACCTGTGGCGCACGGCGCGCACGCAGTTCGGCGAGCGCTCCAACGGGCCGTTCCTGTTCGGGGCCTTCTCCGCGGCGGACGCGATGTATGCGCCGGTCGTGACGCGGCTTCAGACCTACTCGATCCCCGTCGACCCGCAGATGCGCGCCTACATGGACGCCGTGCTCGACCTGCCCGCCTTCGCCGAATGGCACAAGGCGGCCATGGAGGAGCCGTGGATCGTCGCGCACGACGAGGCCGACGAAACCCCCATCGGCCCGTTCCGGGCCTGAGTTTCCTCTTTTCCGCCAGAGCCATGAACGCCATCGTCTCTCCGAAGGGCCTCCCCATGAAGTCCCACTACTCCGACGCCCCGAAGGCGCAGCCCGCCGCCCGCCACACGCTCTCCGTGCTGGTCGACAACGAGCCGGGCGTCCTCGCCCGCATCGCCGGCCTGTTCTCGGGCCGCGGCTACAACATCGAGAGCCTCACGGTCTCCGAGACGCAGCACGAGCAGCACGTCTCGCGCATCACCATCGTGACGACCGGCACGGCCGACGTGATCGAGCAGATCAAGCACCAGCTCGACCGGCTGATCCCCGTGCACCGGGTGGTCGACCTCACCGTGCAGGGCGAGGCGCTGGAGCGCGAGCTCGTGCTGGTGAAGGTGGTCGGCCGCGGCGACATGCGGGTCGAGGCGCTGCGCCTCGCCTCCGCCTTCGGCGCCCGGACCCTCGACGCCACGGTCACCTCATTCGTGTTCGAGCTCACCGGCAACACCGAGGAGGTGGAGCGCTTCATCCGCCTGATGGGCGAGGTCGGCCTCGCCGAGGTGTCGCGCACCGGCATCGCTGCGATGAGCCGGGGGCCGGAGGCCCTGTGATCAGGCCGGGCGGGATGCGGCATCTCCTTGCCGAGTACGGCGCCGCGCCTCGCCTTCGCAGCCTCCTGCCCGTCGTGCTTGGCGCCGACTGAACACCCGGAGTTCCCATGCTGACCCTCCACCACTCCCCCGGCGCCTGCTCGGGCGCCGTCCACCTCGCGCTGGAGGAGGCCGGGCTGCCCTACGAGGTCGCGCGGGTGGCGCTGGCGGACGGCGAGCAGCGGACTGACCGCTACCTGAAGTTGAATCCGAAGGGGCGCGTGCCGGTGCTCGTCGACGGCGACTTCGTGCTCACGGAAGTCGCCGCGATCCTGCGGTACGTGGCGCGCCTCGCGCCGCAGGCCCGGCTCTGGCCCGAGGATCCGCGCGAGGACGGGCGGTGCGCCGAATGGCTCGCCTGGATCGGCTCGGGGGTGCACGTGGCCTATGCCCATATCCGCCGTCCGGAGCGGTATGCCGACACGGACGCGGGGAAGGCCGAGGTGGTCGCCAAGGGGCGCGTCACGTCCCGGGCGACATGGCAGATGGTCGAGGACAAGGTCGCGGGCCTCGGCACGCCATGGGCCGCCGGCCAGGCCTTCAGCGTCGCGGACCTGTACCTTTTCGTGTTCTGGACCTGGGGCAAGGGGCCCGTGCTCGGCTACGACATGGAGTCCGACTTCCCGCGCTGGACGGCGCATGCCCGCAAGGTCGCCGCGCGGCCGGCGGTGCAGCGGGTGCAGGCGAAGGACGGATTCCCGATGCCTGCCTGATCGCGCTGCCGCCTCTTCGATCCGTCCCGCTCCCCCCGCACGAGCCCCCGACCATGAGCCAGGACACCCTCGTCGCGCTCTTCGTCTTCGCGCTGGTGTCGGCCGCGACGCCGGGACCCAACAACATGATGCTGCTCGCCTCGGGGGTGAACTTCGGCTTCCTCCGGACAGTGCCGCACATGGTGGGCATCGGCGTCGGGTTCATCGCCATGGTGGTGATCGTGGGCCTGGGGCTCGGCACGCTGATGACGGCGTCCCCGCTGGTCCACACCGCGTTCCAGGTGGGCTGCTCGGCCTATCTGCTGCTGATGGCGTGGCGGCTTGCCACCTCCGGAAGCCTCGGCGTCGGCTCGGCCGGAGCCCGGCCCATGGGTGCTGTCCAGGCTGCGCTGTTCCAGTGGATCAACCCGAAGGCATGGGCGATGGCCCTGACCACCGCGGCGGTCTACGTCGACCCGGCGCAGGTCGGTCCTTCGGTCGCCACGATCGCGCTGGTGTTCGCAGCCATCCACTTCCCGACGGCCGGGCTTTGGACCGGTTTCGGCACATCGCTGCGGGGTTTTCTCGCCGAGCCGGCACGCCTGAAGGCCTTCAACGTCGTCATGGCGGTGCTGCTGGCGGGCTCGGTGCTGCCGCTGGTCATGACCCGGACGCCATGACCGCAGCTTTCGCGCTTGACCGGGTGCACCGCGGCGCTTAAGCGCACCCCGACGAACCTCAAAACGGTCCGCTGCCGCGCGGACGCCCAAGGAGCCCGACCCATGCGTGTGTATTACGACAGCGACGCCGACATCAATCTCATCAAGGGCAAGAAGATCGCCGTCGTCGGCTATGGCTCGCAGGGCCATGCCCACACCCTCAACCTCCGCGACAGCGGCGTGAAGGAGGTGGCCGTCGCGCTGCGTCCGGGCTCAGCGTCGGCGAAGAAGGCCGAGGCCGAGGGCATCAAGGTGATGAGCGTCGCCGACGCCGCCAAGTGGGCCGACGTGGTGATGATGCTCACCCCGGACGAGCTGCAGGCCGACATCTACCGCGACCACCTGCACGCCAACATGAAGCAGGGCGCGGCGCTGATGTTCGCGCACGGCCTCAACGTCCACTTCAACCTGATCGAGCCGCGCTCCGACATCGACGTGTTCATGGTGGCCCCCAAGGGCCCCGGCCACACGGTGCGCTCCGAGTACCAGCGCGGCGGCGGCGTGCCCTGCCTGCTCGCCATCCACCAGGATGCCTCGGGCAACGCCCATGACCTCGGCCTGAGCTACGCCTGCGCCATCGGCGGCGGCCGCGCCGGCATCATCGAGACGACCTTCAAGGAGGAGTGCGAGACCGACCTCTTCGGCGAGCAGGTCGTGCTCTGCGGCGGCCTCGTCGAGCTCATCCGCGCCGGGTTCGAGACGCTGGTCGAGGCGGGCTACGCCCCCGAGATGGCCTATTTCGAGTGCCTGCACGAGGTGAAGCTGATCGTCGACCTCATCTACGAGGGCGGCATCTCCACCATGAACTACTCGATCTCCAACACGGCCGAGTACGGCGAGTACGTCACCGGCCCGCGCATCATCACCTCGGACACAAAGGCCGAGATGAAGCGCGTCCTCGACGACATCCAGACCGGCAAGTTCACGCGCGACTGGATGCTCGAGAACAAGGTCAACCAGACGTCCTTCAAGGCCATCCGCGCCCGCAATGCCGCCCACCCGATCGAGCAGGTCGGCGAGCGCCTGCGCGGCATGATGCCGTGGATCAAGGCCAAGGCCCTGGTCGACAAGTCGAAGAACTGAGCATTGCCATCCGGTCGAACCGGGTGCGAACAAGGTGGAGGGCGGCCAGTTGGGCCGCCCTTTTTTATGAACCTTCAGGCCGGCGCGAGGTGGAGGTCGGCATCCTGATGCCCCGACAAGGCGATGAACGCTTCCCGCTCGCCATTACCCCGGCAGACCTGGATGACCTGCTGCGAGTCGTCCATCAGGGTCGCGGTGATGGTGATGACGGACGGCGTTGCCGCGTAGGTCGCGCTCTTGGCCGGCCCGCCGTTGAGGACGACCTTGGCGGGACCCGAGACGGCCGTCAGGTCGCGATCGATGAGGCCGAGTTCGATCTGCACCGAGCCGCTGAACCACAGCACATTGATCGATCCGGAATAGACCAGGGTGAAGTCGTCCTCCGACGTGACGGTTCCGTTTCCGATCTTCCAGTAGGAGAGAAGCTTCTTGGCGTAGATGTCCCAAGAGCTCCCCGCTGTCATCGTCGCGGGAACGTATTGCGAAAGTTTCGCCATGGCGTGTCGTCCGATCTGTCTGGTGCTGAAATGAACAGTGGGGCGAGGAATGTTTCGCCCCGGGTGAATCTTAATGCCGATCGGAGGCATCCGTCGAGCAGGCGGGGATCCGCCTTGATGCGGGCTGGTGCTTGCCCGCCAAAGACCGCCCCACTAACGTGAGTGTCCGGGTTCCGCGAAGCCCGTCCGGGAAACGCCGATGGTCTCCCTGCGCGTCATCGACACGAAGCGCGACCTCGCCAAGGCGCCGGCCGTCGCTCTGGACGGAGTGGCGATCAGCTATGGCGGGGAGGGGACGCCCGTCTACGAGGCCGTGGCGCCGACGCACCTGTCGGTGGGCGAGAACGAGTTCGTCGCGATCGTCGGGCCGACCGGGTGCGGCAAGTCCACCCTCCTGAACGCAGCGGCGGGGCTCATCCGGCCGGCGCAGGGGAGCGTCAGCGTCTTCGGCCAACCGCTCGCCGGCATCAACGGCAAGGCCGGCTACCTCTTCCAGCAGGACGCGCTCATGCCGTGGAAGACGGCGCGAGACAACGTCGCCGTGGCGCTGGAGGTGGCGAACCGGCCGCGCGCCGAGGCGCTGGAGAAGGCACAGGCGCTGCTGGTGCGCGTCGGCCTCGGCGCCTTCGGAGACCGCTACCCGCACCAGCTCTCCGGCGGACAGCGCAAGCGCGTCGGGCTGGCGCAGGTGCTGATCCGCAACCCCAAGATCCTGCTGATGGACGAGCCGTTCGGGCCTCTGGACGCGCAGACCCGGCAGATCATGGGCTCGCTGCTGCTCGACCTGTGGGCGCAGGACCGCAAGGCGGTGATGTTCGTGACCCACGACCTCGAGGAGGCGATCGCGCTCGCCGACCGCGTGGTCATCATGTCAGCCGGGCCGCGGGCCCGCATCATCGGAGACCACCGCATCGACCTGCCGCGCCCGCGCGACGTGGCGGAGATCCGCATGGAGCCGCGTTTCCACGCGCTGCACCGCGCCATCTGGAGCGAGTTGCGCGACGAGGTGATGAAGGCCTACGGGGCGACGGGATGAAGCGGCTGTCCCGGACCCGGCTCCTGGCGATGCAGGCGCTCGTCGCCGTGGCGCTGCTGCTCGTCTGGCACATCGGCGCGACCGTGCCGATCGGCGGGAGCTATCTCCTTCCCAAGTTCTTCTTCTCGACGCCGCTCGACGTGATCTCCCGTGTCTGGAAGCTCTTCGCCACGGGGGCGATCTGGAAGCACCTCGCCATCACGCTCACCGAGACGGTGCTCGCCTTCGTCATCGGGTCGGTCGGCGGGATCGTGTTCGGCTTCTGGTTCGCGCGGCAGCCGGTCGTGGCGGCGGTCTGCGAGCCCTACGTGAAGATGGCCAACGCGCTGCCGCGCGTCGTGCTGGCGCCGATCTTCATGCTCTGGCTCGGCCTCGGCATCTGGTCGAAGGTGGCGCTGGGCGTCACGCTCGTGTTCTTCATCGTCTTCTTCAACGTCTACCAGGGCGTGAAGGAGGTGAGCCCCACCGTGCTCGCCAACGCCCGCATGCTGGGGATGAACGAGCGCCAGCTGTTCCGCTACGTCTACTGGCCGTCGGCGCTGTCGTGGATGTTCTCGTCGCTGCACACCTCCGTGGGCTTCGCGCTCGTGGGTGCCGTGGTCGGCGAGTACCTCGGTTCGGCGGCCGGGCTCGGCTACCTCATCCACCAGGCGGAGGGCGTCTTCGACGTGACCGGCGTGTTCGCCGGCATGGTCGTCCTCGCCGGCTTCGTGCTGCTGATCGACTGGCTCGTCACGCTGGTGGAGCGTCGGCTGCTCGTGTGGAGGCCGCAAGCCTCGCCCACCTGATCCTTTCTCGTCGCGACCGGCACCACGAGAGCGTCGGCGCATCACTGCAGGGAGACACCCATGAAGCCCATGACCCTCGCCGCGGCGGCGCTGGCCGCCCTCATTGCCACCGGTGCCTCGGCGCTGGCCCAGCAGCTGGAGAAGAAGGACGTCAAGCTCGGCGTGGGAGGCAAGGCGCTGCTCTACTACCTGCCGCTGACGATCGCGGAGCGTAAGGGCTACTTCAAGGAGCAGGGGCTCGACGTCGAGATCAGCGACTTCGCCGGCGGCGCCAAGTCGCTGCAGGCGCTCGTTGGCGGATCGGCCGACGTGGTCACGGGCGCCTACGAGCACACCATCCGCATGCAGGCGAAGGGCCAGGACATCCGCGCCGTGCTGGAACTCGGTCGCTTCCCCGGTATCGCGGTCGGCATCCGCAAGGACAAGGCCGCGTCGTACAAGTCACCGGCCGACCTCAAGGGCATGAAGATCGGCGTCACGGCGCCGGGGTCGTCCACCAACATGCTGGTCAACTTCCTGCTGGCGCAGGCCGGGCTGGCGCCTGACGCGGCGTCGTTCATCGGCGTCGGCAGCGCCGCCTCCGCCGTGGCTGCGATTAAGAAGGGCGAGCTCGACGCCATCTCGCACCTCGAGCCGGTGCTCTCGATGCTGGAGAAGGACGGGGACATCAAGGTCGTGGTCGACACCCGCACGGAGGAGGGCACGCGCGCGCTCTTCGGCGGCTCCAACCCGGCGGCGGTCCTCTACATGAAGAAGGACTTCATCGACAAGAACCCGAACACCACGCAGGCGCTCGTCAACGGGCTCTACAAGGCCCTGAAATGGATCCAGACGGCGACGCCCGAGGAGATCACCGCGGCCGTGCCGGAGGAGTTCACGCTCGGGGACCGGGCGCTCTACGTGCTCGCCGTGAAGAACTCGAAGCCGACCTACTCCGTCAACGGCATCGTCTCCGCGGAGGGCATGAAGAGCACGAACGACATGCTGGTGAAGTTCGACCCGGAGCTGAAGGGCACGAACGTCGACCTGTCGAAGACCTTCGACGACCGTTTTGCCAAGAAGGCGGCGGCGACGAACTGAGCCTGCCGGCGGGCCGGGCGATCGCGTCCGGCCCGTTCAGACGAAGGCCGAGAACGGGTTCTTGCTCGTCACGAGGTCGATCGAGGACGCCAGCTGCTCGGCCGAGAAGGGCTTGGCCAGCACGACGGGCAGGCCCGCCTCCTCGAAGCGCGCGATGTTCGCGCGCTTGCGCTCCTCGTCCGCCATGAGGATGAAGGGGATCGACTTCCACTCCTCCCGTCCGGTCAGGATGCGCCACAGGTCGAAGCCGGTGAGCGGATGCGTGTCGTACTCGCTGATGACGAGCGCGAACGTGGTCATTTCCAGCTGGGTCAGCGTCGAGCGCAGCGTGATGGACGTGTGCACGTCGGTGACGCCGATCTGGGCAAGCCGCTCGGCGACGATGCGCGCCATGACGGCGTTGGAATCGACGACGAGGACGGGGCCTGAGATGGACATCTTCGGGTGACGGCACTGGTTGGATGCAATGCCTTCGATCCTAGCCGCCCGCCGTTAACGACCCGTCCACGCTGCGTCATTTTTTCGGCGCTCAACGTTGCCGCCGCGGTCACGTTTGCTGATGGGATCCATCACGAAACCGCGCTTGCGGCGTCGGGGCCGCGGTCGCATCGTAGTTCCCCCGATCGCAGCGATCATCCGCCCATGAACATCCTCTCGATCCAGTCCCACGTCGCCTACGGTCACGTCGGCAACGCCTCCGCCGTGTTCCCCATGCAGCGCCTTGGGTGCGAGGTGTGGCCGATCCACACGGTGCAGTTCTCCAATCACACCGGCTACGGGCAGTGGACCGGACGGGTGTTCGACGGCCCGATGATCGAGGAACTCGTCGACGGCATCGCGGCGCGGGGCGTGCTGCCGCGCTGCGACGGCGTGCTCTCGGGCTACATGGGCTCTGCCGACATCGGCAATGCGATCCTGGCGACGGTGCGCCGCGTGCGGGAGGCAAACCCGGCGGCGACGTGGTGCTGCGACCCGGTGATCGGCGACGTCGGGCGCGGCGTCTTCGTGCGCCCGGGCATCCCCGAGTTCATGCGCGACCACGCCGTGCCGGCGGCGGATCTGATCACGCCGAACCAGTTCGAGCTGGAATACCTGTCCGGGCGCGCCTGCGCCTCGCTCGCCGACGTCCACGCGGCGCTGCGGCAGGTCCACGGCGCGGGGCCGAAGGTGATCCTCGTCACGTCGCTGATCGTCGACGATACGCCGTCCGACGCCATCGACATGCTGGCTTCGGATGGGACAGGCGCGTGGCGCGTGCGGACTCCGCGGCTCGACCTCTCTGTCAACGGGGCAGGGGACGCGGTGGCGGCGCTCTTCTACGTCCACTGGTTGCGGTCGCGCTCCGCGGCGGAGGCGCTGGAGGGCGCGGCGTCATCCATCTTCGGCCTGCTGCGCCGGACGGCGGAGGCGGGGTCGCGCGAGATCCTGACGGTGGTGGCGCAGGACGAATTCGTGACGCCGACGAGCCGCTTTCGGGCCGAACCGGCCTGATCGGCCCGCGTCAGGCGAAGCGGTCGACGAGCGTCCCGAGGCCGGGCGTCTTGGACGGTGCGGTCTGCTCGACCTGGCGCAGCTCCTGGGCCTGCTGCTGGCGCTGCCGCTCCGTCTCGCGAGCCGCCGCGTCGCGAAGGCTGGCGTTGTCCGCCTGCTCGGTGACGCGCCTCTGCTCCTGCACCGAGAAGGCCGCCGTGGACCCCGCCGCACCGATCTGCATGGCCTTGTCTCCCGTCCCGCAGGACGTCGCCGCATGACGGCCGCATCCTGCGGCGCACGCCGGCCCGCGCGGTCGTCTCCTTCCCGCGCCGTCGCCCGGATAGCACCGCAGGCGTTTCGGCGCCGTTCAGCCGATGGCGACAATTCGAGGAACCGCCTCTGCTTGCCGTGCACGCGCCGGGGTGGGATGAGTCGCGCATGAGGCTGCGCGTCGCCACCTTCAACGTCGAGAACCTTTCCGCAAGGTGGCGTTTCGCCGAGGCGCAGCGCGGCGAGAGCGCGGCGGCGCTGTCGCTGGCGGATTTCCCGCATCCGCGGGAGCGGCAGGCCGCGGAGCGCTCGCTCGCGCTGACGCTCGAGGATGACAAGCGGCAGATGACGGCGCTCGCCATCGCCGAGGCGCGGGCCGACATCCTGTGCCTGCAGGAGGTGGACAGCCTGCGCGTGCTTGACGCGTTTTTCGCCAATTACGTGCACCGCGTGGCCGACATCCGGTACGGGCACTTCGCGCTCGTCGAGGGCAATGACCGGCGCGGCATCGACGTCGCCTTCGCCTGCCGGCGCACCCTTCCGTCGCAGGACGTCCGGGTGACGAGCCATGCGGCCATGACCTTCGCCGACCTCGACGTGTGGGACCGCGAGGTCGGCGCCTTCGGCATCCGCCGCGAGGACCGCGTCTTCAACCGCGACTGCCTGATGGTCGACGTCGACATGGGCAAGCGCGCGCTCACCCTGTTCGTCGTGCACCTCAAGTCGATGAACAACGGCAAGGACGACGGCCGGTCCGCGACGATGCCGCTGCGCCGGGCGGAGGCGCGAGCCGTGCGTCGCATCGTCGAGCAGCGCTTCGGACCCGGCTGGCGCGACGCGCCGTGGGTGATCGCGGGCGACCTCAACGACTATACGCAGCGCGTGGTCGGGGAGGGTCTACAGGATGCCGGTGCGTGCGGCATCGACCCGCTGCTCGACCGCTTCGCGGTCAACCCGGTCGACCGCCTGCCAGCGAAGGAGCGGTGGACGCATTTCCACCGGGCGTGGTCGGAGGAGCGCGGGGACTACGTGTCCGAGCACGTCCAGCTCGACTACGTGCTGCTGTCGCCGGCGCTGGCCGCATCGGGCGACCTGGGCGTGGAGATCATCCGGCGCGGGCTTCCCTACCGCGTGCCGCTGGACCCGGCTCACCCCGACCGCAGCGTCGCCCGCCTCTCCACCACGGCCGACCGCTACCCGCGCGTCGGATGGGACCGGCCGAAGGCGAGCGACCACTGCCCGCTTGTGGTGGAGTTCACCCTGCCCAAGCGTGGCGGCATGGGTTAGAGCGATGGCACGGCATAGCCTTGCGCCGCCGCAACCCGGCGTCCGCCAGCCTGCCTTAGGCTGACGGCCCGGCGGCAGTCCGCTTCAACCGGGAGTTCGACCATGCGCCGACGCTTCTTCACCCTCGACGTGTTTACGCGGCGCCCGCTCGCGGGCAACCCGCTCGCGGTCGTTCTCGACGCGCAGGGCCTGACGGACGCCGCGATGCAGGCCATCGCGGCCGAGTTCAACCTGTCGGAGACGGTGTTCGTGCTGCCGCCGGCGGATTCTCACCAGCGGGCGGCGCTGCGCATCTTCACCCCGTCGCGGGAACTGCCCTTCGCCGGCCACCCGACGGTGGGGACGGCCGTGCTGCTCGGGCTGCTCGACCACGGCCACGGGCACGGCGTCGCGGCCTTCGGCCTCGAGGAGAAGGTGGGCCTCGTCGCCTGCGCCGTGGAGGTGCAGGGCGACGGGGGCGGGCTCGGCAGCGCCACCTTCGCCCTGCCGCGCCTGCCGCAGTCTATCGGCGACGCGGCGCCGGACGAGGCGATCGCCCATGCGCTGGGCATCGAGCCGGAAGACATCGGCTTCGACGGCCACGAGCCTGCGCTGTTCTCGGCCGGCGTCGGCTTCACGTTCGTGCCGCTGCGCTCGCGCGAGGCGGTAGCGTCGGCGAGGGTCATGCGGGAGCGCTGGCGCCCGGCCATCGGCCCGGCCGACCACGCCAACGCCTTCATCTACACCCGCGAGACGAGCGAGCCGGGCCACCACTGGCACGCGCGCATGTTCGCGCCGGACCTCGGCGTCGGGGAGGACCCGGCGACGGGCTCCGCCGTGGCCGCATTCGCCGGCGTGATCATGGCGTTCGAGCGCCCTTCGGACGGCGAGCACACGATGGTCGTCGAGCAGGGCTACGAGATGGGCCGGCCATCGCAGATCATCCTCGGGCTGACGGTCGACGGCGGGGTGCTGAAGCGCGCGACCATCGGCGGCGAGGCCGTCGTCGTCTCGGAAGGAGCGCTTCGCCTGTGACCGACATGATCTTCCACCGCGTGCGCGAGCTCGATTGCCGCTTCGAGCCGCGCCCGTGGGACTGGGCCGAGCGCGAAGCCCAGCGCATCGACGCGCACTGGGCCCGCATCGCCGCCGACAACGCCGCGCTGTTCGACGGGCGGGTGCTGGTGCAGCATCGCGGCCGCATCGACGGCGACACTTTCCGCGGGGCCTATCTGGAGACGCGCTTTTCCCGCTTCATCGCCTGGCGCGACTTCGGGTTTCCGGACCCGACGGTCCGCAACTGCTTCGCCATGGCCGCCCTGCGCTCCGGCGACGGCGCCTTCCTGCTGGGGGTCATGGGCGCGCATACCGCCAACCCGGGAAAGATCTACTTTCCCGCCGGCACGCCCGACCCGGACGACCTCGTCGGGGATCGGGTGGACCTTGCCGGAAGCGTGCTGCGGGAACTCGGGGAGGAGACAGGGCTCGGCCCGGCCGACGTCCGGCTCGCCGACGACTGGACCCTGATCGAGGCCGGGCCGCGCGTGGCCTGCCTGCGCGACGCCGCAGTCGACGCACCGGCGGCCGAGGTCCGCCGGCGCATCCTCGACACGCTCTCGGCCGAGGCGCAGCCGGAACTCGCCGACATCGCCATCGTGCGCACGGCAGCCGACATCGACGAGGCGGCGATGCCGCCCTTCGTCAGTGCCTACCTGCGGCAGAGACTGGCCTGAGGGGGCCGACGTCCTCCGTCATGAGCCTCAGCCCTCGGGGTAGCCGTTCCTCACCCGGGACGAGCGGACCATGGCCTGAGCCTCGGCGTCCCGGCCGGCCTGGCAGGCAGCGGAGGCCTGCTCGATGTCCTTCTGGATGCGGTCGTAGACGGACTTGCCGACGTGCCCCGTGGCGAGGTCGTTGTCCTGGATCGCCTGCCAGCGCGCGATGGCACCCGTGCATCCCGCGCCCTCGGGCAGCTTGAAGCCGGGCGGAGAGACGCCTGCCGGCAGGCCGGCATAGGCGGTGGAGGGCGCCGTCGACGTGGCCTGCGGGGCCGGACCGGCCGTGTTGCAGGCCGCGAGAGCGAGCGGGGCGATGAGGGCAAGCCAGGGCTTCATGGGGGTCCTTCGTGTCGCGATGAACGGGAGCCGACGTCGTCGCCGGTCGAATCGGCGCACAGGGTAACGCCCCGGCCGGTGTCCCGACAGGCCTGCAAGCCCGGGAAGACCTTGCTGTTGCCTCGTCGTCCGCTTGCGGTTACAAGCTGTCAACCGATCCGCGTCAGGATCGAATGCGCTTTGAATGGCGCGAAACGAGGACGAGCCGTGGCCATCATCGCCACCCGCACGACCGACAGGACGCAGGCCGCTCCGGCCCGCGCGTCGGCGCGCGTGCTCCCGCTGTCCGGTCTTCTTCTTCTCCTTAGCCGCCCCTGAGGGCCGGCCGGGCGCGAGCGCCTGGGCCCGCAGGGGACGCTGAAGACGACACCAGATCCAGAGACAGGGCCGCAGGCGCGAGGACGATCGTCCCGGTTGTTGGCCCGACAGCGAGAGAGACGACCATGGCCACCTCCGTATCCCCCTCCGACCGCGTCATCATCTTCGACACGACCCTGCGCGACGGCGAGCAGTCGCCGGGCGCGTCCATGACCTTCGAGGAGAAGCTGGAGGTCGCCGACCTGCTCGACGCCATGGGCGTCGACGTCATCGAGGCCGGCTTCCCCATCGCCTCGGAGGGTGACTTCGAGGCGGTGTCCGAGATCGCGCGGCGCGTGAAGCGGGCGACCGTCGCCGGCCTGTCCCGCGCCGGGCAGAAGGACATCGACCGCTGCGGCGAGGCGGTGAAGCACGCGGTCAACCCGCGCATCCACACCTTCATCTCCACCTCGCCGGTGCACATGAAGCACAAGCTGCAGATGGAGCCTGAGAAGGTGCTGGAACTCGTCGCCTCCTCGGTGACGCGGGCCCGCAACTGGGTCGCCGACGTCGAGTGGTCGGCGGAGGACGGCACGCGCACGGAGATGGACTTCCTGTGCCGCTGCGTCGAGGCCGCCATCAAGGCCGGCGCGACGACGATCAACATCCCCGACACCGTCGGCTACACGGTGCCCGAGGAGTACGCCGCCCTGTTCCGCACGGTGCGGGAGCGCGTGCCGAACTCCGACAAGGCGATCTTCTCGGTGCACTGCCACAACGACCTCGGCATGGCGGTGGCGAACTCCCTGGCCGGCCTCGCCGGGGGCGCCCGGCAGATCGAGTGCACGATCAACGGCATCGGCGAGCGGGCGGGCAACGCGGCGCTGGAAGAGATCGTCATGGCGATCAAGACCCGCAACGACGTGCTGCCCTACCTGTGCAACGTCGAGACGACGATGCTGACGCGCGCGTCCAAGCTGGTGGCGGCGGTCACGTCGTTCCCCGTGCAGTACAACAAGGCCATCGTCGGCCGGAACGCCTTCGCCCACGAGAGCGGCATCCACCAGGACGGCATGCTGAAGAACGCGCAGACCTACGAGATCATGACGCCGGAGTCGGTCGGCGTGTCGAAGACCTCGCTGGTGATGGGAAAGCACTCGGGCCGCCACGCCTTCCGCGAGAAGCTGAAGGAGCTGGGCTACGAGCTGGGCGAGAACGCCTTCGAGGACGCCTTCAAGCGCCTGAAGGACCTCGCCGACCGTAAGAAGCACGTCTACGACGAGGACATCGAGGCGCTGGTCGACGACGAGATCGTCAGCGCGCACGACCGCATCAAGGTCGTTGCGCTGACCGTGATCGCCGGCACGCAGGGCCCGCAGCTCGCCACGCTGACGCTCGACGTCGACGGCCAGCACCACACGGTGCAGGCGAGCGGCAACGGCCCCGTCGACGCGACCTTCAACGCCATCCACGCGCTGGTGAAGCACGACGCGCGTCTCGAGCTCTACCAGGTGCACGCGGTCACCGAGGGCACGGACGCGCAGGCCGAGGTGTCGGTGCGCCTGAGCGAGGACGGCAAGTCGGTGACGGCCCGCTCGGCCGATCCCGATACGCTGGTCGCCTCGGCGCGCGCCTATGTCGGCGCGCTCAACAAGCTGATGGTGAAGCGGCTCAAGGGCCGCCCGGAGGCGATGGCGAGCTGACCGGCCGCCAAGCGCAGGCGGGTGCGGAAAAACGCCCGCCTACATTGCAAAGACCCGCTGGACATCCCACCGGGGCTTTGCTAATCACCCGCTCGTCGCGGGGCCGAGCGCCCCGCGAACGCTTTGATGGGCGCATAGCTCAGTTGGTAGAGCAGCTGACTCTTAATCAGCGGGTCCAAGGTTCGAATCCTTGTGCGCCCACCATCAAAGCCTCTTGATCTGCCTCGGCT